>NZ_JBIVAX010000012.1:0-62674 GCF_044745805.1 Kitasatospora sp. NPDC086801
TTGAGCCTTGCGGACAGGCCGTGACGCGGGGTGGTGTCATCGAGCCGGATGGTGCCGAGCGCACCCTTGATGTCGCCGACGTGGGCGTCGTCCAGCACGGCGGTGCGGGTGGTGGTGGCGTTGGTGGTGGCGTTGGTGGTGGGGACCTTCGGGTCCAGCGTCACGTTGGTCATGGCAGGGCCTCCCTGCCCCCTTCCTCGAGGGGGCGACAGGGGGCACGCAGCAGCGATCCTCCCTGCGAGCGCGCAGCGTCGAACCGCACGGCGGCGCTGAGCGGCGGCGGCCGTGAGGGCATGACGAAGCATCAGGCGGCGTGCGTCAGGGCGCGGTTGAGCGCATGGCGTACCGCCGGGTGAACGCGCAGGAAAGGTTGTTACCGCGTGCCAGAGGTGATCGAGAGCATGCGGGGGTAGGGGCGACTATGGCCCGGACTATCGCAGTCCATGTCTCTCGCCTCCTCCCGGTCGGGGGTGCACCGTCTGTGCACCGCATCGCGACACGGCAAGGAGCGGACCGGCCCCACGGGACCGGCACACCCCAACTCGTCAGAGCTTTGGCACTCCACGGCGTGTCCAGCCAGGTCGGCCGGAAGCCACTTGGGGTCAACCCTTAACTCGGGAAGACCTGTCCTGAACCTGGGCGTCTCTCGACGTCGTCGGGTCAGTGGCCTGTGTCCGTGAAGACGCCTCACCGAACGAGGTGCCTTTCAAATCTCGTCCAGCATAGACCCTCCCCATCACCCGGATAGCGGCGCTTCGACCGAACTTCGACAGCTTTGTAGAAGCTTGACCAAACCCGGCCCTCGACGTGCACCCCCATCCGGCATATATAGTTCACCGACATATGCAGCTCAACAGCTCACGAGGGGGAAGTGTGTCCCACAGCGATCCGACCCGGCCCGCACCCGTCCTGCACCTGGCCAACGTCACCCGCGTGCACGGGCGGGGCGCGGCCGAGGTGCACGCCCTGCGCGGCGTCGAACTCGCCGTCCACCCAGGCGAGTTCGTCGCCGTCATGGGACCGTCCGGCTCCGGGAAGTCCACCCTGCTGACCCTGGCCGGCGGACTCGACGCGCCCAGCGAGGGCGAGGTCCTGGTCGAGGGCGTGGCCCTCGGCGGCCTCAGCCGCGGCCGGCTCGCCGACCTCCGGCGGCGCTCCATCGGGTACGTCTTCCAGGACTACAACCTGATCCCCGCCCTCACCGCCGCCGAGAACATCGCCCTGCCCCGCGAACTCGACGGAGTCTCCGGACGCGCCGCCCGCCGGGAGGCGGTGGCCGCGCTGGAGGAACTCGGCATCGGAGAACTCGCCGACCGCTTCCCCGACGACATGTCCGGCGGCCAGCAGCAGCGCGTGGCCATCGCCCGCGCGCTGATCGGCGAGCGCCGGCTCGTGCTCGCCGACGAACCGACCGGCGCCCTCGACTCCGCCACCGGTGAGGCCGTGCTCGCCGTGCTGCGCGCCCGCTGCGACGCCGGGGCCGCCGCGATGATGGTCACCCACGAGGCGGCGCACGCCAGTTGGGCGGACCGGGTGGTCCACCTGAAGGACGGCGAGGTCGCCTCCGAGAGCCACGGGCGCCGCACCGGCAAGCGCCGACTGGGCGGCGACCCGCTCAGCGCTCCGGCCGGGGGCCCCGGCCACGCGGCCGACGGGGCCGGGCACCCGGCCGGCGGCTTCGGCGAGGTGGCCCGATGAGACTCGGTGTCTGGAAGGTCGCCCTGCGCATCGCCCGCCGCGACGCGCTGCGCGCCAAGGGCCGCAGCGCCCTGATCGCCGCCATGATCGCGCTGCCCGTCCTCGGCGTCACCGGCGCCGACATCGTCCACCGCAGCGGACAGCTCACCCCGGCCGAACGCGTCGAACGGGTGATGGGCGGGGCGGACGCCCTGGTCACCGTGCTCTCCCCCGGCCGGACCGTCGAGCAGGCGCCGGTCGCCGAGGACGGCTCCTTCGTGGTCGAGACCCGCTCCGGGCAGCCGCCCACGGCCGAGCAGCAGAAAGCGGCCGGGACCGACCCGGTCGCCCTGGTCACCGGCCTGCTGCCGCCCGGCAGTGTGCTCACCGCCGCCCGGCCGGGCCCGGAGACCGGCGCGACCTCCCCCGAGGGCCTGGTCCGCGCCCTCACCACCGAGGCCGACCTCACCGACCCGATCTGGCACGGCCGGCTCAACCTGGTCGACGGCCACGCCCCGGGCGGCCCGCGCGAACTGGCCGCCACCCGGGCCTTCCTGGACAACGCCGGGCTCTCCGTCGGCGGCACCACCACCCTCCCGGGCCTGGAGCGGACGACCTTCACCATCACCGGCGTCGTCGAGCACCCGGACGACCTCCGCCGGGTCGAACTCGTCGCCCAACCGGGCACGTTGCTGAGCCAGCTCGCCGCCGCCACGCCGCCCGGCAGCCCGGCCGCGGAACCGCCCGGGCCCGAACGCGGCGCCTGGCTGGTCCGGCTCCCCGCCGGGGCCGCCCTCGACTGGGCCAAGGTCCAGGAGTTCAACGCCCACGGCTACACCCTCACCGCCCGCTCGGTCGCGCTCGCCCCGCCGCCGCGCGCCGCCGTCCCCTACTACCGGGACGCCTACCGCTCGTTCGGCCCCTCCGCCGACAACAACACCAAGGTCGTGGTGGCCACCGTCACCGGCATGGGCCTGCTGGAGGTCGCCCTGCTCGCCGGGCCCGCCTTCGCGGTCGGCGCCCGCCGCTCCCGCCGCCAGCTCGCGCTGCTCGGCGCCGCCGGCGGCCGGCGGACGCACGTCGGCGCGGTGGTGCTCGGCGGCGGACTCGTCCTCGGCACGGCCGGGGCACTGGTCGGCGTGGTCCTCGGCGGCGGGCTCGTCGCCGGGCTGCGCCCGTGGATCGAACGGGCCGGCGGCGCCCGCTTCGGGCACTTCGCCCTGCCGGCCCCGGACCTGCTCGCAATCGGCGGGATCGGCCTGCTCACCGCACTCCTCGCGGCCGCGCTGCCCGCCCGGCAGGCCGCCCGCCGCAGCGTCACCGCCGGGCTCACCGGCCGGGACACCACCCAGGCCCCGAACCGCTGGGTCACCGTGCTCGGTGTGCTGCTGCTCGCCGCCGGCGCCGCCCTGGCCCTGTACGGCGCGGGCGCGGTGCAGCGCGGCCTGCCCGTCGTCAGCACCTTCGACACCCGCACGCTCACCGTGCTCGGCGGCTCCGTCATCGCCGAACTCGGCCTGCTCGCCTGCACTCCCGCACTCGTCGCCCTGCTCGGCCGGATCGCCGGGCGGCTGCCGCTCGGGCCCCGGCTCGCCCTGCGCGACTCCGCCCGGCACCGCTCGCGCACCGCACCGGCCGTCGCCGCCGTGATGGCCGCCGTGGCCGGGGCCGTCGCCATCGGCGTCTACAGCACCAGCACCGACGCCGAGAACCGCCGCGACTACCGGCCGCAGGCCCCGTACGGCGCCGTGCAGCTCCTCTCCGCCGCCGACGGACCGCGACTCGACGGCCTGCGCTCCGAGGTGGGCAAGCAGCTGACCGACCTGGGGCCGCGCACCGACCTCGGCGAAGCGGTGTACCAGTTCTGCGCCAACTGCTCCAGCACCGTCCAGCTCAAGGGCACGGTGAACTGGCGCACCGCGTCCGGCCCGCCGCGCCTGGCCGCCGGGGACGCCGCCATGCTCCGCACCCAGTTCGGCATCCACGACCCGGCCGCCGAACAGGCCCTGGCCGCCGGGAAGATCCTGGTCTTCGACCGCGCCTTCCTCGCCGGCGACGGCCGGACGGTGCTCCAACTGCGCGGCGGCTCGGGCGCGCCGCTCCAGCCCGGCGAAATCCCCAAGCCCGACCTGCAGGAAGTCCCGGCCGACGCCGTCCTGGTCGAGAACGCGACCGCCGCCCGCTTCGCCCAGGGCCTGATCCTGCCCGCGGCGCTGCCGAGGCTCGGTCCCGGGCTCACCGCGAAGCCCACCGGCTCGATCTGGGTGCCCGCCACCCCGCCCGACCGCAAGGCCCAGCAGCGCGCCGAGGCCGCCGTCGTCCGGCTCGACCGGGCCGCCCAGCTGGAGGTCGAGCGCGGCTTCCAGCCGCGCGGCGACGCCCTCACCCTGGCCCTCAGCGGCTTCGCCGGACTGGTCGTCCTCGGCGCCGCCGGCATCGCCACCGGCCTGGCCGCCGCCGACTCCCGCCAGGACCAGGCCACCCTGGCCGCCGTCGGCGCACCCCCGCGGATCCGCCGCACCATGGCGGGCCTGCAGTGCGCGCTGATCGCCCTGCTCGGAGCGCTGCTGGGGGCGATCAACGGCTTCGTCCCCGCGGTGGGGCTGCTGAAGTCCCGGGCGAGCGGGTTCGGCAGCCAGCCTGCCCTGATCACCGCCCCCTGGGGCCAGCTGCTGCTGGTCGTCCTGGTGCTCCCGGTGCTGGCGGGGCTGTTCGCCGCCCTGCTCACCCGCTCCCGGATCCCGATGGGGCGGCGGCTGTCCTGACACCCGGCGCACACCGACGCCCGCCCCCTACTCCGGAGGGCGGGCGTCGGCGTGCGCGGGCCGCCCCACGCACGGGAGCGCCGTACCATGGGCAGGTTCTAGCGGCGCGATGGGCGCCGGCGGTCGGCGAGGGAGAGAACGGGCGGTGCTGCGCGGGTTCGGCGACCTGGAGGCCGAGATCATGGACCGGCTGTGGTCCTGGGGCCGGCCCGCCACCGTGCGCGAGGTGGTGGACGACCTCCAGCGGCAGCGGCCGGTCGCGTACACCACCGTCACCACGGTGGCCGACATCCTGCACACCAAGGGCTGGCTGCACCGGGACAAGGTGGGCCGGGCCTGGGCCTACGAGCCGACCTGCTCCCGGGAGGCGTACACCGCGCAGCTGATGCACCAGGCGCTGGAGACCACGCCGGACCGGGCGGGTGCACTGCTGCACTTCGTCGACGGGATCAGCGGCGACGAGGCGTCCGCGCTGCTGGCGGCGCTGGAGCAGGTGAAGGCCCGGGACGCCGAGTGACCCTCGCGCTGCTCGGCCTCCACCTGGCCGTGACCGGGGTCCTGCTGCCCCGCCGACTGGCCGGCTCGACCCGGTTGCAGGCGCGTCCGGCGGCGGGCGCCGCGCTCTGGCTGGCGCTGATGGCCTCCTTCCTGGTCGCGCTGCTGCTGGCGGCGCACCACGCGGTGGAGCCGTTCGCCCACGATCCGGCCGGGCTGGTCGGACTGTTCCCGCACCCGGAGCCGGCCGGGCCGGTCGCCCCGCACACACACGACTGGTGGCTGCTGGCCACCGCCGGGACGGCGATCGCCACGGTGGTGGCGGCCGTCGGCGCCCGGGCCGGGCGGGCACGACGACGGCACCGGGCGATGCTGGACGTGGTCGCCGTCCGGGACCGGCGCTGGGGTGCGCTGATCCTGGAGCACGCCCACCCGACCGTCTACTGCCTGCCCGGCCGCAGCTCCCGGGTGGTCCTGTCGCGCGGGGCGCTGCGGCTGCTGGACGAACGGCAGTTGGCCGCGGCGGTGGCGCACGAGCACGGACACCTCCGCGGCCGCCACCACCTGTTCCGGCTGCCGGCGGACACCTTCGCCCTGCTGTTCGGTCCGCTGCCGCTGGCCCGGCACGGGCGGGCGGAG
The DNA here is from genome assembly GCF_044745805.1 of Kitasatospora sp. NPDC086801. Lineage (NCBI taxonomy): Bacteria > Bacillati > Actinomycetota > Actinomycetes > Kitasatosporales > Streptomycetaceae > Kitasatospora > Kitasatospora sp. NPDC086801. Next base: position 5,577 of record NZ_JBIVAX010000012.1, read on the forward strand.
GTGGGGCTGCTGCTGGAGATGGCGGCCGACGACGCCGCGCTGGCGCGGGTGTCGCGCAGCGAACTGGCCTCCGCGCTCTGCGCCCTGGCGACCTCCGGGGCCCCGACGGGCGCCCCGACCAGCGCCGCGCCGGGCGGGTCGCTCGCGGTGGCCGCCACCGGGGTGCTGGCCCGGGTCCGCCGGCTGGCCCGCCCGGGGAGCGGTCGGCGGAGGCGCCGACTGGCCTCCAGGCTCGGCGTGTCGGTGCTCCCGCTCCTGCCGTACCTGCTGGCCTGCGCGCCGCACCCGTAGGGCGCCCGTCGATCCCGCACGCCCCCTCTTCCCGCCGCGTGATCACGACCCCGGACGGACCTGGGCGGTGCCGCAGGTACGCCTCGGCGGTCGCGCGCAGGCGCTCGTGCAGGCCCTCGTGCAGGCCCTCGTGGGCGGCGGGGCCCCGGGCGACGGCGGCGACAGCAGCCCCGGCACCGACACGTGGTCGAGCAGGACCCTCCAGCCGGACAGGAAGCCGGACCCCCGAGAGAGCACTGCCCCGGGGGACGCCGTCTCCCGGGGCAGTGCGCGGTGACGCGCCGAGGCCTACGGCCGGACGGCACCCACGTACGGCATGGCGCTGATCGGGAGGACCTCGACGTTCTTGCCGGTGCGCGGGGCGTGGATCATCTTGCCGTCGCCGATGTAGATGCCCACGTGGTGGATGTCGCCGTAGAAGAAGACCAGGTCGCCGGGCTGGAGGTCGGCGCGCTGGACGCGGGCGCCGCTGTTCCACTGGTCCTGGGACATCCGGGGCAGCTTGACGTTGGCCGCGCGGTAGGCGCCGCCGGTGAGGCCGGAGCAGTCGAAGCTGTTGGGACCGGTCATGCCCCAGCCGTAGGGCTTGCCGAGCTGGGCGTAGGCGAACTGGAGGATGGCGGCGGCGCGACCGCTGGCGGGCGGCGCCGGGGTGTTCATGTTCTGGCGCTCGGCGGAGCGGGAGGCCCGGTCGGCGGCGGCCGCCTGCTGGGCCTCGGCCTTGGCCTTCTCGGCGTTCTGCTGGGCGTTGATCTTGGCGCGGTCCTCGGCGCTCAGCTTGTTGAGCATGCCCTGGGCCTGGGCGAGCTTGGCCTGGATCTGCTTCTTCTTCTCCCCCAGCTCGGTGCCGACGGAGTCGAGCTGGGCCAGGGTGGCGGTGGCCTCGGCGCGGTCCTGGTCGAGCTTGCGCTGCTCGTTCTGGGCCTGCTTGAGCAGGGATATCTGGGAGTCGGCGAGGTGGTTCTGCACCGAGGCGCGTTCCAGGTAGGCGGCCGGGTCGGAGTCGAGCATCAGCTGGAAGGAGGGGTCGATGCCGTTGGTGCGGTACTGGTCGGCGGCCACCGCGCCGAGCTGGGAGCGCAGTTCGTTCATCGCCTCCTGCCCGCGAGCGACCTTCTCCTGGATCTTGCCGGCGTCGCCCTGGAGCTTCTGCTGCTTCTCCTGGAAGCCGTTGAACTGCTCGACGGCCTGCTCGGCCTCCTCGTTGAGCTTGTCCACCTGCTCCTTGACCGAGGCCAGGCTGGGGGCGGGCTCGGCGTGGGCGGTGCCGGAGGCGAGGACGGCGCCGCCGGCCATGGCCGTGGTGAGGACCGCCATGCGGGCCCGGCTCGGGGGGCTGGGCTTGCGACGCTTTCCCATGGCGGGGGGCTCTCCTTCGGGGGACGGCAGGGGACGGCGAAGGCGGGCGGGCACCTACGGGGGTTCGGTCCCCACCCACCTTCTTCGAAGTAACTTAATAGATGAGTGGAGGGGTTCCGCAATCCCCCTGTTCCGGGCCGTTCCGGGCGACCGATCGTGCTCCCCGACACGGCCGTTGACCTCGGGTGCCACCGCCCACGGCGCTCCTCGCCGCCCGGAGTGCTGAGAACGTGCCAAATCGAGGGAAAGGTCACACGCGCCGCCCCTCCTGCGGGCTTGCGAACGAGCGCTAACCTGCGGTCATGAACGTCCCGCCCGAAGGGCTCCCCCTCGCCGCCGAATTCCCGGCCGCACACCGCGAGCAGTGGCAGCAGCTCGTCGAGGGCGTGCTGCGCAAGTCCGGCGCGCAGCCCGCGGACGGCGCCGCCGCCGAGCGGGCGCTCACCACCGAACTCCCGGACGGGCTGCGCGCCCGCCCGCTGTACACCGCCGAGGACACCCCGGCCGAAGCCGGCTACCCCGGCTTCCCCCCGTTCGTGCGCGGCGGCCGGCCGCAGGGCGCGGCCGTCGCCGGATGGGACATCCGCCAGCGGCACGCCGACCCGGACCGCCGGCGCGCCAACGAGGCGGTGCTGGCCGACCTGGAGAACGGCGTCGGCTCGCTCTGGCTGGAACTGGGCAGCGCGGGCCTCCCCGTCACGGCCCTGCCCGAGGCGCTGACCGGCGTGTACCTCGACCTGGCCGCCGTGGCACTCGACGCCGGGCCCGAATTCACCGCCGCCGCCGAGCAGTTGTTCGCCCTGTACGAGGAGCGCGAGGTCTCCCCCGGCGCCGCCGCCGGCAACCTCGGCGCCGACCCGCTGGGCCTCCAGGCCCGCACCGGCGAGGCCGGGCGCACCGCCGCGCTGCTCGCCGAGGCCACCGCGTTGGCCGCCCGCTGCGCCGCCGAGTACCCCGGCGTCCGGGCGCTGACCGTGGACGCCCTGCCCTACCACGAGGCGGGCGCCTCGCCCGCCCAGGAGCTGGGCTGCTCGCTCGCCACCGGCGTCGCCTACCTGCGGGCGCTCACCGCCGCCGGGCTGTCGGTGGACGCCGCGCTCGGCCAGCTGGAGTTCCGCTACGCGGCCGACGCCGACCAGTTCCTCACCATCGCCAAGTTCCGTGCCGCGCGCCGCCTCTGGTCCCGCGTCGCCGAGGTGTCGGGGGCCTCCGCGGCCGCTTCGGCACAGCGCCAGCACGCCGTCACCTCCCGGGTGATGATGACCGCCCGCGACCCGTGGGTGAACATGCTGCGCACCACCGTCGCCTGCCTCGCCGCCGGCGTGGGCGGCGCCGACGCCGTCACCGTGCTGCCCTTCGACAGCGCCCTCGGCCTGCCGGACGCCTTCGCCCGCCGGATCGCCCGCAACACCCAGTCCATCCTGCTGGAGGAGTCCCACCTGGCCCGGGTGATCGACCCGGCCGGCGGCTCCTGGTACGTCGAGCAGCTGGGCGAGGAGCTGGCCGCGGCCGCCTGGGCCTGGTTCCAGGAGATCGAGCGGGCCGGCGGCCAGCAGGCGGCACTCACCGACGGGACGGTCCACGAGCGGATCGCCGCGACCTGGGCGGAGCGCTCCGTCAAGCTCGCCAAGCGGCGCGAACCCGTCACCGGCGTCAGCGAGTTCCCGCACCTGGACGAGCAGCCGCTGGTCCGCGAACCGGCCCCGGCCGCGCCGGGCGGCGGGCTGCCGCAGGTGCGCCGCGCCGAGGCCTACGAGGCGCTGCGCGACCGCTCGGACGCGGTGCTCGCGGCCACCGGCGCCCGGCCGAAGCTGTTCCTGGCCTCGATCGGCACCGCCTCCGCGCACACCGCGCGCACCACCTTCGCCGCCAACCTGTTCCAGGCCGGCGGCATCGCGACGACCTCGCTGGAGTCCGTCGACCCGGCCGCCTTCGCCGAGGCCTTCACCGCCTCCGGCGCCACCGCCGCCTGCCTGTGCTCCGGAGACGCGCAGTACGGCGAGCACGCCGAGGCCGTCGCCGGCGCGCTGAGGGCGGCCGGAGCCCAACGGGTGCTGCTGGCCGGTCGGCTCGGCGAAACCCCGGCAGGAGTAGACGAGTTCATCCACGCGGGCGGGGACGCCATCGCCGTCCTCACCTCCCTGCTCGACCAGATCGGAGTGGCACGATGATCCCCGACTTCACCGGAATCGGGCTGAACGGGGATCCCTCCGGGGACGTCACCGACGGCCAGTGGCGGGCCGCCTGGCGGCAGTCCACCGGCAAGGACGTCGACGAGCTGGTCTGGGACACCCCCGAGGGCATCGGCGTCAAGCCGCTGTACACCACGGCGGACCTGGCCGGCCTGGACTTCCTGGAGACCTACCCGGGCATCGCCCCGTACCTGCGCGGGCCGTACCCGACCATGTACGTCAACCAGCCGTGGACCGTCCGCCAGTACGCGGGCTTCTCCACCGCCGAGGAGTCCAACGCCTTCTACCGCCGCAACCTGGCGGCCGGCCAGAAGGGCCTCTCGGTCGCCTTCGACCTGCCGACCCACCGCGGCTACGACAGCGACCACCCGCGCGTCACCGGCGACGTCGGCATGGCGGGCGTGGCGATCGACTCGATCTACGACATGCGCCAACTCTTCGACGGCATCCCGCTGGACAAGATGTCGGTGTCGATGACCATGAACGGCGCCGTCCTGCCCGTCCTGGCCCTGTACATCGTGGCCGCCGAGGAGCAGGGGGTGGCACCCGAGAAGCTGGCGGGGACCATCCAGAACGACATCCTCAAGGAGTTCATGGTCCGCAACACCTACATCTACCCGCCGCAGCCGTCGATGCGGATCATCTCGGACATCTTCGCGTACACCTCGCAGAAGATGCCCCGGTACAACTCCATCTCCATCTCCGGCTACCACATCCAGGAGGCCGGGGCCACCGCCGACCTGGAGCTGGCCTACACCCTGGCCGACGGGGTGGAGTACCTGCGCGCGGGCCTGGACGTGGGCCTGGACGTGGACGCCTTCGCGCCGCGGCTGTCGTTCTTCTGGGCGATCGGCATGAACTTCTTCATGGAGGTCGCCAAGCTGCGCGCGGCCCGGCTGCTGTGGGCGAAGCTGGTCAAGCAGTTCGACCCGAAGAACGCCAAGTCGCTGTCGCTGCGCACCCATTCGCAGACCTCCGGCTGGTCGCTCACCGCCCAGGACGTGTTCAACAACGTGACCCGCACCTGCGTGGAGGCGATGGCCGCCACCCAGGGCCACACCCAGTCGCTGCACACCAACGCGCTCGACGAGGCGCTGGCCCTGCCCACCGACTTCTCCGCCCGGATCGCCCGCAACACCCAGCTGCTGCTCCAGCAGGAGTCCGGCACCTGCCGGGTCATCGACCCGTGGGGCGGCTCCGCCTACGTCGAGAAGCTCACCCACGACCTGGCGCGCCGCGCCTGGCAGCACATCCAGGAGGTCGAGGCGGCCGGCGGCATGGCCAAGGCCATCGACGCGGGCATCCCGAAGATGCGCGTCGAGGAGGCCGCCGCCCGCACCCAGGCCCGGATCGACTCCGGCCGCCAGCCGGTCATCGGCGTCAACAAGTACCGGGTGGACAGCGACGAGCAGATCGACGTGCTCAAGGTCGACAACTCCTCGGTGCGCGCCCGCCAGCTCGAGAAGCTGCGCCGGCTGCGCGAGGAGCGCGACGAGGCGGCGTGCCAGGACGCGCTGAACGCGCTCACCCGGGCCGCCGAGGCCGGCCCGCAGCGCGGCGGCTCGCTCGATGGCAACCTGCTGCACCTGGCCGTCAACGCGGCCCGGGCGAAGGCCACCGTCGGCGAGATCTCGGACGCCCTGGAGAAGGTGTACGGCCGGCACAGCGGCCAGATCCGTACCATCTCCGGTGTGTACCGAGACGAAGCGGGCCCCTCGGCCTCCCTCCAGCGCACCCGCGACCTGGTCGAGCGGTTCGAGCGGGCCGAAGGCCGGCGCCCGCGCATCCTGGTCGCCAAGATGGGCCAGGACGGCCACGACCGCGGCCAGAAGGTGATCGCCACCGCCTTCGCCGACCTCGGCTTCACCGTGGACGTCGGCCCGCTCTTCCAGACCCCCGACGAGGTCGCCCGCCAGGCCGTCGAGGCGGACGTGCACATCGTCGGCGTCTCCTCGCTCGCCGCCGGACACCTCACCCTGGTCCCCGCGCTGCGCACCGCGCTCGCCGAGGCCGGCCGGGAGGACATCACCATCGTGGTCGGCGGGGTGATCCCCCCGCAGGACTTCGACGCGCTGTACGAGGCGGGAGCGGCGGCGGTCTTCCCACCGGGGACCGTGATCCCGGACGCCGCCTACGACCTGCTCACCTCGCTGGCGGCCGACCTCGGCCACGAGCTGTGAGATTTTGATCGCATGCCTCCACGGACGATCGACCTCGACAGCTACGTGACGGGTGTCCTCGACGGCTCTCGCGCCTGGATCGCGCGCGCCGTCACCCTCGTCGAGTCCACCCGGCCCGACCACCGCGCGCTCGCGCAGCAGTTGCTCCAACGGCTGCTGCCGCACGCGGGCGGGGCCGTCCGGGTGGGCATCACGGGCGTGCCCGGTGTCGGCAAGTCGACCTTCATCGACTCCTTCGGCACCATGCTGACGGGGCTCGGCCACCGGGTCGCGGTGCTCGCCGTCGACCCGACGTCGAGTCGCACCGGCGGCTCCATCCTCGGCGACAAGACCCGGATGGAACGCCTCGCCGTCGACCCGCACGCCTTCGTCCGCCCCTCGCCCACCTCCGGGACGCTGGGCGGCGTCGCCAAGGCCACCAGGGAGTCCATGGTGGTGATGGAGGCCGCCGGCTACGACGTGGTCCTGATCGAGACGGTGGGAGTCGGCCAGTCCGAGACCGCCGTCGCCGGGATGGTCGACACCTTCCTGCTGCTCAGCCTCGCCCGCACCGGCGACCAGTTGCAGGGCATCAAGAAGGGCGTCCTGGAGCTGGCCGACGTCATCGCCGTCAACAAGGCCGACGGCCCGCACGAACCCGACGCCCGCGCCGCCGCCCGCGAACTCGCCGGCGCCCTCCGCCTGTTGCAGGCCCCCGACGCGGCGTGGACACCGCCGGTGCTGACCTGCAGCGGCCGGGACGGCGCCGGACTCGACGTGCTGTGGGAGCGGCTGCAGCAACACCGCAAGGTACTGGACGCCACCGGCGCGCTGGCCGCGAAGCGGCGCGACCAGCAGGTCGAGTGGACGTGGGCCATGGTCCACGACCAGCTCTACGCGCGGCTGCACGACCACCCCGAAGTGCGGCGGCTGTCGGTCGAGTTGGAGGCCCAGGTCCGCGCCGGCACCATGCCGGCGGGGCTGGCCGCGCAGCAGATTCTTGAGAGCTTCTTCGGCTTCTTCGGCGCGCCCTGACGGGAGGCGCCCCCTGATGGCGCCTCCTGACGGCGCTTCCCGAGTAGCTCCGGGGTGGAACAGGTGCGAGGGCCGTGCTGGTGTGCACGGCCCTCGCACCGGGTGTGGGGCGCCCCGTTCCCGCCCTCGTCGTCCGGATCTGCACGTGGTGGTGAGCTGTGCGGTGTGCTCTGTCACCTGTACGCGATGCTGAGCTGCGTTGTTCGGTGAGGAATCGAACCCCTGCGTTGCTCTTCACGCGCCAAGGGCCGGATGAACCGCCGGCCCGCGGTGTGTGCACGCCTCCGTGGCGACTACCTGCTTCCCACACCCGGCTTGCGGGGTCAGTCCTCGATCAGGTCGATCTCCCAGTTGGTGCGCTGGATCAGGGTGTCCACCTCGCGGATCTCCTTCGCCAGGGCGTCCGCCTGGGCTCGGAGCTCGGCGACCGGCAGGGCCGAGAGGATCCGCAGTTCGGACCGCAACTGCCGTACGGCTCCGTGCTGGTCGCGCCCGGAGGCGGCGTCGGCGGCCGCGGTGATCACCGAGTGGCGCAGCCGCAGGACGTCCCGGCGGGCGAGGGCGTCGGTCAGCGTGCCGCCGCCCTCGATGAGCGCGGTGGAGTTGGTCCGGTTGATCTGGCGGATCAGCCGCTCCAGCTCGTCCAGCACCTCTCCGGCCTGGGCCAGGACCTCCGCCGCGTGCTCGGCCGGTTCCTCGCCCTCCTGGTAGCGAGCACTGCCGACGACGCGCGCCCGCAACTGCTCCACCCGCCGCACCGCAGCCGCGCGCTGCGCGAGCGCTTCAGCCAGTTTCACCGCGTCATCACCTCTACGTCCCACTGATCGTCCGGCAAGTATGCACGTCGGTGCCTGACGGCGCGGTCCCCGGGGTGGGGCCCGCCGGAATGACCGGGCGGGCGCCACTACGCCACCTCTCGCAGCGCGTGAAGGTCCAGCGCCGTGCCCCACCCATACGTGGGGCACGGCACTTCGGCGGCTTCCAGGTACTCGAACCAGACCACCTTGCCCACCCCCGCCGGGTGCCACCCCGAGGCGTGCGCCAGCACCTCCACGAGCAGGAGGCCACGCCCTCTGGTCGAGCCGACGTCGAGCTCGCGCCTCGGGAGTTCCGGGCACCGATCGGCGACCTCCACCCGCACCCGCCCGGCACACCACCGGACGGTCACGACACAGCGCTCCTAGGTGTGCACGAGCGCATTGGCGATCACCTCGCTGGCGCACAGCTCCACCTCCCCGAGCGCATCAACCGAGAGCGGCACACCCCACTCCAGCGGAACCGGGAATCGAGCGGTGTTGAGCGGACTGACGATCACTGGGAATCCATTCGGTCACATATCGACAATTCGGCAGCCATGTCAGATGGTTCGGGTCCGCACCCATCGCCCGAATGGCTGACGTCAAGTCAACGCGGGTACAGAGGAAGGGAGAACGGGCGAAGCTGGTCCAGGCGTTGAACCGGTTGAACAGAGGACGGGATCGCGATGACCCACCGACCGCGCACACCCAACACCGCTCTCGCGACACTCATGCAGCAGGCGGGGTGGGGCAACGGCCAGCTCGCCCGAGCCGTGAATCGCGTCGGAGGCGAGGCGGGGCACCAGCTGACCTATGACAAGTCGGCGATCTCGCACTGGCTCTCGGGCACTCAACCCCGGGCAGACGTACAGGAAGTTGTCCGCGAGACGCTCTCACGTCGGCTCGGACGACCGGTGACACCCGAGGAGACGGGCTTCGGGCGCGGTGCCGAGCAGGCGGGCAGCCAGGGGGTCCTGTCCGATCTGATGTCGATCGGCAAAGCCGACATGGACCCCTCGCGCCGTGGTGTACTCGCCTCCGGGCTCTACTCGCTCGCTCTGACGCTGCCGGTCTTCGACGAGACCGCTGACCGGATGAGCCATGCCGCGGCGGGCCGTACCGTACGGGTCGGCCAGGGCGAGGTCGAGACCGTTCAGAGAATGACGGACCGGATCGCCGATATCCTCGACGAGCTCGGCGCCGCCCACGCCCGCCCGATGGCGGCGGCCTTCCTGGTCAACTCGGTCGGTCCCTGGCTCCAGGCATCCGGCACCACGGAAGTGAAGGCCGGCCTGCTGTCGGCCGCCGCCGATCTCAGCTACCTCACCGGGTGGATGGCGATGTACGAGACTGCCCACGGTCTCGGCCAGAAGTACTACGTCCAGGCCCTCAAGCTCGCACGCGAAGCCCAGGACCACGTGACCTACTGCCGCACCCTACGGGGTATGGCGCTCCAGGCGTCCAATCTCGGATACGGCCCGAAGGCGCTGGAACTCGCCGACTCGGCCGCCGAAGCGGCTCCGGCCTCCGGCCCGCGACTGCGAGCCTTCCTCGCCGGCCAACAGGCGCACGGCGCCGCCATGGTGAAGGACAAGCGGCAGGCATTCGCGCGCCTTGCCGAGACCGAAACCGCGCTGACCCAGGCTGAGGGCCGCAACGACTCCGTCGGTGGCTACGACCAGGCCGCCTATCACTTCCACGTCTCGCACGTGCTGTACGAACTCGGCGACCTCCCAGGGGCGATCAAGGAACTTCAACTCTCCAACCGAGCCCGCCCCGCCAACGAAAAACAGGGCCGCGTACACGGCAACGGCCTGCTGGCCCGCCGCCAGATGGAACTCGGGCACGTCGAGGCCGCCTGCGCCACCTGGAACACGTTCCTGGACGACTACGTCACGATCAGCTCTGTCCGTGGCGACGAGCACTTCCAGGCTCTGGGCAAGAGCCTCCCGGCACGAGCCACCAGCCGTACGGTCCGCCAGCTCCACCAGCGCACCCGCGAGGTCGCCGGCCAGAAGGCCTCGTGACCCATGGGATTCGGTCTGGTCGTACGCTTCATCACCCGCGATGCCACAGCAGCCCGCGCCTTCGACCAGCTGACAGCTGCGGCCCTCGAAGAGATCCGCGCAAAAGAACCCGGCACGCTCCTCTACGCCATTCACACCGTGCCGGGCGAGCCACACGTCCGGGTCTTCTATGAGTTGTACGCGGACCGTGCAGCCTTCGAGGAGCACGAACGGCAACCTCACGTCCGCCGGTTCCTGGCCGAACGCGCGCAGCACCTCGAATCGTTCGAGGTGACGTTCCTGGATGAGACATCCGGCAAGGGCGCGTACACCGTGAAGGCCGACCGGAGCGGTCTGCGAATCGGAGCCACCGGGCACCGGGGGCTGGCGGCCGGGGTGGAGGAGCAGGTTCGACGGCTGCTCGAAGACGCTCTCGCGGGAGAGGACCCGACTGGGCTCACGATCGTGTCCTGCATCGCGGACGGGCCGGACGCGTGGATCGCGGAGATCGCGCTCGAACGGGGGGCGCGGCTGGAGGTCGTCATTCCCGCGGATCAGTACCGGGACGGGCTACCAGATTGGCATCACCCCGTCTACGACCGGCTGTTGAGCAGTGCCAACGCCGTTCACCGAACAGGCCGGGTGGAGTCCGACGAAGCCGCGCACATGACGGGGAGCGAGGTCCTGGTGGCCCAGGTCGACAAGCTCCTCGCCGTCTGGGACGGCCTGCCGGCCCGCGGCTACGGCGGGACGGCGGACGTGGTCGCCTACGCCCGCCAGCGCGGCGTGCCGGTTGAGGTGCTGTGGCCTCAGGGAGCTCGCCGGTGAATGCGGAATGAGGCCTGCCAGTCAGGCAGGTCGCGCCGCCGCGACCGCGTCGGTGTAGAGCTCGGCGGTCAAGTCGACTTCTCTGATGCCGAGTTCGGCCAGCACCGCACGGACGAGGGCGAGGGCCGGCGCGAGGTCGGCCTCCGTGGCGGCCGTCGTCTCGACCTCGATGAACGTGGCGTCGTCCAACTCGGGAACGCGAACGAACGTGGCGAGCAGGCGCCTTCCGTCGCGCTGGAAGCCGTAGTTGCGGCACCGCTTCTCGAACGCGATGCGAGGGGTGAAGCCCAGGCCCCGCATGATCTCGTGCGCGGCATCGGCGTCCTCGACCATCGTCTCGGACTCCGGCTTCGACCCGGACGCCTCGTCCACCCGAGACCCCTTGTACGTGAGCACCGTACGCATGTCGTCCGGGCTGTGCACGGTACGGATCCGCAACTCGCGATCGGTGCCCATCAGGCTGCCGTCCGGCGCGTCGTAGTACGTGTCGCGGTAGACCTCGGCGCGGCCGGCACCGTGCCGGGCCTCCAGTTGCTTGAGCACGCCTTCCGGGTCGCGCACGACCGCCTTGAGCTCCGCTTCGATCGCCATCCTCGCCCCTCCGTCAGATCACGCGCTCGGCGCCGTCCACCATCACATCGAACTTCCGCTTTGAGACCGACACCTGCGAGGTGCCGCCTTCAAGACGCGATCCACGACCCGCGTCAGCTCGACTTCTCGCCGAGGGCAGCACGGAGCCAGTCGAGGGAGTCGGTTGCCAGGACGGCGTCGGCGAGTGCGTTGGCGGTCTTCGTGGTGAGACGGCCACGGCTGTTGTCGATCCAGCGCTGAGCGTTCGCATAGCCCTGCGCCTTGTACTCGACGCCCTGGATCAGGCACTCCAGCTTGTCGGCATCCCGCGCACAGACCGCCTCCGGAGAGTCCTTCGCTTCGTACTCCGCGACGAGATCCCGGATGGTGGAGGCGAGGATCTCCGGCATGCCGCCGACCTGGTCGGCCGTCACCGCCGCCGGATCGGCGCCGGGTGCGTACTTCTTCCCCAGATGGTTGACGTCCCCGGTGCGCGTCTCCTGGGAGTCGTGCCAGACCGCGAGGAAGGCGGCCTGCGCCGGGTCCGCGCCTTCCAGCTTGGCGATGATCGAAGCGATCAACGCGGTTCGCCAGGAGTGTTCGGCGACCGATTCGGGATCGCGGACGCCGGCCATCCACCAGCCCGTGCGCTTGGTCTGCTTGAGCGTCCCGGCTTCGAACAGGAACCTCGCCACCGGTGTCAGGTCGTCTGTCACTGTCTGGCTCCTCTCACGCCTCGACAAGGCGGATCGCGTAGCGGATGCTGTCGAGCTCGCGTCGCCCTCGCCGCGACAGCTCCCGACCATCCAACAGCACCGGGAGCCGTTCGCGCAGGGCGCGGGCCGCAGTTCCGGAGCGCAGCAGATCCGGCCGGATCTGGAGCAGTGACCACACACTGTGGATGTTCAACTCGGCGTACCCGCACTGCGGGCCGAGCCCCTGAACTCGGTAGGTCGCGAACGGCCTTCGGCGCTGCACCGCTGAGCGGCCACATGAGAATCTCCACAAGGTCGCGCCGTATCACCATCGCCCCGAGGGGGCTCCCGACAGCCGACGACTTCTCCTCAACGATGCCGGCGAGCAGAATGTCGGCCTCGAAGGATCGCTCCAGTGTTTGGAGGAGTGCGGGCGCTGTGCCCATCTGCATCAGCCGATGGCGGTAGGTGAGCATCTGCCCGACAGGTACGGCCGTGAGTGGGCGCCGACCACTCTCCCACCCGGCGATCGTGTCGCTTGACACGGCCAGCCGCTCGGCGAACTCGTCCTGGGTGGCACCGTGCTGTTCTCGGATCACCCGAAAGACGTACCCGGAGATGATGCCCACGCGCGGGCGCCGAGGCCTTCCCTGACCGACAGTCAGGGAAGGCTGTGGGCTTGACTGCATGAGAGCCCCCCACCTCGGGAGTCCGTGCCGACGTACGTGTACTCGTGGTCACTTCAGGTTCTGACTCCGGGACCCTACCGTCGTAGGCGTCCCCGACCGAGAGCGGTCGGAGACCCGTCGGTGGGTCTCGCTCCCTGCGACGGCGGTCCCGCTCTCATCAAGGAGCGTACCGGCCCGGGGGCACGCCAGTTGGCAACTGTCACGTCCGTACACCTGGGCAAGCGCTCCACGCGACAACCATCGTGAAGAAAACAGGCAGGAGGCACCCATGGGATGGGGAACCGGCAAGGACGGAAGCTCCGGTGGCGGCAGCGGGGGCAACGACGGCGGGCAGGGCAAGCACGCGAACAAGGACCGGAAGGACTTCGGGAAGGACAAGTCGACCCCGGACACCTCGTCCGGGTCGTCGGCCGGCAAGCACCGCAAGGACGGCGACGGGAAGTGAAGAGCCAGCAGAACGACCTGGAGCAGGCCGCCACGAACGGCCTGCTCCGGGCCGTATCCCGCTCTCTCGGCCACGATGTGTCCGATGAGTGGCGAAGGGCCGCAGAAGCGACCCCGCGCCATCGTTTCCTCCCGGACCGGATCTGGCTTGCCGACGGTGACGGCTACCAGCTCTGCGACCGTGACCGTGAGCCCGACCGCTGGTTCGCCGCCGCCAGTTCGGACATTCCCGTAGTGACACAGGTCAACGACGGAGACGAGCCGACGGATGTAGGCGATGCGTGGCCTTCGTCCTCGGCCTCCGAGCCGTCGGTCGTCTTCCAGATGCTCGAACTCCTGGACATCGCACCGGGGATGCGGGTTCTTGAGATCGGCGCGGGCACCGGGTACAACGCAGCCATGCTCTCCCACCGCCTCGGTGGGGCGAACGTGACGACGATCGAGATCGACGCCGCCGTGGCCCACCGCGCCCGCACCAACCTCGACGCCACCGGCTACGCACCCACCGTCGTCTGCGGCGACGGAAGTCTCGGCTGGAACGCCGCATCGCCGTTCGACCGGATCATGGCCACCTGCTCCGTGAAGCGCGTTCCGGGCGAATGGATCAGCCAGACCAGGCCCGGCGGGCAGATCCTCACCCCTTGGTACGACGAGTGGAGCTGCGGCGGGCTCCTCCGTCTGACCGTCACCGGCGACGGTACCGCCACCGGGCGGTACACCGCCGACAGCGCCTTCATGCTGATGCGCACCCAGCGCCGCGACCTCCGCCTCTTCCGGGACGTCGTCATGGACGAGCACGTGCCGGACGAGTCCACGACCACGCTCGACCCCTGGGCCGTCGCCGACTCGGAGTTCGAGACCCAGTTCGCCCTCGGGCACCGCCTCGGCGACCTCTGGTACGCCTGGCACCACGACCCCGATCTCGATGACGTCGAGACCCGCCTCTGGGTGGCCACGACCGACGGCGGCTCCTGGGCCGCCGTCGACTGGGACGGCACCGAGAACGCCGAGCGGTACACGGTGTGGCAGCACGGCCCGCGCCGCTTGTGGGACGAAGTCGAGACCGCCCACCGCTGGTGGCTGGACAATGGCCGCCCCGGGCCGAGCCGCCTCGGCCTCACCATCGGCCCCGGAGGCCATCAGGCCTGGCTGGACGACCCGACGAATGCGTGGCCCCTGCCGTAGCGGAGTGGATTGCCCGTCTCATTCGGCACGGCCCCGGACCGCCGGTCCGGGGCTGCCTGCCTGGAACCGATCGGATGTTCCAGGTGGTCAACAAGCCGACAACTGGGCATGTAGAGAGTGGAATTGGCGTTACCGTGGATCGGCTGTCGAGCTGAGCCGGAGGGACGTGGTGGATCGCCGGGGATTCGTGTCCGCCTCCAGCGCGTACGCGCTTGCGATGTTGGGCCTGTCCGACCTTGATGCCATCCTGCGGCGGGTACAGGGAAAGACTGGCAGCACAGTGAAGGTGGGCCGGGGCGAGGTCGCAGCGATCCGCCAGATGACGAAGTCGCTGGGCGACGCGGCCGCCGAGCTCGGCGGCGGGCACGCCCGTCACCTCGCCGTCCGCTACCTCCACGACGACGTCGCCCCCTGGCTGGACGGGTCCTGGAGTGAAGCCGTCGGCCGGGAGCTGTTCGCGGCGACCTCCCAACTCGTCCACCTGGCCGGGTGGATGGCCCAGGACGAGGGCAACCAGGACGCCGCCCAGCAGTACTACGCCCACTCATTTCATCTGGCAGCCGAGGCTGGTAGCGCAGAACTTGCCGCCACCGCCCTGCGCGGTCTGGCCGTCCAGGCCATCGACCTGGGTTTCAGGCCCACCGCCGTGCGGATAGCAGAAGAGTGCGTCGACCAGGCCAAACACCTGGACGATTCCCGAGCCCTGGCCTACTACCAGGCCACCCTCGCCAACGCCGCAGCCCTCGACGGCGACCGGCGCACCGCGACCAGCTCGCTCGCCGCGTCCCAGAGCGCAATCGAACGGGCCACCGGCGCGCCGGGCGAGTCATGGGCCTCGCACTACAGCATCGGCCGGTGGGCCCACGAGTCCGGCATGATCCTCGCCCGACTCGGCGACCACACCAGCGCGCAGGAACACCTCCACCACGCGCTCGACATCCACGGCCTCGACCGCCGCCGCACCCGTGCGATCGTCCTCGCCGACCTCGGCGCCGTCCGTCTCCGGCAGGACGACGTCGACGGTGCCCTCGCTTCCTGGCACGACTTCCTCGACTGCGCGGACGGCATCCGCTCGATCAAGGTCCAGGGCGCCGTCAACGACCTGCGCGCCCGCCTTCATCGCCTCCGCGACGTACCCGGCGTCGAGGAACTGGACGAGCGGGCCGCAGCGCTAGGGTGAACCGTGGCATACGACCGACCGGGCCCGTCCGACAGCCGGGAGCACTGGCGATGGGTGCGGAGCTTCCTCAACGACCACCGCTTCGAGTTGACCAGCCGGCTCCTGACCGAGAGCACTCCCGAGCAGTTGATCCCGGGGACTCCGCTGCTGGCCCGTCGGCATTGGATTCCGGAGCAGCCGGTACCGCTGGAGCGCGTCCGGCTGCGGTGGCGGCCGGACGCGCCGGAGGCCGACCTGGACGGCGGCGAGCCGGAGCTCGACCACATCCGCCCGCACCGGGTCGATGGAACCGCCCATCGCCGCTATGCCGATGCCGTTGGAGATCTCGCCAGGCCCAAGCTGTTCGAGGATCGAAGCTGCTACCGCCTGCTTGATGTCGGGACGTCTGCGGGCGATCCGACGCTGACCTTCGGGCGCGGCCGGTACTTCGACGTGATCAACATCTGTGAGGCCGTCGCGCACGAGTACGCTGCGGCGGTCCTGGCGGGCTCGGCCGCCACGCCCTTCCGCGCCGCCATCGGCGATCCGACCGACCTCACGCGCCGGCCGGTCATGGCGGCCACCAGTACGCTGACCATCCGCCACGATCGCAGGACCGGCGAAGCTGAGTTCGTGCTGCACTGGCGTGATCCCGAGAAGGTCGCCAGCGGCGGGGGTCTCTTCCAGGTGATGCCGGTCGGCATGTTCCAGGCCTCGCACGACGCGCTCTGGAACGAGGCGAACGATTTCGACCTGTGGCGCTCCATCCTGCGGGAGCTGCGCGAGGAACTGCTCGGCGGCACCGAGGATTACGGGAGCGACCAGGCACCCATCGACTACGCCACCTGGCCACTCAACGAGTCTCTCACCGCGGCGCGCGCAGACGGCCGCCTGCGGGTGTTCTGGCTGGGCCTCGGGATGGACCCGCTGACCTTCGTCACCGACCTGCTCACCGTGGCCGTGTTCGACGCCGAGCTGTTCGACGAGACGTTCCGGCGCATCGTCTCGACCAACGACGAAGGCCACCGCGTCGGGCTGGAGGACGCGACGGGGCGGTCGGCCGGCATCCCGTTCACAGCCGAGCAGGTCGATCGCCTCACCGGTGCGGAGCCGATGCAGCCCGCCGGCGCGGCACTCCTGCGGCTCGCCTGGCGGCACCGGAAGGCGCTGTTGCGGCTCCCCTGACAACAGGGAAGGCCCCGGACCGCCCGACCGGTCCGGGGCCGTTCACCTGGTGCGCGTCGCGTCAGGCGGTCTTGGCGGCCGCGAAGCGGGACGAGACGTCCTGCCAGTTGACGACGTCCCAGAGCTTCTCGACGTAATCGGGGCGGACGTTGCGGTACTGCAGGTAGTAGGCGTGCTCCCAGGCGTCGAAGGCGAGCAGCGGGGTGGTGCCCTGGCCGACGTTGCCGTGGTGGTCGTAGACCTGCTCGACGATCAGGCGCTTGGCCAGCGGCTCCCAGGAGAGGATGCCCCAGCCGGAGCCCTGGACGCCGGTGGTGGCGGTGGTGAGCTGCTTGCGGAAGGCCTCGAAGCTGCCGAAGTGCTCGGTGATGGCGTCGGCCAGCTCGCCCTCGGGGCGGTCGCCGCCCTCCGGGGAGAGGTTCTGCCAGAACAGCGAGTGCAGCACGTGGCCGGACAGGTGGAAGGCGAAGGTCTTCTGCAGGCCGACCAGGCCCCCGAACTGCTCCTTGTCGCGCGCCTCGGCGAGCTGGTCCAGGGTGTCGTTCGCACCCTTGACGTAGGCGGCGTGGTGCTTGGAGTGGTGCAGCTCCAGGATCTCGGGGGACATCGCCCGCTCAAGCGCGGAGTAGTCGTACGGCAGGTCGGGAAGCGAGTAGGTGCCCATCAGGACACGGCCCCTTTCGGCGGGTTGAACGTTGGCGATCGTGCCGGAACCACACTATTGCGTATCGGTTGCAGGAACGAAGCATGGGCTCCTGCTTATTCCTCACGTCTCGTCGGGCACAATGGTCGCGAGTGCATGTAATGAGTGATGAGGGTGAGTGACTGTGACAGGGTCACCGGTGGTGCTGGGGATCGAGTCCTCCTGCGACGAGACCGGCGCGGGTCTGGTCCGGGACGGCGTACTGCTCGGGCAGGCGGTGGCGTCGTCGATGGACGAGCACGCGCGGTTCGGTGGGGTGGTGCCGGAGATCGCCGCCCGGGCGCACGTCCACGCGATGGCGCCGGTGGTCGGCGAGGCGCTGGCGCGGGCCGGGCTGACGCTCGCCGACGTCGGCGCCGTCGCGGTGACGACCGGTCCGGGGCTGGCCGGGGCGCTCCAGGTCGGGGTGGCCGCGGCCAAGGGCTACGCCTTCTCGCTCGGCGTCCCGCTGTACGGGGTGCACCACCTGGCCGGGCACGTCGCCGCCGCGACGCTGGACGGCGGGCCGCTGCCGAACCCCTGCGTGGTGCTCATCGTCTCGGGCGGGCACACCTCGCTGCTGCTGGTGCGCGATCTCGCCCGCGATCCGATCGTCCACCTCGGCGACACCCTGGACGACGCGGCCGGCGAGTGCTTCGACAAGGTCGCCCGGATCCTCGGCCTCCCCTACCCCGGCGGGCCCGCGATCGACCGCGCTGCCCGGGAGGGCGACCCGACGGCCGTCCGCCTGCCGCGGCCGCTGACCGGGCCACGGGACGACCCGTACGCGTTCTCGTTCTCCGGGCTCAAGACGGCCGCCGCCCGCTGGGTGGAGGCGCAGCGCTCGGGCGGCCGCGACCCACACGTCCCGGACGCGGCGGCCGGGTTGCAGGAGGCGATCGCCGACGTGCTGACCCGCAAGGCGGTGCGGGCCTGCACCGATCACGGGATCGGCACCCTGGTGGTGGTCGGCGGGGTCGCGGCCAACTCCCGGGTGCGGTCGCTCGCCGAGGAGCGCTGCGCGGCGGCCGGGATCACGCTGCGGGTGCCGCCGCTCAGGCTCTGCACGGACAACGGGGCGATGGTGGCGGCGATCGGCGACCTGCTGGCCCGCTCCGGCGCCGAGCCGGCCCCGGCGGAGCTGTCGGTGGATCCGTCGGCGCCGCTGGAGTTCGCAGCGTTGACGCCGTTGGCGCGGGCCGCCGCGGTCTGAGGGTTTCGCCGCTTTTCCGCCGGATCACACCCCCGTCGCCGGTCTGACGGCGTGTTGATCCGGCAACGGTTCGATCTCGCCCGACGCGAATCCGTTCCCAAGCCTTCCCCCGGCCGCAACGACTGTGCCATTTTACATGTCACACATCAGGAACCCGTGTGCCCCCCAACCACACGGCAACCCTCAACGGCCCCGGAGGCCCCCACAGATGCGTCCCTTCCGGATAACCACGGCCCAGGCGCGGAGACTGCCCGCGCTCGGCGCCGCGTTCTTCCTCGCACTCGGCCTGTTCGCCCCGCAGGCGCACGCCGCGACGGCCGACTCCACCACCACCCTCAAGGCCCAGGCCCAGGCCCAGGCACAGACACAGACCGGCAAGGCGGCCACGCCGCGCTCCGTCCCGGTGCCGAAGTCCCCCGACACCCCGAAGGACGACCGCCCGCTGCCTGCGGACCAGCAGGCCAAGGCGACCGCCCCGGCGGCGGGCAGCGCCACCGGTGCGCACGCCGCCAAGGCCGCCAAGCAGCTCTCCGCCGCCCCCGCCGCCGCCTGCAACGTGTCCGCCTTCACCGGCAGCACCGGCGCCGCGCTCGTCCAGCAGGTCAAGGCCGCCGACCTCGGCTGCATCAACACCCTGTACAACCTGACCGGCGACGACGCCAAGGGCGCGTTCAACGAGGCGCAGATGGCCACCGTCGCCAACGCCCTGCGCGACGTGTCCGCCGCCTACCCCGGCGACGACTCCACCTCGGCCGGCCAACTGGTGGTCTACCTCCGCGCCGGCTACTACGTGCAGTGGAACCACGCGGACGTGGTCGGCACGTACGGCACCACCCTGCAGACCGCCATCCGCGGCGCCCTGGACGGCTTCTTCGCCGCCCCGCACAGCAAGGACGTCACCGAGGCGAACGGCGCGACCCTCGCCGAGGCCGTCACCCTGATCGACAGCGCCCAGGAGAACGCCCGCTACACCGGCGTCGTCAAGGGCCTGCTCAACGACTACACCGGCTCCTGGACCGGCTCGATGGCCGACGCCGTCGGCAACACCAAGACCGTCATCGAGCGCGGCTTCGACCTGCCGGCCTTCACCGCCGCCCTCCAGGCCGACCCCTCCTTCGCCACCGCCATGGCGTCCTTCGTCACCCGCAACGGCTCCCAGCTGAACGGCTCCGACCTGGTCACCTCGATCGGCATCCAGATCGGCAACCTGGTCGCCAACGACGTCACCAAGGCCCAGGGCCGGCCGATCGTCAAGGACCTGATCAACCGCTACCCGCTGGTCGGCGCCACCGGTCCGCTCACCATGAACCTGGTCTGGTTCGCGGAGAAGAAGGACACCGGCAACTGCAGCTACTACGGCACCTGCGACCTGCCCGCCCGGCTCGTCCCGCTCGTGCTCACCGTCGACCACACCTGCAACGCCAACCTGCGCATCCGCGCCCAGGACATGACCGCGCAGCAGCTCGCCGACACCTGCACCAGCCTGATCAACGAGGACCAGTTCTTCCACCAGGTGGTCAAGGACAAGGGCCCGGTCGCCAACGACAACAACACCAGTCTTGAGGTCGTCGTCTTCGACGACTACTACGAGTACAGCCTCTACGCCTGGGAGATGTACGGCATCGCCGTCGACAACGGCGGCATGTACGAGGAGGGCGACCCGGCCAAGGCCGGCAACCAGGCCCGCTTCATCGCGCACGAGGCCTCCTGGCTGCGCCCCGCCTTCCAGATCTGGAACCTCAACCACGAGTACACCCACTACCTCGACGGCCGCTACGACTTCTACGGCGACTTCGACGCCGGCATGACCACCCCGACCGTCTGGTGGGTCGAGGGCCTCGCCGAGTACGTCTCGTACAGCTACCGGGGCGTCCACTACGACGACGCCGTCGCCCAGGCCGCCAAGGGCACCTACGCGCTGAGCACCCTCTTCGACAACACCTACGACAACTCCGACTCCACCAAGGTCTACAACTGGGGCTACCTGGCGGTGCGCTACATGCTCCAGTCGCACCCGCAGGACGTCGACGCACTCCTCGCCAAGTACCGCGTCGGCGACTGGAACGGCGCCCGCACCCTCCTCAAGACCACCATCGGCACCTCGTACGACGCCGACTTCGCCGCCTGGCTCAAGGCCTGCGGCGCCGACAACTGCGGCAGCCTGCCCACCAGCCAGGCCCCGCTCTGCACCGCCGCCGACACCCGGCAGTACGACAAGAACTGCCGCCGCGACGGCGTCGCCGCCACCACCGGCAACTACAGCTACAACTTCCTCAACCTGCCCGCCGGCGTGAAGCAGCTGACCATCACCACCAGCGGCGGCACCGGCAACGCCGACCTCTACTACAACGGGGGCGCGTGGGCCACCACCGGGTCGAACCTGGCCAAGTCCACCAACTCCGGCAACGGCGAAACCCTCACCATCACCAACCCGCCGTCCGGCTGGGTGTACTTCAGCCTCTACGGCCAGCAGGGCTTCGGCGGCGTGACCGTCACCACGACGTACAACTGACGTCCGTGTCCTGAACGCGCGAGGAGGGCCCCGCGTGCGGCGGGGCCCTCCTCGCGCGTTCCGGGCGTGTCGTGCGGATCAGGCCGGGCCCTCCGCCGACCAGGTCACGGCGGGCGGGCGGACGGCGGCGCACAGCGGGTGGCCCTCGGCGTCCGTCAGGCCCAGCCGGGCCACCAGGACGCCGCTCTCCACCGCCGCCCCGACGACCTCCCGTTCGACCGCCGCCAGCAGCAGCTTGGCCCGGCGGAGCAGCGCCCAGCCGTCGCCGTCCCTGGTCACCCAGTTCAGGTAGACGAACCGGCCGCCGGGGCCGCCCTGCACGTACCGGCCGGTGAGATCCACACCGCCGGTGAGGCCCACGCCACCGGTGAAGTCCACGCCGCCGGTGAGGCCCACGCCACCGGTGAAGTCCACGCCGCCGGTGAGCTCCAGGCCGCCGGGAGCCGGCCGCGCCTCGCACTCCAGCGACCAGCGGGCGCGCGGCGCGTCACCCGGGAACAGGTCGAGCAACTCGGCCGGGCGGCCCCGGCGTTGGACGGCGACGTGAAGGTCCCGGTAGCCCGGGAAGCCCGGGGTGGCGTCACGGTCGCGCCCCGGCAGGTCGGTGGCCTCAATCCTCAGCTCCATACCGATATGGTCCCCCACCGCGCCCCTCGGGGAGTTATAACGATCGGCTATCCAATGCGTCGCACAACCCGGCGCGACGAGCGGGCCATCCTTTGTCAAAAGAGTGTCAGGAGCCCTAGCTTTCGGTTAAGTTCCGGAGTTAGATGAACGTCAGTTCGGCGTCCGGAACGGAATGCCGAATTTCCGCCAAGTCGCGGGCGCCCTTGTCCGTCGCACCCGCAATCCCGGGAATGGAGAGTACCCATGAAGATGATCAAGGCCATCGTGAAGAAGTTCAAGCGTGACGAGGACCTCGCCAACCACGCCTGGGTCCTGCACGTCATCTGACGCACCGTCACTGGCGGGGGCCACGGTCATACCGCGGCTATGCCGTGGCCCCCGCCGGCGCTGCACAGCGCCCCACCCGTTCACCTGCCCGGAGCTCTCCGCCGGCCGGGGGAAATCCGTTTCATCGCCATTTCAATGGAGGCGGGATTCTCATGGAAGAAATGGCGCCGACAGCGGTGCGCGACCATTCCATCGTTTACGCCCCGAAGATTCAGGACCTGCTGACCAGGGAAGAGAAGGTATTCCGGATCGACGCCAGCACGGTCGGCGTCTCCGACTGCGACCTGATGGCCGAAATCGTCGCGGCGCGCCCCGTGCTGTCGGCCGAGCGCTCGGTCTACAAGCCCGCCGCAGGGGCCGACATCCACCACGACAGCGCGACCCGGACGATCCGCGCGCTGGGGCAGGACGTCATGGCGGGCATCAAGACCCCGCCGCCCCCGGCGCGCGGACTGTCCGGCGCCTGGCCCTACGCGGCCACCTCCTACCTGCGCCGCTGGCTCTTCGCGTCCGACCCCCTGCCGGTCTCCCTGCTGTCGAAGCGCGGCGTCACCCGCTCCGACACGCTCTCCCGGATCGTCGACCGCGCCGTCACCGTCTGGCCGGGATCCGCTGCCGAGGGCAGGAGCACCGCGCTGGCCGGGCAGATCCGCGACGCCTCCGGCACCCAGGACCGGAAGCAGGCCATCGCGCTGTACCGGCGATCGACGGCCACCCTCTGCGACGGCGTGGCCGCACTGGCCGGCAACGCCCTGTGGCTCATGGGGCCGGCCCGGGAGCGGGACGGCGCCCGCGCCGACCTCACCGAGGTCCTGTGGGAGACCCTGCGGCTGCTCCCGCCCGCGTGGATGCTGTTCCGCAACGACGGGCACGCGTACACCGGACTGCACCCCGAGATCCGCCCCGAGGACCGCGTCGCGCTCTTCCCGCTCCTGATGCACCGCCACCCGGACTACTGGTCCGACCCGTTGGAGTTCCGGCCCGAACGGTGGGCCGGGGTGGCGGACCCGGAGAAGACGCCCGGGTTCATGCCGTTCGGGTTCGACGGCGCCCGCTGCTGGGCCAAGCACCTCGTCGTCCCCCTGGCCGAACGCCTGCTGAACGTCGCCTTCGACCACCGGCTCGCCATTCGCGGCCCGCAGCAGGAGACGCACGTCCCCCTGCGCTCCCTGCTCTCCGTGCGGTTCGACGCCGAGACCAGGGCATGACCCACGAGCACCGAACACCCTGACACCACGGGAAACACCATGGAATCTCCCACGCTGGCCGACTGGGTCGGCGACGTCCGGAGCTTCGCCGGCCACCAGTGGCAGCGCATGCCCGCGGTCTTCACGCCGGAGAAGCTCGCCTCACCGTTCGACCTCGACGCGTTGGACGCCGCCTTCGACGGAGGGCTGCTGCGCAGCCCCTACCTGGAGATGGTCCGCTCCAACAAGGTCACCGTCCCGCCCGAGGCCTACACCACGTCACGCGTGGTCAACGGCACCACGTACCACGGCTTCGCCGACCGCGCGAAGGTCCTCGCGCTCCTGGGCGCCGGGGCGACGCTGCTCCTGCGCTGCGTCGACCAGTGGCACCGCCCGACCGGCGAGCTGGTGGCGCGGCTGTCCGCGGACCTCGACCGGCGCGTGGAGGCGTTCTTCTTCGTCACGCCCGCCGGCGGCCAGGGCCTCGCGGTGCACCGCGACGACGCCGACGTGTTCGTCCTCCAGGCGGCCGGACGCAAGACCTGGTACGTCCACGACGCGCCGACCGTGGCGGACTGGTCGCCGGGAGAACTCCCCGACGACGAGCACTCCGCACGGCTCCTGCAGAGCGTCCTCGAACCCGGCAGCGTGCTCTACGTCCCACGCGGCTTCGCGCACCGCGCCGTCGGCGCCGCCGGGCTCTCCGCCCACCTGTCGCTGACGATTCGCGACATCTCCGTGCCGGACCTGCGGACCGCCCTGGAGCAACGGTTGACGGACGGTCTGGACCTCCCGGCGCGCCCACTGGGCGAGGCCGCGATCGGCGACGCCTGCTCCGCGCTGCTCGACCACGTCCGGGCGAAGCTCGACACGATCGAACCGGAGGACCTGCGGCTCTCCGCACGGGCCGCGCAGACCCGGGCGCAGAGCGTGGGGACGGCGGGGACGTTCGCCGAGGCGGCCCGGAACTGGGAGGCCGACGGGACCGGCGCCGGGCGGGCCGGGCTGGCCTCCGTCAGCCGCACCTGGCGCAGGCTGCGCGACGCGGCACGCACCGCGCACTGACACCCGGCCACCGCGTCCCCGGCCGGAGCGGGAGCCCGCCGCCCGTCCTCCGCACGCCGAGATGGCGACGGTACGGAGGACGGGCGGCACCGCCCCTCGACGGCCGGGGACCCTAGACCCGTTGCGCCGGGACCGTCCGGTCCCGCTGGAGATCCAGCAGCTCACGGAACAGCCCGTCCGGGCGCGCCGCCAGCTCCGCCCAGGTGCCGGTCTGCACGATCCGGCCCCGGTCCATCACGATCACCCGGTCCGCCACCGCCGCGTTGGCGATGTTGTGGGTGACGAGGAGGGTGATCCGCCCCGGGGCGAGGGAGCGCAGGGCGTGCAGGATGCGGTGCTCGGCGCGCGGGTCCAGGTCCGAGGTCGGCTCGTCCAGGATCAGCAGGCCCGGGCTGCGCACCGTCCGGTACAGCGCCCGGGCCACCGCCGCCCGCTGCCAGCCGCCGCCCGACAACTCGGCGCCGCCCCACCAGCCCTGGGCCAGCAGCGTGCGCCAGCCCGACCGCAGCCGGGCCACGATCTCGTCGAAGCCCGTCCGCGCGGCCGCCCGCTCCACGTCCGCCATCACCTGCTCCGTGACGTGCCCCAGGTGGACGTTCTCGGCCGCCCCCAGCGGCCAGCGCGCGAACTCCTGCGGCACCCGGGCCACCCGCGACCACATGCCGTCCGCGTCCAGTTCCTCCACCGGCACGCCGTCCCAGCAGATCCGGCCGGACTGCGGCAGGTAGAGGCCGGACAGCAGCTTCAGCAGCGTCGACTTGCCGCTGCCGTTCTGCCCGATCACCGCCACCACCTCCCCGGCCCGCAGCGTCATGCTGACCCCGCACAGCGCCGGCTCCTGCTGCTCGCCCGGATAGGCGTGCCCGAGGTCCGCGACCTCCACCAGCTGCGGCGCGCCCGGCACGATCCCGCCGCGCCGGATCCGGTGGCCGCCGGCCTCGTCCAGGAAGGTGAAGTAGTCGTCCAGGTACAGGCCCATCCGGTACAGCCGGGCGCCGTTGCCGACCAGCCCCTGCAACCCGGACGAGGCCGTCCGCAGCGCGAACGTCGCCGTGCCCGCCGCCGCCAGGTCGATCCGGCCGCTCGCCACCAGGTACAGCAGCGTCCCCCAGACCAACGCGCTGCCCGCCCCCGTGCCCAGCGAGGCCAGCAGGGAGACCTTCGCCGCCTCCCGGGTCGCCCGGTCCGTCGCCTCGACGATCTTCTCCTCGGCACGGCGGTACTTCGCCATCAGGAACGGCGTGACCTGGTCCGAACGGACCTGGTCCGCGCGGGTCTTGTCGATCAGGAACCAGCGGTAGACGCGCAGCGCGCCACGGTCCTCGTTGGTCGCCACCGCCGCCAGGTAGTGGATCCGGGCCGTCCGGACGGCCGCCACCCCGGTCGGCACCGAACCCAGCAGCAACAGCGGCACCAACCACGGGTGGAGCGTCGCCAGGACACCCGCCGCGGCCGCCAGCGAGACCGTCGAGGCGATCACGTCCTGGGCGTTGGAGAGCAGGTCCGGCGTGGTCGAGGCGCCCCGGTCGGCCGCCTCCCACTGCTCGTTGTACGCGGGCTCGTCATACGCCCGCAGCTCGGCCGCACACCCGGCGGCGATCAGCGCCAGCTCCGCCTCCCGGGTGACCCGCGGCGACACCCGGCCGGACAGCCCCACCACCGCGATCCCCAGCACCGCACGCAACCCCGCCGCGACGGTCAGCAGGACCAGCGACGGCGCGGCGGTCCGCAGGTGCTCCCCCACCGGGCCGGCCACCAGCAGCGCGCCCAGGGTGCCGGTCGTCGCGTACAGCGCCAACGCCCCGAACGCGCCCGCCAACGCCTGGCACGCCAGCAGCAGCACGGTGGACGTCCGGTCCGCCGCCCACGCCAGCGCCAGCGCTCGGCGCACCAGGTGCGGCAGGCGGCGCAGCATCGCGCTCGCCGACATCGACGCGCCGGCCTCGGCGCGGTGGTCGCCGGGGAAGCGCAGGCGCAGTTCCTCGTCGTGCTGGTCCTGGCCGGGCTGGTCCTCGTCGTGCTGGTCCTGGCCGGGCTGGTCCTCGTCGTGCTGGTCCTGGCCGGGCTGGTCCTCGTCGTGCTGGTCCTGGCCGGGCGGGGTGTGGGGCTTCTCGGGTTTCACGATCTGTTCGGACACAGTGCTCCCTGTTCCCTCGTACGGCGGCCGGTGGCCGCAGCGGATCCGCGCGCGGGCAGCCCTGACCGCCGAGTGGGCGTGTGGGGTCGGCAGCGGTGCCGGAGGGCACTCTGCGAAGGGCTGGCTGCGGTGCGGACCCCGATCCTGGCAGCGGTCCGCCGGGCCGTCCGGCGTGTCCCGGCCGGTCTCACTCGATCCGGGCGATTCCGTGTCGGCGGCGGCGAGTTGGTGGCAGTCGATCACCGGGAGGGTCCGCGATGTTCGATTCGAGGTCCGGTTGCGGCGCACTCCGGGCATGCAATCCGACGATCACAGGACCATCCCGGCCAAGCCCGCGCCGCCCGACACCGACCCGGCGCGGGGAGCGCGGGCAGGGACGGGAGGGGCGGGGCGGGGCGGGGCGCGGGGTCGGCAGGTGGGGGGTGGAGGGCGAGGCGGAGGAGGGGTGGGCAGCGCACCGGGAGGTCCGCCACCCGTCGCTCCTGTGGCCGGGCCGGGCACCGAGGGTCACGATGGAACCCGGCGACCCCCGCCCCCGGCCCGATCGGAGCGCGATGAGCGAGCAGCACAACGTCGTCCTGCTGACCTTCCCGGACGCCACCGCGTGGCGGCCGGCCTTCGACGAGGCGCAGCACCTGCCGGGCCTGCGGCAGCTGGCCGCCCTGGAGCGCAGCGCCGACGGCCTGCTGGAGGTCCAGGACACCTTCACCCGGGGCGCGGGCGTGGCCACCGTGAGCTCCGGCGTCCTCGGCGGCCTGGTGGGGCTGGTCGGCGGGCCGATCGGCGTCCTGCTCGGCTTCGCGGCGGGTGCGGCGCTCGGCAGCGCCGCCGAGGAGGGCCGGGCGACGGAGGGCGGCGCCGGGCTGATCATGCTCTCGCCCCGCGTCCCGGACGGCGGCGCGATGCTCGTCCTGGAGCTCCGGGAGTCCTCCCCCGACCGGGCCGACGGCCTGGCCCTCCGGCACGGGGCCACGGTCGAACGGATCGACGCGCACACCTTCACCGAGCAGGTCCGGGCCGCCGAGCACAAGGCGGACGAGGACAAGGGGGACGGGCGCAAGGGGGACAAGCACAAGACGGACGAGGACGGCTGAACCACTCCGCGCTACTCGGCCCGCAGCGCCTCGAACGGTCCGCGCCCGGGCCGCCCGGACGGCGGGCGGCAGGGCCCCGGGCATCCCGGCGGCCCGGGCCGGGCGGGCGAAGGGCCGGGCCGCCCGGACGGCGGGCGAAGGGCCGGGCGAGGCCGAGGCTCAGCGGCCGGGGCAGCGGCAGCCGGGCGGCCAGCGCGGCGGCGCGGGCCGCCGCCGGGTGCCGCCCGCGGCGACTTCGGTACCGCGTCGGGGGTACCCGGCGCGGCGTCATCCCTCCGAGGTAGTCACCCGGTGTACGGGCTCCCGCAGGCTGCGGGGCTGTGCGGGGCGGTGGGCGGGCGCCACAATGTCCCGGTGATCAACCTCCCGACAGCGGGGCGGCTGCGTGCGGCGGCCCGCCTGCCCGCCCCCCGGGGCACCGCCCGCCCGCCCCGGCCGACCCGGCGCGGCCAGGCCTTCGACGTGGCCCTGGCCCTGTTCCTGGCCCTCTTCCTGGCCCTGACCGGCGGCCGCTACGCCTCGATCGCGGGCGGGCCGCACGAGACGTCCTGGTCCTGGCTGTTGCCGCTGTTGCCGCTGGTCCCGCTCGTGCCGCTGCCGCTGGCGCTGCGCCGCCGCTTCCCGCTGGCGGTGCTGTGGACGGTGCTGCCGGCCGCGCTGCTGGTGCGCGAGCGGGAGGTGATGGGGCTGCTCGCCCGCGGCCTCAGCAACGCCGAACTCGCCGCCCGGCTCCACCTCTCCGAGGCGACGGTCAAGACGCACGTGGCCCGGATCCTCGGCAAGCTGAACCTGCGGGACCGGGCCCAGGCGGTGGTCGCCGCCCACGAGACCGGGCTGGTCAGCGTCGGCACGGCGGCGGTGGAACCCCGGTAGCGGCGCGCCTCCGGGGTTCCACCGTCAGTGGCTCAGCCGCGCAGCCGGGTGACGCGCAGCTGCGGGTCGACCGCGTTCTCGGCCTAACGGGCGCGCTCGCCGCGCAAGGTCAGGACCTGGTCGGCGAGTTCACACAGGTTGTCCTACGCGAAGGCGTAGCCGTAGCCGAGGCCGGGGAAGTCGCGGGCGAGGATGTGCGGGATGCCGTACTCGGTACGGCGGATCTGCGCCGAGTAGCCGTCCCCGCCGGCGAGTTGCTCCGCCGGGCCGGTGGCGGGCGCGGCCACGGCCGGGCCGGGCAGCAGGGTGGCGGTGACGGAGGCCAGGCAGAGCGCCGCCAGCGCGGAGCCCGACTTCCTTGTCGTGTGCGTCATGAGGCCACCCTCCCGCGGGAGGCACTCCGGCCGCGTCGGCCCGGCGGCGCGATCCCCGGGCAGGCCATTGGCCCGGGGGCGTACGCCTCCGGGCCAATGGCGGGCTCCCCGGATCGCGGGATCAGGCGAGGTCGAACCGGTCCAGGTTCATCACCTTGACCCAGGCCGCGACGAAGTCCGCCACGAACTTCTCCTTCGCGTCGTCGCTCGCGTAGACCTCGGCGACGGCGCGCAGTTCGGAGTTGGAGCCGAAGACCAGGTCGGCCCGGGTGCCGGTCCACTTGAGCGCGCCGGTGGCCGCGTCCCGGCCCTCGAAGGTGTGCCCGTCCTCCGAGGTGGCCTTCCAATCCGTGCCCAGGTCCAGCAGGTTGACGAAGAAGTCGTTCGTCAGGGCCCCGGGGGTCTCGGTGAGGACGCCGTGCGGGGACTGCTCGTAGTTGGCGCCCAGCACGCGCAGGCCGCCGACCAGGACGGTCAGCTCGGGCGCACTCAGGGTCAGCAGGTTCGCCTTGTCGAGCAGCAGGTACTCGGCAGCCAGCTGGCTGCCCTTGCCCACGTAGTTGCGGAAGCCGTCCGAGGCCGGCTCCATCGCCTCGAAGGAGTCGACGTCGGTGAGCTCCTGCGTGGTGTCCACCCGGCCCGGCGTGAACGGCACCACCACGTCGCGGCCGGCCGCCTTGGCCGCCTTCTCCACGCCGACGCCGCCGGCCAGCACCACCAGGTCCGCCAGCGAGACCTGCTTGCCGCCGGCCCGGGCGTTGAACTCCTGCTGCACGCCCTCCAGGGTGCGCAGCACCGAGGCCAGCCGGTCCGGCTCGTTGACCTCCCAGCCGATCTGCGGCTGGAGCCGGATCCGGCCACCGTTGGCGCCGCCGCGCTTGTCGCTGCCGCGGAACGAGGAGGCCGCCGCCCACGCGGTGGACACCAGCTCGGCCACCGACAGGCCGGAGGCGGCGATCCGCTCCCGGAGGGCGGCGACGTCCGCGGAGTCGATCTGCTGGTACGTGACCGCGGGCAGCGGGTCCTGCCACAGCAGTTGCTCGGTCGGGACCTCCGGGCCGACGTAGCGGGCGACCGGGCCCATGTCGCGGTGGGTCAGCTTGTACCAGGCGCGGGCGAAGGCGTCCGCGAGCTGGTCGGGGTGCTCCAGGAAGCGCCGGGAGATCGGCTCGTAGACCGGGTCCAGGCGCAGCGACAGGTCGGTGGTCAGCATCGTCGGGGCGTGCCGCTTCGACGGGTCGTGGGCGTCCGGGACGGTGCCCGCTCCGGCGCCGCCCTTCGGCTTCCACTGGAAGGCGCCGGCCGGGCTCTTGGCCAGCTCCCACTCGTAGCCGAACAGCGTCTCGAAGAAGCTGTTGTCCCAGGTCACCGGGGTGGCCGTCCAGGCGCCCTCCAGGCCGCTGGTGATCGCGTCCCCGCCCTTGCCGGTGCGGAAGGTGCTCTTCCAGCCGAGGCCCTGCTGCTCCATCGGCGCGGCCTCGGGGTCGGGGCCGACGTTCTCCGCGGGGCCCGCGCCGTGGGTCTTGCCGAAGGTGTGGCCGCCGGCGATCAGCGCGACGGTCTCCTCGTCGTTCATCGCCATCCGGTAGAAGGTCTCGCGGATGTCGCGGGCGGCGGCGAGCGGGTCCGGGGTGCCGTTGGGGCCCTCGGGGTTGACGTAGATCAGGCCCATCTGGACGGCGGCGAGCGGGCTCTCCAGCTGGCGGTCGCCGGTGTAGCGCTCGTCGCCGAGCCAGGTGGTCTCCGGGCCCCAGTAGACGTCCTCGTCCGGCTCCCACTCGTCCACGCGGCCGCCGCCGAAGCCGAAGGTCTCGAAGCCCATCGACTCCAGGGCGACGTTCCCGGCGAGGATCATCAGGTCGGCCCAGGAGAGGTTGCGGCCGTACTTCTTCTTCACCGGCCACAGCAGGCGGCGGGCCTTGTCCAGGCTGGCGTTGTCGGGCCAGCTGTTCAGCGGGGCGAAGCGCTGCTGCCCGGCGCCGGCGCCGCCACGGCCGTCGCTGATCCGGTAGGTGCCCGCGCTGTGCCACGCCATCCGGATGATGAAGGGGCCGTAGTGCCCGTAGTCGGCCGGCCACCACTCGTGCGAGGTGGTGAGGGCCGTCTCGATGTCCCGCTTCACGGCCGGAAGGTCGAGGGAGCCGAACGCCGCGGCGTAGTCGAAGTCCGCGCCGAGCGGGTTCGCCACGGCCGGATTCTTCGCGAGGATCTTCAGATTGAGCCGCTCCGGCCACCACTGGCGGTTTCCGCCGCCCTGGGTGGGGTGCGGCGCGCGCCCGTGGGCCACCGGGCAGCCACCCGTGCTCTCCGCCTGCGGCTCGGGTTCGGTAACGATGGGATCGTGGTTCTCAGACATGGAAATCCTTCCCTACAAGGCGGATCACGGTGTCTTGACTGCTACTTCCTGCTACCCAGGCTATCGCCGGAGCCGATCCTACGATGGACTCGATCCACGTCAAGATTGACACCAAACCCATATCCGATCGGGAACCGGAGAGAAGCCGAAATCCGTTGGTAAAATCCGGTCGTCCCATTGACCTGAATAGGTGAACCGATATGAGTGACCTGCTGGAACGACTGCGCGGACGCGGCTGGCGCCTCACCTCGCAGCGGCGTGTCGTGGCGGAGGTCCTGGACGGCGAGCACGTTCACCTCACCGCCGACGAGGTCCACGCCCGAGCCGCCCAACGCCTGCCCGAGATCTCCCGGGCCACCGTCTACAACACCCTCGGCGAGCTGGTCACGCTCGGCGAGGTCACCGAGGTCTCCACCGACGGCCGCGCCAAGCGCTACGACCCCAACGCCCACCACCCGCACCAGCACCTCGTCTGCACCCACTGCGGCACCATCCGCGACGTCCACCCCACCGACGACCCCCTCGCCGCCCTCCCCGCCGACCAGCGCTTCGGCTTCACCGTCACCGACGCCGCCGTCACCTACCGCGGCCTCTGCCCGGCCTGCGCAGGCTGAGGCCGGGGGCCGGGTCGAGCACGATGACCTCGTGGCCGGTCGCGACGACGATGGCGCCGTCCCGCGCCATCGCCAGCTCCTGCACCGGATACGGCAACGGCCAGTGCCCGAGCTCCGCACGGCTCGCCACGTCCCAGAGCCGGACGAATCCGTCCCGGGCGGCCGTTGCCACCCGCATGGCCCCATCGACCACCTGGCAGGCCAGCACGGACACCTCGTCCGCATGGGCGGTGAACACCACGCGCTCCTCGTCCGCGACGAGGTCCCACACCCCGACTTCCCCGGACGAGGTGCCGTAGACCGCGAAGGGCCCGTCGGCCGACTCGGCGAGGGCTAGCGCGGTCACAGACCGCGTGGCGTCACCGGTGCAGTGCCGCACCGCCCCGGTGGCCGGGTGCCAGACGAACAGGCCGCACGCGGGCTCCCCCCAGTAGTTCGTTTCCACCGCCTTCTCGACGTCGATCTCGCCGGCCAGCACAACGATCTGCCCACCCCGGATCCGGGTGCTGAAGGCGCTTCGCTGGAAGGCCGAACGCCCGTCAAAGCTCGCCAACTCGACCGCCGCGGCCAGGTCGTACACCCGCAAGGTCCGGTCGGCCTCGGCGAGCAGCGCCGACCGTCCGTCCAGGGACAGACCTCCGAGCGCCCGTGCGTTGAGGTCATCGGTCTTCACCTGGGCCACCGTCGCCCCGGTGAACGGGTCGACGACCCGAGCGCCCGCCGGCACGCGATCCGGGATCGAGACCAGGAGTTCGCCGTCCACCGTCAGGCAGTACGCAAGGCCACTCCTGGGCCTATTGGCCGTGAGGACGGCCACGACCTCGCCGGTCGCCAGGTCCCGAACCCACGCATTGCCGTCCATACCACCCGTCGCCACCAACTGGCGCCCGTTCCGGACCGCGAGCGCGACCGAGAAGACGGATCCGGTGTGACCGGTGTGTTCCCGGCGGGGCACGGCTCGCGGCAGGTCCCATACCCTCACTTCCCCGTCGTACCCACCCGTGACCGCGACCGGCTCTCCGGCGATCTCGGTACACGCGACCGCGTAGAGGATGTTGGTGTGTCCGGTCAGCCTGCAGGGCTCGGCGGAGCCGGTGAGGCTCCGGAGCGACGTCGTCCCTCCGCTCTCACCGCAGACCGCGACCACGGACCCGCCCACCTCGGTGACCGCCAGAGCGGTGGTCCCACCGGTTTCATCCTCGACCGCGACTTCCCGGTGGCGTCCGCCACCGGTCAAGTCCCACATCCGCAGGACCCTTCCGACGCTCGCGACGACCATCGGCACACCGTCCACCACGGTGGACACCAGATCGTCGACCCAGTGGTGCCCGATGTCGAAAGCCGTCCGCTCGCTGCCGGACCGTAGGTCCCACACCCGCACCTGGGGGTCCCGCCCGCCAGACACCACCACTGGCACGCCGTCCACGACGTGGCAGGCGAGGCTCTGGACGAAACCTCCGTGTGCGGCGATCACGCACCGCGTCGTCGCAGCGGGCCAGTCCCACAACCTGACCGTGCCATCGGTGCCGCCGGTGATCACCACCGTCTCCCCGTCGACCGAGGCGAAGGCAACGGCCATCACCAAAGCGTCCCGGCTCCCCGCGCCGACCTCGTGGCCGCGCAGCACCGCCAGTTGCTCGCCGGTGCGCAGGTCCCAGACCCTGGCCGTCCCGTCCCGGGCCCCGCTCACGGCCAGCGGCCGACCGTCCACCACCGCGCACGCCACCGCGTCCACGACGCCCCGGTGCCCCAGGAGCGTGCGCAACTCGCGGTTGGCGACCAAGTCCCAGACCCGCAGCGTGGCGTCGCCACTGGCGGTGACCGCGACGGGCACGCCGTCGAGCACGGTGCACGCCACGCCGAAGATCCAGCCCGTGTGGCCGCCGAGCGTGGCCCGCAGCGCAGGACTGACCTGTGATCCGGTGGCCCAGCGCAGCCGCCACGGGTGGTTCCCGGCCAACTTCGCGGCCAGTTCGGCGTCCTGGTTGCGCAGGGCGTCCAGGGCGAGGAGCAACCGCCGGTCCGCCGCCGACAGCGCGCCGTGCCGGCCGACCGAGATCCGGTACACCGACGCGATGCGCCGACCCCACGCGGTGGTCACCGCGTCCAGTGCCCGCGACAGGGGGCCGGGGGCCGCCACGGCCACGTACCCGAGGTCGTCCAGGAGTTCGTCGATCCGCCCGGCGCGGGCCGCGTGCGTGGCCAGGTGTCGCAGGATGTACGGGTGCGCCCGGGCCCAGTCCCGTTCACCGGTCATGGCACGCGGGACCGTCCCCAACAGCGCGTCCACGAAGGCGTGTTGCACGCTCCGTTCGTCGACGCCCCGACGCAGGTGCTCGTCCAGCGCCATGTGGTAGAGCCGGTAGGCGGAACGGCCGTCCTCGGTCGCCTCCACCACGTACGAGCCGGTGTGGCGCTTGAGCCAGAACAGGTCCGCGTTGGTGAACGGCCGGCCCGCGACACCGGAGGCGAGGGGCGCCCACACGTCCTCCCAGGGCAGGCCCTGCCCTTCGGCGTACGCCAACGGCCGCAGCAGATCACGGGCGCGGGCCGCGTCCGCCCCGAGCCGCCGGTCGAGGTCCTGGGCCATCGCGGCGTCCGCGGTGCGCGGCAGCGCCGCGCACCAGACGGGGTCGTCCGGATCCGCGGGGCCCGGCTCGGCGGCAAGCGTGCCCGCCACGATCCGGGCGACCAGGAACGACGGATCGGCGGCTGCGGCGACCACCGCCGCCACCCGGGCGGTCCGCCTCGGCGCGAGGAAGCGGTAGGGGCTCTCGGGGTGGGACTCCAGCAGGCCCCGCAGCACGTAGCCGGCCATCGCGTCCGGGTCCCGGTGGTCGGGGCCGTCGAGGCCGATCACGCGCACCTCGGGCGGCAGGTGACGCAGCAGGTGCGGCCTGGTCCCCAGCAGCAGCCGCAGCCGTCCCTGCCCGTGTTCCAGCAGCGGCCGGATGAGCTGGGTGAGGAGGGTGTCGGGGGTCACCGCCTCGTCCAGCGCGTCGATGATCGCGGTGAACGGGCGCGTCCGTCCGCCCAGGGCGTCCACCAGGTCCCCGGGCGTTCGGGCCGTCGTCCGGGCCGCGGCGGCGAGCCCGCGCAGCACCGCCTCGTTGGTGAGGGACTGCGCGTAGAGGGTGACGTCCACCGACCCCGGCTCCGGCACATCGTCGGACGCGGCGAGGCCGAGCGCGTGCAGGGGCACGGTGGCGCGGTGGTCGGGGTGGGTCAGCGCGGCGGTCAGCCCGAGCACGGCGGTCTTGCCGGAACCGGGGCCCGCCGACACCACCAGCGCGGGGCTCCCGGGGACGGGCTTGGCCAGCCAGCGGGCGATCTCGGCGACGGCACGCCGGCGCCCGGCGAACCACCACCGCGTCTCGCCGCCGTACGAGGCCATCGCCCGGACGAGCATCCGTCGGGAGAACTCGGTCTCCCGGCGCTTCTCCTCCGCGTCCCATTCGACGGCGTGCTGAATGGCGAGGTCCAGATCGCGCGGCCCGGTGCGGTGCCGCGGATTGGGGAAGAAGTCCGGGACGACACCACCGAGCCGCGCCGCGTCCCACTCGATGCGCTGGGTGGGCGGCTTGGCCGGGTCGGCGTTCATGTGCGCGACCAGGGCGCCCAGGTCGAGGGTGTGGGGTCGACTGCCCGCGAGTGCCCGGCTCTCCACGGCGGCGGCGAGCAGGTCGGGGAACGCGCCCTCGATCGCCTCCTGGGCCGGTTGGGCGGAGGCGATCACGGCGATGCCCGAGGGGTCGTCGTCGATGTCGCGCCGCAGGCTCTCCAACGCGGCCCCGACGGCGTCCCCGGCGCCCTGGCCGGCGTGGCAGGAGTCGAGGATCAGCAGCAGTTGGGTGATCTTGGTGTCGTCGGTCAGCGTCGTCGCGATCTGGGCCGTGGGCAGCGCCAGTTTGGGCTTGTCCAGGTCGGCGTCGGCGGGGAAGAACACGTGTCGGCGCGGGGTGGAGCCGAGGAGTTGGCCGTGCCCGGCCAGGTAGACGGCGACGATGTCGTCGGGGCGCCGGTCCGGATCGGTGGCGAACCGGTCGAGGTGCTCCAGCAGCGTGTCGCGGTCGGGATCGAGTCCGAGGTCGCTGACATGCGTGTAGCCGAGCCGCCCGGTGAACAGGTCGATGATCTTCTGACGGGCCTGGACGAGGCCGGGGCGGTCACCTCCGGGAGAACGCCGGTGGTGCGCCACCGCGGTCGCGATGAGGAAGCGCCGGGGTTCCCGGCCGACGGCCCCGGTGGGCTCCACGGCTCCCGGCGCGGGTGCGGCGCTCACCACAGGACCGCGGCGAGCGCCGCACCGGTCTCCGCCTTGCCGAGGTAGTGGGTGGCATCGTGGGCGTGCGACCCGTTGGGTACCAGGTGGCAGGCCACGCGCTCGCCGAAGCGCGGCCGCAGGTCCTTGGCCAGCGCCACGACGTCCCGGGCGTCCGCGATGTTCGTCCAGCTCAGCCCCCTCCCACCGGGCCAGGCGCCGCGGCCGGCCGTCGGCTCCGGCAGCAGCCGGTCGAAGACGAGGTTCGGGATCCCCAGGGGCGAGCCCAGGGTGACGAAGGACCGCACTCCGTGGCCCGGCAGCGCGCACAGCGCCTCGTAGGCCACGACCGACCCCAGCGAGTGCGCCACCACGGACTCCGTGTCCGGGCCGATCACCGCACGGACACGCTCCGTCGCGGCGGCCCGCACAGCGGGCTCCCCCAGGTACCGCCGCACCTGCCTCAGGTCGCGGATCAGGGCCCGCTCGGCCACCCCGGCGAAGAAGCGCGAGTGGGAGAGCGCGAGCAGCGCCCGCTGCACGGGCTCGCCGACCCCGCCCAGCACGCCGCTCGCCCCGGGCCCGATGACCTGCGGTTCGGCGGCGGCGGCCGCGGCCCACCAGGACATCAGCGCCTCGGTCTCCCAAGCGGGTTCGACGTCCGAGGCGGTGAGGTACGGGTCTCCGCCGGAGAGCACGCGACCCGGCGGCAGGAACAGGTCACCGTAATAGGCCATGGCCACGTCGTCCACGCCCAACAGGCCCGGCGCACCGGCGCGGGTGAGGCCGTCGCGCAGGGCGGGCAGCCAGTCCCGCAGCAACTGCTCCTCCCCGAGTTGCTGCTTGCCGACCCCATGCACACAGACCACCCGAGCCACGACGCCCCTCCCCAGAACCACGGAGGGACAAGCGTATAGACCGCTCAGCTACGTCAGCGGCCAGGGCCGGGGCATCGTGGCGAGCCCGTTGCCCCTGGGCGGCGTCCGAGGGCGCGGGCTGGGCACGAGGGCCCCTCCGGGGCGGCGGGGGCGCCGGAAGGGCTCGGTCACCGCCAACGGATGCGCAGGTCCTTCAAGCCGTTCTGGAAGTTGGAGACCAGCCGCTTCGGCGGCGCGCCCGGAGCAAGTTCGAGACCGGGCAGCCCGGTGACGATCCGCCGGATCAGGGCCGACATCTGGATCCGGGCGAGTCGCGCTCCGACGCAGAAGTGCGGGCCGAACCCGAAGCTGACGTGGTCGTTCGGCGTGCGGGTGATCTCGAAGCGGTCCGGGTCAGGGAAGACCGATTCATCGCGGTTGGCGGAGGCGTGGTAGAGGACCACCTTGTCTCCAGCGCGGATCGGCTTCCCCGACAGCGTCACGTCCCGCGTGGCGGTGCGCCGGATCTGCAGCACCGGCGGCCAGAACCGGAGCATCTCCTCCGTCGCCGAGTCGGTCAGGTCAGGCTGCCGGGACAACTCGTCGTACTGGTCGGCGTGGGTGAGCAGGGAATACAGCCCGCCGGGCAGGCCGTTGCGCAGGGTCTCGTTTCCAGCGACTGCGAACAGGAAGAACATCGTCTCGAACTCGGTGGCGCTCAGCCCGGCTTCCCGCAGGCGAGCGACGATGCTGCCCGCCGGTGGCTGCTCGGCGAGCGCGTGAGCGTACCCGAACATGTCGGCGAGGGCCGCACGGGAGCGCGGATTGAGCGGGCGGCCCTCGGCGGTGGTGAGGGCCGCGGGGCGAAGGGCGAGCGCGGCCCGTCCCAGGTCGGTGAGCCGAGACGGGTCGGCCGTACTGGACCGGGCGTAGTCGGGATCCTGGTATCCGATCACGCGGTTCGACCAGTCGACCAGCAGCTGTCGGTCCTGCTCCGGCACACCCAGGATTCGCGCCAGCGTCCACACCGGCAGATCCGCGGCGATCGGGACGAAGTCGACCTCACCCAACAGGCCGATCGCGGCGACGAGTTCGGCTGCTCGTTCCTCGATGGCACCGGCCAGCTCGTGCAGCACCCGGGGGGTGAAAGCGGCAGCGACGATCCGGCGCAGCCGGGAGTGGTCCGGCGGATCCTGGTTGAGCATCATCGCCCGGACGAACTCCAGGTCGGCCGGGGTGTCCGGGTCCCGGATCTGGGTGGCGCCCAGGTGGGACGAGAACACCTGCGGACCGCGCAGCACCTGCTTCACGTCCGCATGCCGCAGCACCGCCCAGTAGCCGGGCCCGCCCGGCCAGTCCCCCACCGGCGGCTCCTCCACCCAGCACACCGGCGCACTCGCGCGCAGCTCACGGAAGAGGTCGTACGGGACGCCGTCCGCGTAGGTGGCGGGGCGGAAGATCCGGTTCACCTGCTCCTGGTCGAGGCTCACGTGGGGACGGTACGGGAGCGCCGGGCGGCACGCCAGGGTCACCGGCCCCGGTGTGCCGTCAGGGTGTCGCGGACCAGCAGAGCAGGAGGCGGAGGGCGTCGCCCGACGGGGTGTGCGGGTCGGCGGTGTAGGTGACGAGGGCCTGGTCGGGGTCGTCGGCGGGGCGGAGGGTGTCGTAGGCGAGGTCGAGAGGGCCGGCGATGGGGTGGTGGAAGAGTTTACGGCCGGAGGTCTTGTCGGCGACCGGGTGTTCGGCCCAGAGGTGGCGGAACTCCTCGCTGTGGACGCAGAGTTGGCCGACGAGTTCGGCGAGGAGGGGGTCGTGCGGGCGGCGGCCCGCCTCCAGGTGGAGGAAGGCGACGTTCTCCCGGGCGCAGGCCGTCCAGTCACCGTAGAGTTCGCGCGAGGCGGGGTCCAGGAAGGTGCCGCGGGCGATGTTGCGGTCCTCGACCGGCAGGGCGCCGTAGTCGCCGAACAACGCGACGGCCGCGCGGTTCCAGGCCAGGACGTCCATCCGGTGGCCCATCACCAGGGCCGGGGTGTGGTCGAGTTGGTCGAGCAGGCGCAGCAGGGAGGGGCGGGGCTGCTGAGGTGCGGTGCGACGGCGGGGCGCGCGGTGGGTGGGGCGGGCGAGGCGGTGGAGGTGGCCGGACTCGTCGGGGGCGAGTTGGAGGGCGCGGGCGACGGCGTCGAGGACGGCTTCGGAGGGGTTGCCGACGCGGCCCTGTTCGAGGCGGGTGTAGTAGTCGACGCTGACCCCGGCGAGGTGGGCGAGTTCCTCGCGGCGGAGCCCGGCGACCCGGCGGCGGCCGCCGTAGTCGGGCAGGTCGACGTCCTCGGGCCGCAGCTGGGCGCGGCGGGTGCGGAGGAACTCGCTCAGGGCGCTGGTCGGGTTCATGGGGATGATTCTCACCCGGGGGCGGGCGGCCGTGCCTGGCCCTGTCAGGACCAGGCACGGCCGGAGCCGGGCACCACCTCGGCCGGACGTCAGCCGGCGACGGCCTGGACGGCGGGGACGAGGCCGCCGTCGATGACGATGTCCTGCGCGGTGATGTAGGAGGAACGGTCGGAGAGCAGGAAGGCGACGGTCTCGGCGACGTCCTCGGCCTGACCGAGGCGGCCGAGCGGGACGAGGCCACGGATCGGCTCGTGCGCGGCCGGGTCGGGGATGACCGCGTGGAACATCTCGGTGGCGATGAACCCGGGGCTGACGGAGTTGACCCGGATGCCGCGCGCGGCGAGGCCGCTGCCGAGGGTGCGGGCGAGGCTGAGCACGGCCGCCTTGGTCGCGGCGTAGACCGGGGCGTCGGGCAGGCCCCGGTGCGGGGTCCAGGAGGCGTTGAGGACGACGGAGCCGCCGCCGGCCGCCTCCAGCAGGGGCAGGGTGTGCTGGACGGTGAAGAACACCCCCTTGAAGTTGACGTCCACGGAGTGGTCGAAGTCGCTCTCGGTGGCGTCGGCGACGGGCTGGAAGACGGCGACGCCCGCGTTGGCGAAGACGCCGTCGAGCTTGCCGTGGCGCTCCCGGACGGTGTCGGCGAGCCGGGCGAGGTCGGCCGGGGCGGCGACGTCGGCGCGGACGGTGAGCAGCCGGTCGCCGCCGTCGAGCCGGTCGGCGGCACGGGCGAGCCGGGCGTCGTCACGGCCGGTGATGACCACCTGGGCGCCGGCGGCGAGGAGGAGGCGGGCGGTGGCGAAGCCCATGCCGCTGGTGCCGCCGGTGATCAGGACGGTGCGGTCGGCGAATTCCCGGGAAATGTCGTTGTCGGTCATGGGCCCCACTCTCCCGACGGTCGCGGAGCCGGTGCCAGGCCCGGTTCGACCCTGGGTCCGGAAGAACCACCCTGCGCCGGGAATCGACGGCGCCACCGGGTGGTTGGGGCAGGACGACAAGGGTGCGACACTCGCGAACAGGGGTCTGAGATGAAGATCGGCATTATCGGCGCGGGCAACATCGGCGGCAACCTGACCCGGCGGCTGACCGCGCTCGGGCACGACGTCTCGGTGGCCAATTCGCGCGGTCCGCAGTCGCTGGCCGCCCTGGTCGAGGAGACGGGCGCGACGGCCGTGCCGGCCGCCGAGGCGGCGCGCGGGGCGCAGGTCGTGGTGGTGACGGTGCCGCTGAAGAGCGTGCCGGACCTGCCGGCCGGGCTGCTGGACGGCGCGGCCGAGGGCGCGGCGGTGATCGACACCGGCAACTACTACCCGCAGCAGCG
Organism: Kitasatospora sp. NPDC086801; assembly: GCF_044745805.1. NCBI lineage: Bacteria > Bacillati > Actinomycetota > Actinomycetes > Kitasatosporales > Streptomycetaceae > Kitasatospora > Kitasatospora sp. NPDC086801. The sequence goes on from NZ_JBIVAX010000012.1 coordinate 46,056, forward strand.
CGACGGGCGGATCGACGCGATCGAGGACGACGGGCTGACCGAGAGCCGGTGGACGGAGCGACACCTCGGCCACCCGGTGGTGAAGGCGTTCAACGGCACCTACGCGCAGGACCTGCTGGAGCGGCCGCGGCCGGAGGGCGATCCGGAGCGGATCGCCGTGCCCGTGGCGGCGGACGACGAGTCGGCCAAGCGCGTGGTGCGGGCGCTGATCGACGAGTTGGGTTTCGACACGGTGGACGCGGGCGGGATCGACGAGTCCTGGCGGCAGCAGCCGGGCACGCCGGTGTACGGGCTGCGCGCCGGGGTGGAGGCGGTCACCCGGGCGCTCGCGGAGGCGTCTCCGGAGCGCCCGGCGGACCACAAGGCGTGACGACACGGGGTGTCGGCGCCGCGTGACGACACGGGGGATAGCGCCGCGTGACGACACCAGGGGGCGGCGGCGCCCCGCCGGTCAGGCCGTCCGGCGGGCCCCCTCGGCCGGGACGGCGGTGAGGGTGCGCGGGGCGGCGTAGCCGGCCGCGCGGAAGGCGGCGGTGACGGCGGCGGCGACGGTGTCGGCGGCCGGTGCGTCGACGAGGGCGATGACCGAGCCGCCGAAGCCGCCGCCGGTCATCCGCGCGCCGTGGGCGCCGGCGGCGAGGGCGGCCTCGACGGCGAGGTCGGTCTCGGGGCAGGAGACCCGGTAGTCGTCGCGCAGCGAGGCGTGGCCGGCGGTGAGGATCGGGCCGAGCGCGGCGGGGCGGCCGGCGTCCAGGTGGGCGACGGCCGCCGCGACGCGCTCGTTCTCGGTGACCACGTGGCGCACCAACGGCCGTAGTTCCTCGGGAAGTCGGGGCAGAGCGGCCGGCAGGTCGGCGGGCGTCAGTTCGCGCAGTGCGGGCAGTCCGAGCAGCGCGGCGGCCCGTTCGCAGCCGGCCCGCAGGGCGGCGTAGGCACCGTCGCCGAGGTCGTGCTTGACCCGGGTGTCGAGGACCAGCAGGGCGAGGCCGGCGCCGGCCAGGTCCAGCGGCACCTGCCGCATCGTCAGGTCCCGGCTGTCCAGGTGCAGGGCGGCGCCCGGGCGGCAGCACATCGAGGCCATCTGGTCCATGATCCCGCAGGGGACGCCGACGAAGTCGTTCTCGGCCCGCTGTGCGATCAGGGCCAGTTCGGGCGCGGACAGCCCCAGCCCGTACAGGTCGTTGTAGGCGGTCGCGACGGCGCACTCCAGGGCGGCCGAGGAGGACAGCCCGGCGCCGCCGGGTACGTCGCTCTCCAGTCGGAACTCGGCGCCGCCGACGGGGTGCCCGGCCTCGCGCAGCGCCCACACCACGGCGGCCGGGAAGGCCGCCCAGCCGGGCACCGAACCCGGGGCCAGCTCCGCGACGGCCAGCTCGGCGACCACCCCGTCACCCTGGGCGGACCAGAGCCGCAGCCGGCCGTCGTCGCGGCGCCGGGCCTGGGCGCGGACGGCCTGCGGGAGGGCGATCGGCAGCACGAACCCGAGGTTGTAGTCGGTGTGTTCGCCGATCAGGTTCACCCGGCCGGGGGCGGCCCACTCCCCCTCGGGGGCGTGGCCGTGGAGCTCTTCGAAGGTGTTCACGGGGGCGTTCGCGGGGGTGTTCACGCGGGTGTTCACAGAGCTACCTCCCGCAGCCGCCGGGCCGCGTCCTCGGGGGTGATGTCGTTGACGAAGGCGTCCATGCCGGATTCCACCCCGGCCAGGAACTTGAGCTTGTCGGCGGCGCGCCGGATGGTGAACAGCTCCAGGTGGAGGGCGAGTTCGTCCTCCTGACCGGCAGGCGCCTGGTGCCAGGCGGAGATGTACGGGGTGCGGCCGGTGCCGAAGATGCGGTCGAATCGGCGCAGCAACTCCAGGTAGAGGCCGGGGAATTCGGCGCGCTGCGGCTCGTCTAGGCCGGTCAGGTCGGAGACCCGGCGGTGCGGGTAGAGGTGCACCTCGTACGGCCAGCGGGCGGCGAAGGGGACGAAGGCCGTCCAGTGTTCGCCGGCCAGCACCACCCGGGCGCCGTCGGCGCGTTCGGCGGCGAGCAGGTCGTCGAAGAGGCTGCGGCCGGTGGCGGCACGGTGGTCGGCCGCACGCGCGGCCATCCGGGCGGTGCGCGGGGTGGTGAAGGGGAAGGCGTAGATCTGGCCGTGCGGGTGGGCGAGGGTGACGCCGATCTCGGCGCCGCGGTTCTCGAAGCAGTAGACCTGCCGGACGCCGGGGAGGGCGGCGAGTTCGGCGGTGCGGTCGGTCCAGGCGTCGAGGACGAGGCGGGCCCGCCGTTCGTCGAGGTCGGCGAAGGAGGCGTCGTGGTCGGCGGTGAAGCAGACCACCTCGCAGCGCCCGGCGCCGGGGCCGCTGGTCCACAGTCCGCCGGTGCCCTCCAGCGCCGCCGACGGGCCGGCCAGCGAGGGGAAGCGGTTCTCGAAGACGGCGACCTGGTAGTCGTCGGCGGGGATCTCGCTGTGCCGGCCGCCCCGGGAGGGGCACAGCGGGCACTCCTCGGCGGGCGGCTGGTAGGTGCGGGCCTGGCGGTGCGCGGCGACGGTGACCCAGGCTCCGGTGGCCGGGTCGAGCCGGACCTCGGAGCCGTGGGCCGGCGGGTCGAGCGGGCGCCGGTCGACGGCGTCCCGGGGGACGGCCTCGCCGCTGTCGTAGTAGATCAGCTGCCGCCCGTCCGCGAGTGTGGTCACGGTTTTGGCGGTGGGCTGGGTCAGGGTCCCGGCCATGGCCTTCTTCCCTCTATCCGACATGAAACAACAATATCCAACATTATCCATCAGACCTGGCTGTCCGGAAGGGGTCCGCGCCTGCCATGATGGCGGTGACCGTGGTCGCTCGTACGGCCCGCCGGACGGGCGGTCGGACGGGCGGTCGGACCACACCGACCCGAGGAGGCCCCCCGATGGCTGACAGCGCCCAACCGCTCGCCGGACAGCGCCGCGTGCTGATCCTGGAGCAGGTCCGCGCGCGCGGCGGTGTCCGGGTGACCGAGCTGGTCCGGGACCTCGGGGTGTCCGACATGACCATCCGCCGCGACCTGGACGCGCTGGCCCGCCGCGGGCTGGTGCACAAGGTGCACGGCGGGGCGGTGCGGATCGAGGCGGCGGCCAGCGGCGAGCCCGGGTTCGAGACCAAGGCCAACTGGCAGCTGCCCGCCAAGGAGGCCATCGCCCGGGCGGCCGCCGCCCTGGTGCCGCCCGGCTCGGCGGTCGGGCTGGCCGCCGGGACGACCACCTTCGCGGTCGCCCGGCACCTGCGCACCGTCGAGGGCCTCACCGTCGTCACCAACTCGCTGCGGATCGCAGAACTGCTGGAGGAACCCGACGAGGACGGCACCCCCGCCACCGCGACGGTGATCCGCACCGGCGGCGTCCGCACGCCCTCGGACGCGCTGGTCGGGCCGGTGGCCGACCAGGCGATCCGCTCGCTGCACGTCAACGTGCTGGTCATGGGCTGCCACGGCCTCTCGGCCGAGACCGGGCTGACCACCCCGAACCTGGCCGAGGCGGAGACCAACCGGACCTTCCTGCAGTCCGCCCGCCGGGTGGTCGTGGTCGCCGACCACACCAAGTGGAACGCGGTCGGCCTGGCCTCCTTCGCCACGCTGGAGCAGTTGGACGTGCTGGTCACCGACGACGCGCTGGCGGCCGAACACCGGGCGGTGGCCGCCCAGTTGGTGGGCGAGCTGATCGTCGCGCCGACCGGGGAGCCGGAGCGGCGGTAGCCGGCCCCGACGCGGACGACCGGCTCACCCCGAGCTGTCCCGCACCACCAACTCGGCGGCCAGCTCCAGCCCGCTCGCCGGCGGCGCCTCCCCGCGCACCTGGCCGAGCAGCCGCTCCACCAGCGCGGCGGCGATCGCCCGCAGCGGGAGCCGCACCGAGGTCAGCGCCGGGTGCAGGTGGCGGCAGAGCGGCGTGTCGTGGAAGCCGGTGACCGCCACCCCGGCCGGACCGACCGTCCCCGCCGACCCGACCACCCCGGCCGAACCGACCACCCCCGCTGGCCCGACCATCCCCGCCGAACCGACCGTCAGCCCCTCCGCCCGTACCGCCTCGTAGACGTCCAGCGCCAGCAGGTCGCTGCCCGTCGCGAACGCGGTCGGCCGCTCGGGCCCGCGCAGCAGCTCCCGCACGGCCGCGACGTCCGGCCGCGCCGCCGTCACCGCGGACAGGCCCAGCCGGGCCGCCTCGGCGAGGAAGCCCGCCCGCCGGGCGGCCATCCACGGCAGGTCCTCGGCGCGGCCGACGTACCCGATCCGGCGGTGGCCGAGCGCCGCCAGGTGCCGCACCACCACGGCCATCGCCGCGTCGTTGTCGATGTCCACCCAGTGCTGGGGCTGCCCCGGGCCGGTCCGTCCGAAGGTGACGAAGGGGAGGCCGGCCCGGGCGACGTGCCCGATCCGGGGATCGTCGCCCAGCACGTCCGCCAGCACCAGCCCGTCGACCTGACGGGCCGCCACCAGTTCGTCGATGGCCGCCAGCGGATCAGCTGCGCCCTGAGCCCCGCCCCCGACCCCGACCGCACCCTGAGCCCCGCCCTCGGCCCCGCCGTGCCCCGGACGGAACAGCAGCACCCGCTGCCCCTGCGCCCCGGCCGCGTCGACCAGCGCCTCCAGGAAGCCGGACATCAGCGGGTTGGGGTCGAAGGGGTCGTCCACCGGGGCGAGGTAGCCGATGGTGCGCCGGGCGCCGCTGCGCAGCGAGCGCGCCGACTGGTCGGGCTGGTAACCGAGTTCGCGGATCGCCGCGGTGACCCGGGCCAGCGTGTCCGGGCGGACCCGCTGCGGGGCGTTGAGCGCGTTGGAGACGGTCTGCCGGGAGACCCCGGCCGCGCGGGCCACCTCTTCGATGGTGGTGGCGCCGCGGCGCGGTCGGGGTGTTCCCTTGGGCATCGGACGGCTCCAGGACGGTCGCTCGGGTCTGACGGCTACTCGGTTCTACGGACGGCGCAAGGTCAGCAGCCCGCCGCGCGGCACGGGGATGCCGCCCGCCCGGTCGAGCTCGACCTCGCCCTGCCGGACGATACGCCCCCGGGCGTCCTGCACGGTGGCCTCGGCCGTCCCGCCGCCGCCGGTGAGCCGGACGTCCGGGTCGGCGTCGGCGTTGGCGACCAGCAGGGTGCGCCAGTGCTCGCCGGAGACGTCCACCGGCAGCGCGGCGTAGCGGGCCACCGCGACGGTGCCGCCGCCGACGGCGGTGACCATCGGGTAGCCGAGGTCCGGCCGGACCGGGCGCAGCTCGCCGAGTTGCAGGGTGGCGACGTGCTCGCGGAAGACGCCGAGCCAGAAGGCGATCGCCTCGCGCTGGGCGGGGCTCTGCGCGGTGAGGTCGACGGAGACCTGCGGCACCGAGAACAGCACGTTGATCAGGTGGCAGGCGATCTGCTCCGGCGGCTCGGCCGGGTGCCACATCAGCATGTCGGCGTGGACCGGGACGGGCCCGGCGGCGAGCCGGACGTCGATGGTGCGCTGCCGGTTCTCCTGCGGGCTGAGCGGGCAGTCGGTGGCGCGGACCATGGTGACGTACGGCCACAGGCCGGGGCTGACGTACGGCTGGCGGTGCTCGATCATCGCGTCCGGCTTGACCGCGGTGATCCGGCGGCGGATCGCGCCGAGCAGCCGCTCGACGCCCTCGTCCACGGTGGCGCAGTCGGCCTCGGGCCCGGTCTCCGGCGCGTCGGCGCAGGCGAACCAGTCGACGAAGTCGACCTTCAGCCCGTCCATGCCCCACTCCTCGACGGCGCGGGCGAGCCGGCCGGTCAGGAACTCGCGGACCTCGGGGTAGCGCGGGTCGGCGACGACCGCGCCCATGTGGGCGGCGTCGACGAGCGCGTAGCGGCCGATCGCCTCGAAGGCTGCGCTGTCCTTGCCGATGAACGGCAGCGCGTACCAGAGCAGGTACTGCACGCCGAGGTCGTGGACGCGCTGGACGTGGGCGGCGGTGTCCGGCAGCGAGACCGGCTCCCAGTCCCCGCAGTGCGCGTAGCCGCGGGTGCGGTCGGCGGTCATCCAGCCGTCGTCGACGATGATGACGTCCATGCCGAGCTCCTTGCCGAGCGCGGCCTGGGTCTCGACGCCCTTGGGCGTGACGTCCTGGTGCATCGAGTACCAGGTGGAGTACGCGGGGCGGCGCGCGGCCTCGGGGATGTCGGCCTCGCGGTCGGTCCACCACCAGGCGGCGAGGCCGGCCAGGCAGCGGGCGAAGTGCCGGCGGGAGGTGTCGATGCGGACGGTCAGCCGGCCGGCGGCCTGCGCCCAGAACCGGAACTCCCCGGTCTCCTCCAGCACTCCGGCGCCGGCCAGGACGTCGGCGCGCTCGGCCGCGAAGGCGCAGATGGCGATGTCGCCGGTGCCGATCAGGGCGGCGATCGGGGCGCCGTTGGCCAGGCCGGTGCGGCGCGGGGCGCTCCACGCGGCGGGCAGCCAGCCGGTGCCGCGCGGCTCGGGCGTCCAGAACGCGGTGGCGTCCACGCACGGCACCCGCCACTCGATCCGGACGTCGCCCGTCCCTTCGGCGGTCACCTCGACGATCCCCTCGCCCACCCCGCGGGCGCTCGCGTTCCCGCTGACCCGCAGGTCCAGGCCCTCGGCGTAGAGCGAACGCAGGCCGCCGGCGACGGCGGGGGCGTGCGGTTCCCAGATCTCGGTCATGTTCAGCCCTTCGTGGCGCCGGCCAGCAGGCCGGAGATGAACTGCCGCTGGAGGACCAGGAAGAGGACCATCATCGGCAGGGTGGACAGCGCGGTGCCGGAGAGGATCGCGCCGTAGTCGGTGTTGCTCTTGTTGCCGTGCAGGGTCGCCAGGGCGACCGGCAGGGTGTGCATCCCGGGGCTGCGCAGAGCGATCAGCGGCCAGACGAACTGGTTCCAGGAGCCGAGGAAGAGGAAGATCGAGAGGGCTGCCAGCACCGGCCGCATGACCGGCACCACCACGCTGAACAGCACCCGGAACTCGCCGGCGCCGTCGACCCGGGCGGCGTCCAGGAGTTCGTCCGGCAGGCTGCTCAGTGACTGCCGCATCAGGAAGATGGCGAAGGGCACACACAGGCCGGGCAGGATCAACGCCTGGTAGGTGTCCAGCAGGCCGAAGTTCGTCATCATCTTGAACAGCGGTACCAGCATGACCTGTTCGGGCACCACGAGGGTGGAGAACAGCAGGGCGAACAGCAGGGTCCGGCCGCGGAAGCGGAACTTGGCGAAGGCGTAGCCCGCGAGCAGCGCCACGACGAGGGCGCCCAGCGTCTGGACCCCCGCCACCAGCAGGGAGTTTCCGACCACCCTGAGCAGGCCGATCTTCTGCTCCAGGTGGCTCAGGTTCTCACCGAGGCTCCCGCCGGGCAGCAGCTTGGGCGGCCAGTCGAAGACCTCGGTGTCCTTGCGGGTGGAGGAGACCACCAACCAGTAGAAGGGGGCGATCGACAGCCCGGTGATGCCGGCGAGGAAGAAGGTCAGCGGCCAGCCGCGCAGCTTCTTGAGGGGGTTCACGCGCGTGGAGGTCGCGCGCTTGGAGCTCTCGCTCTTGGAGGTCTCGCTCCTGGAGGTCTCGCTCTTGGAAGTCACTTGTCGCGCTCTCCCATCAGGCGCATCTGGACGGCGCCGAGCACCGTCACGAGCAGGGTGAGCGCGTAGGCGATGGCGGAGGCGTAGCCGAAGTCGAAGTACCGGAAGCCGTTCTGGTACAGGTACATGGAGACGGTCAGGGTGGCGTTGTCCGGCCCGCCGCCGGTCAGCACGTACGGCTCGTCGAAGAGCTGGAGCGTGCCGATGGTCGAGAGCACGACCGTGAACAGCAGCACCGGGCGCAGCGCGGGGACGGTGATGGAGGTGAAGCGGCGGATCGGTCCGGCGCCGTCGACCATCGCGGCCTCGTACAACTCCCGTGGAATGGACTGGAGTCCGGCGAGGTAGATGACGGCGTTGTATCCGGTGTAGTGCCAGGTGAGCACCACGACGACGGCGATCCGGGCCCAGACCGGCTGGCCCAGCCAGTCGACGGAGGGCAGACCGACGGCGTTCAGCACCCAGTTGACCGCGCCGTCGTCGGCCTTGAGCAGGTAGGCGAAGATCACGCCGGTGGCGACCAGGCCGGTGACCGAGGGCATGAAGACACCGAGCCGCCACACCGTGCGCCAGCGCACCAGCGCGGAGTTGATGCCGACGGCCATCAGCAGGGCCAGCCCGAGCATCAGCGGGACCTGCATGACGAGGATCTCGCCGGTGTTGCGCAGGGCCGTCCAGAACAGCGGGTCGTCCAGCAGGCGCCGGTAGTTGGCGAGGCCAGCGTTGCGGGTGGCGGCGCCGGAGCCGGTGGTGAAGGACAGCAGCAGCGATTCGACGACCGGGTAGGCCTTGAACACGCCGAAGGTCAGCAGGGCGGGGGCGAGCAGCAGGTACGGTACGGCGGTGCGCCGCCAGCGGGCGCGGCGCGGCACTGCGGATCTCTTGGCGAGGGCGGCGGGCGGGCTGGCGGCACTCATGCGATACCGCGCCCGGTCTGCTGGGCGAGCTGCTTGGCGGCGTCCTGGAGGACGGCGGCCGGGTCGGCGCCCTTGAGGAGGACCTTGACCTGGGCGTCGCTGACGAGCTTGAGGGCGCGGGCGTAGTCGCCGGAGTAGTTGGTGGGGTCGCCGCCCTCGACGGCGAGGTCGGCGAAGGTCTTGAGCACCGGCTGGCCGCCGTAGTAGGCGCTCGGCGCGGCGTACAGCGGGTCGGTGTAGGCCTCGGTGAGGGCAGGGAAGACGCCGCCCGCGTTGAACATGGCGTTCACCGAGGCCGGGCGGGTGACCGCGTACTCGACGAACTTCCAGGCGGCGCGGCGGCGCGGGCTGGAGGCGGCGACGGCCAGGTGGGTGGAGTTGACCAGGGCGGTGCGCTTGCCGCCGGGGGTGACCGCCGGGGGCTTGGTGAGACGCCAGTTGCCGCTCTGGTCGGGGAACTTCTTCTCCAGGTAGTGCGCGACCCAGGCGGGCATCGCGGCCGCCCCGAGCTTGCCGGCCTTCATCACGGGCGGCCAGCTCTGGACGCCGGGGGTGTCGCCTATCAGCCCGGCCTCGTCCAGCCGCTTGACGATGGTCAGGGCGCGCACGGCCGGCTCCGAGCCGACGGTGATCTTGCCCTGGAGGTCGAAGTAGAAGGCGCCCTGGAGCTGCATCAGGCCCTGAACGAAGTCCAGGTCGGGGGTGGGGTTGGCGGCCCTGTTGATGCCGATCAGGGCGACGCCGGGGTTGGCGGCCTTGAAGCGGTCGGCCACGGCGAGCAGGTCGTCCCAGGTGGCGAAGGACTCGGGGTCGATGCCGGCCTTGTCGAAGTAGTCCTTGCGGTAGAAGAAGCCGAGCGGGTTGACCTCCCAGGGCAGCGCGTAGGCGTGGCCGTCCTTGCCGCTGACGACGGGCCACAGGCCCTTGACGAACGTGTCCTTGTGCGCGTCGGCGCCGAGCGCGGAGAGGTCGGCCAGGCCGCCGGGGAACTTCTCCATGTAGCCGGGCAGGTAGTCGCAGCCGATGTGCAGCACGTCGCCGAGGCCCTGGCCGCCGGCCGCCAGGCCGACGGTGATCTTGTCCCAGATGGCCGGTTCGCCGATGTCCTGGACGTCGACCTTGATCCCCGGGTTGTCCTTCTCGAAGGCCGGGACGATCCCGCGCAGGGCGTCGGCGGCCGTGGCCCAGGACCAGACGGTGATGTTGCCGGTGTCGGCGTCCCCGCCCGAGGCGCTCCCCGAACCGGAGTCGCCGCAGGCCGCGAGCGTGCCGCCGGCGGTCAGGGCCAGCAGGCCCGCTCCTGAGGCTCGAAGCAGATCACGACGGGAAAGGTGTGACATTGCATTCCTCTCTGAGGGGGTGGCGAGGAAGGGGTAAGACAGGGAAGGGGGGTTTTGAACGTTCAAATACACAAAACAGACCAGAACCAAACAGGTTCGAACGGGCGGGTCACAGCAAACGCCCACCCTCCCCGCGCCGTCAAGCCCTGGGCGCACGGAGGGTGGGCTCCGCAACCGTTCTGTTATCAGCCGCGAGTGTCAGCCCCGGGTTCAGCCCGGCACGGCGTCCGAAGCGCCGAACACGGTTCCCGGGGTGACCGGGATCCCCCGGGCCATGGCTTCGAAGTCGAGGATCGGATGGGTCAGGATCTCCTCGACCTCGTCGGTCAGCAGGTTGCCCAGGATGAACTCCTCCTCCGCGCCCGACCCGAAGGTGACCACCTGCCCGCTCGACTGGATCATCCAGTTCAGCAGCTCCCGCTCGCTGCTCTCCGCGAGGTGGATCTCCCGGCCGGGGTGGTCGCGCCGGATCCCGTCGACGACCGCGCGGACCTCCTCCACCGCCACGCCGAGCCTGCGCACCGTGGCCGGTGCGGCCCGCCGGCCCCACCACTGGAAGATCACCCACTGGGCGACCGACGGGTGGGACAGCACCTCCGCAGCGAGCTCGGGCAGTTGGTGGAGGTTCTCGGCGCTCGCCACGGTGTGCACCCGCACCCGGTCGAAGCCCTCGGCGTCGCACAGGGCGAGGGACTCCAGCAGCGCGTCGAGGAGCTTGTCGTCCGGGCTCCGGCGGAAGGCGCGTTGCACGTCCGGCGTGACGGCGTCCAGCGGCAGCCGCAGCGAGGACAGGCCCCGGAGCCGGGAGAGCTTCTCGGCGGTGAGCGTGTAGCCGGTGGTGTCGAGGCCGACCTTCAGCCCACTGGCGACGGCGTGGTCGACCACGTCGAAGACCGGCGGCCACAGCAGCGGGTCACCTCCGGCCAGGACGAGGTCGGTGGTCCCGTGCGCGGCCAGCTTCCCGACGATCCGCCGGGCCTGGTCGAGGTCGATCTGCTCCGCCGCGAACGGGTTGTAGCAGCCCTGGCAGGACATCGGACAGCGGTTGTTGATCGACCAGTTGACCCGCCGGACGCGGCGGCCGGTGCGTGGCCGGTCCGCCCGGTCGCGGATCCCGGCCACGAGCCCGGCCAGGCGGGTGGCCTGCGGGAGGGTGGCGCCGGCGAGCAGTTCCCCGGCCCGTTCGACGGCGGCGGCGGTGGCGTTGTTCTGGAGCAGGAGGAAGGCCAGGCGCCACCGCATGGCCTCGTCCCCCGGGTCCCGGCCCAGGGCCCGTTCGACCCGCTCGGTCAGGGCGCCGAGGTAGCCGGGGGTGAAGTTGGCGGGTTCCAGGCGCCGTTGGAACGCGTCGGCTATCGACCCTCGTTCCAGGGCCCGGTCGTAGCCGGCCCGCAACGGGTGCGGGGGCAGGATCTCCACGTGCTGCCGGGTGGACATGCGGCGCTCTCCGGTAGGGGTCAGCTCGGGACGGACGGCCGCAGAACGACCATCGAGTCGGCGGACGGCAGGCCCATGCCCTCGACGAAGACCGCGTCGCGGACGAGCTGCGCGATGGCGGGGTGGGTGGGGGCGGCGAGGAAGCGGGCGGTGGATTCGAGCGGGGTGATGTCGTGCTTGGCGATCAAGGTGCGCAGCGAACCCGGCAGATCGTCGAGGCCCTCGCGCATGTCCTCCAGGTCGAACCGGTCGGCCAGCCGCATCGCGGCCCTGCGGGCCTTGGCGAGGTTGGTCGTCGGCTCCAGGACGGTCGCCTTCGCCAGGTAGTAGGGGACGGGCTGCATCATCCAGGCCAGCGCCGCGCGCGGGTCGTCCTCGTCGTGGCTGGGATGGTCGAAGGCCTCCGGTCCGAGCCCGAGGCCGTCGCAGAACCACTCGGGCCGCATGCTGATCCGGTAGTGGGCGTGGCCGGCCAGCCGAAACGCCGGGAGCATGGCTATGACGGACGTCGTCTCGATCCGGAAGGCGTCGGAGATCCGCCGCATCTTCCGCCCCAGCACCGCCCGGACCTCCGGCACGTCGGCCCCGCCGGGCCCGTCGGCCACGACGTGGATCAGGTCGAGGTTGGAGACGATGTCGCCGGTGGGCCCGGTGCGGTGCTCGCCACGGGCCAACGATCCGGTCGCCGCCACCGACATGTCGGTCACGTCCGCGAACTCGCGGGCCAACTCCTGGAACAGCAGGGGGACGTCTTCGGGTCTCACGCGCTTCCTCGGGTGTCGGCTACGGAGGTGGAGTCGACGCCCTCTCTTCCAATGCTGCTCACATCATGGAGAGTTGGCGTTCAGATGGGCACCCTAACAGCGACCCGCCACAAATGGTCGTGTTTGCACCACATATCTCACACATCACAGCCGACGGACCGACACAAGCGGTCTCAACCAGTCACTCAAGTGCCGCCCGCCGCAGGTAGATCGGATGGGCATCGAGCCCGACGAACGCCACCGCCCCCACCGCGCCGAAGTAGTACAGCCGGTGAGCGATCTCCCCGGCGGCCCAGGGCCCGAACTGGCCGGCCAGGCAAGCAGCCTGGTCGGCGTCCAGCGGGAGCACGGCGAGGCCGACCCGGAGGACGTCGAGGGCATCGAAGAGGCTCGCGAAGGTGGCGGGCTCGGTGAAGCCCACGATCTCGACAGTCACGGAGAAGGGAAGACCGTCGCTCACCGCACGCCCCCGATCTGCGCCCGGACGGCCTTGCCGATGCCAGTCGGCCGGTCGGCGAGGCAGTCGCGGGCCAGCCGCCGGGCGGCGGGGACGAATTTGCGGTGCCGGGGCAGCCGGCACGAGCACTTCTCCAACGTTCCGGGCATGGCAGAACCTCCTCCGGGTGTGGCTCGCAGTAGGCGGCGTCGGCCAGGGAGGGGCATGGAAATGCCCGGGTGGCCACCCGTCAGATCGCCGTGAGCGAGCAGTCGGACTACTGCCCGTAGTCTGCCCAAGACGCTCCGCAATCTGCAAGACTTCATTTTGGGGCATTCGAATGGCGTAACTCGTTCGGTTGACTTTCATTGCGAAGCGGGCGCACGGGTGCTTTCATTTCGAGCGCTGACGGTGCTTCATACTGGAAGCCAGGAAGGGGAAGGCCATGCCGGAAGGGCCCACTGGATCAACGGTGCCGCGCAGGCAACTCGGGCGGTACCTGCGCGATCTGCGCAACCGATCGCGACTCACGGTGCGGGCAGCGGCCCGCAGCCTGGAGTGGTCGGAAGCGAAGATGTGGCGCATCGAGAGCGGTCACACGTCCTTGCGAAGCCTCGATGTCGAGGCCATGTGCAAGGTCTACGGCGCACCGGCCGAACTGACCGAAGCCCTGATGGGACTGGCGAAGGAGACCAAAGCCCGGGGTTGGTGGCACGCCTACGGGGATGTGATCCCGGAGGGGTTCGACCTCTTCATCGGGCTGGAGGAAGCGGCTTCGAAGATCGCTTGGTATGAGAGCGAGTTGGTCCCCGGCCTGCTGCAGACCGAGGACTACTCACGCGTGATCATGCGAGCGCACAACCCTCACGAAGTCGACGACGAGATCGAGCGACGAGTCCATCTCCGTTCGGCTCGCCAAGTGCTTCTCACCAGGGTCACCGATCCGCCGGTCTTCGACGTCGCGCTCAACGAGGCGGTACTGCGACGTCCCATCGGGGGCGGCAAAGTCATGGCTGGACAGCTCGCCCACCTGCTGGAGGTGAGCGAGCTGTCCAACGTCACCATCAAGGTGGTCCCGTTCGATGCAGGTCTGCACCTGGGCGTCCTGACCGGCCCGTTCGGGATTCTGCGCTTCCCGCTCAACGGCGACGGTTCCGAGACGGAACCGCCGACCGTCTATGCGGACGGATTCACCGGCGACCTGTATCTGGACAAGCCCAACGAAGTGGAACGCTACGACGCCGCGTTCACGAACATCCAGGAGACAGCGCTCAGTGAGCAGGCGTCGAAGCAGCTGATCTCCGAAGCGGCAGGAAGTTATGGACACGACTGATCTGACAGGAGCGGTGTGGTTCAAGTCCACCCGCAGCAACGGACAATCCGCTTGCGTTGAGGTCGCGATCCTCAACCACGGCATCGTCCCCGTTCGAGACTCCAAAGACCCCAACGGGCCGGCACTCGTCTTCCCGGCCGACACCTGGACGGCGTTCGTCACCGCCATCAAGGGCGGCGAACTCCCCAACACCTGAACACACCTGCGCGAGAAGTCGGCTGTGCCGACTTCTCGCGCAAACCTCATCCGGCCAGCACGACCGGCGTGCCCGTCAGGTCCACGCCCGCCTGACGGAGTTCGCCGAGGGCGGTGACCGTGGTGTCGGTGGCCACGCCCGCCGTGTAGTCCAGCAGCACCCTGGTCGCGAACCCGGCCTTCACGGCGTCCAGCGCCGTCGCCTTCACGCAGTGGTCGGTGGCGATCCCGACCACGTCCACAGCGTCCACGCCTTGGCCGCGCAGCCAGTCGGCGAGCCGGGTGCCGTCCGCCGCGAAGCCCTCGAACCCGCTCTTGGACGCCGAGTGGGCGCCCTTGAAGAACACCTCGTCCACCGCGCCGGCGTCGACGGCGGGCGCGAACAGCGGGTGGAACTCGCCGCCCTCCTCCCCCACCACGCAGTGCACCGGGAAGGACTCCCGGAAGTCGGGGTGCTCGGAGAAGTGCGGGCCCGGGTCGATGTGGTGGTCCCGGGTGGCCACCACCCGCGCCCAGCCGTCCCGGTCCGGGCCCTGGACCAGCTCGGCGATCGCCCGGGCCCGGTCGGCGCCCCCGCCGACCGGGACGCTCCCTCCCTCGCAGAAGTCCTTCTGCACATCCACCACGATCAGCGCGCGAGCCATCGACCGGCCTTTCCTCGGGGTACGGATTTCGCGGCCAGCTTGACGCCTTCGAAGTGCGCGGACGAAGCAACCCGGGCTGCCGTTCACCCGGACGGGCCTGGCGCGGCGATCAGCACGCCCCGGCAACGCCGCCATGGCCCGCAGCGGAGCGTTCGAGGGAGTCGGTCAGCCACAGGTAGGACAGGCCGACCGTGGCCGAATCCCCACTCGCCTCGGCCACGAGCCGCCAGTAGCGGCGCATCCGCGGGTCCCGGTCGACGGCCACGTAAGCCAGCAGGCGGCCCCTGAACTTCAGGGTGTCGCGGTCGCCGCGGACGGCGGCGTGGGCCGCGACGAACCGGTCGAGCGCGGGGCCCGCCCGGGGCTGCTCACCCGCCCGCACCAGGGGCTGGGCCAGCGCGCACGCCTCGCCGATCCCGCTCACCAGCTCGTCCTCGTCGGCGATCAGCGCGGCGCCGGCCCGCGCCCTGGCCAGCAGGCCGCGGCCCAGTTCCCGGTCACCGGCCAGGGCGAACAGCTCGGCGAACGCGACCACCTGCGGCGGGGTCGGGTCGGCGGGCGGCTCGGGTACGGCGATCGCCACGAACGCGGTGAGCATCGCCTCCGACACCGGGGCGGCCATCGCGCGCCTCCAGAAGCCGATCAGCGCGTCACGGGCGGCTCCCCCACCCTCCATCGCGGCCAGCAGCTCCAGCCTGGCGGCCCGGTCGGCCGGTCCGGCCTCCTCGACCGCGCGCAGCGAGGCCCGCCGCCAGGCCAGGTCCGCGAGCCGCACGTCGAGCGCGGCCCGCTCGGCCGCGACGACCTCGGCCACGGAACGTTCGCCGGCGAGCACCTGCCTGACCGAGGGCAGCCCGAGCCCGAGCCTGCGCAGCCGTCTGACCAGGCCCAGCCGCTCCACGGCCGCCTGCTCGAACCTGCGGTGCCCACCCGTGCTGCGCACCGAGTCGACGATGCCCTCGTCGCAGTAGAAGCGGATGGTCCGCACCGGCACGCCCGTCAGCCGGGCCAGCTCGCCGATCCCCAACATTTCATTGAGCAAAGGCACTTGAACCTCCACTGGACTGGAGTTCCTACCGTACCGAGGTAACCCCGAGGGAGGAGCGCCGTCATGACATCAACGCTGGACACCGCACGGCTCGTGGAGGGACTGCGGGAGCAGAGCGCGAGGACGGGCCGCGCGGTCGCCGGAAGGGACCCGGACACCCCGGTGCCCACCTGCCCGCAGTGGCCGCTGCGCACCCTCGTCGGGCATCTCGGCCAGGAGCACCGGTGGGCGGCCGAACTCGTCCGCACGCGCGAGCAGTTGCCCGCCCCCGACCCGTGGCAGGCCGATCCCGGCGCCCCGGACGGGTGGGCCCGGTGGCTGCGCGAGGGCGCGGAGGACCTGGTCCGCGCGATCCAGGAGACCGGTGCGGACACCGAGTTGCCCACGTTCTTCGGGCCACGGCCGGCGGCGTTCTGGCTCCGCAGGCAGCTGAGCGACACCTGTGTCCATCACTACGACGCGGCGTCGGCGACGGGCACCGCGTTCGAGATCGCCGACGACCTCGCGGCCGACGTGATCAGCGAGAACCTCGACCTGCTGTGCACGCCGGCCTTCGAGTCGGCCAGGCCTGCGGTCGCCGAGCTGCGCGGCCGGGGCGAGCGGGTCGGGTTCCGGCCGAGGGCCATGGAGGGCTGGGTGGTCACCAGGGCGCCCGAGGCGCTGCGGTGGGAGCGCGGGCCGGTCGAGGCCGACGTGGTGGTGTCGGGCGCGGTGGCGGACCTCATGCTGGTGCTCTCCCGCCGCCTCCCGCCGCAGGACGGCCGGGTGACGGTGACGGGCGACCGCGCTTTGCTGGACCACTGGCTGACCCACACGGCCTTCTAGCTACCAGAGCTGCGGGGGGGGGGGGGGGGGGGGCCGGCCCCCCCCCGCCGCGGGGGGGGGGCCGGCGCCCCCCCCGCGGGGGGAGGCCCCGACCCACACCCCGCGGGGACGCACGGCGGGCCCGGCGCGCG
>NZ_JBIVAX010000012.1:62684-87774 GCF_044745805.1 Kitasatospora sp. NPDC086801
GCCGGGGGGGGGGGGGGTTGGGGGTCCGGGGCCCCGGGTTTTGGCGGCCCCTGTCCCCCCCCCACCGGCTTTTCCCCCCCCCCGGGGGGCGCCGGGGGGGGGGGGGCCCCCCCCCCCCCGCAACGGTATTCGGCTCAGCGGCCGACCTCGCGGAGGCGGAAGTCCTCGACCGTCTCCCGGCGGATCAGCAGGCGGGCCCGGCCGTCCTTCACCGCGGCCACCGCCGGGCGGCCGACCAGGTTGTAGCCGGAGGCCATCGACAGCTGGTACGCCCCGGCCGCCGGGACGGCCAGCAGGTCCCCCGCACGCAGGTCGGCGGGCAGCACGGCGTCGCGGACCAGCACGTCGCCGGCCTCGCAGTGCCGGCCCACCACGTCCACCCGGGCCGCGCCCGCCTCCGAGCGACGGCCCACCAACCGCACGGCGTACGGCGATCCGTACAGCGCCGGGCGCGGGTTGTCGCTCATCCCGCCGTCCACGGCGGCGAAGCAGTGGCCGTCCGCGGTGTGCTTCACCGACAGCACCCGGTACACGGCGACGGCGGCCGGGCCGGCCAGCGCGCGGCCGGGCTCGATGATCAGCCGCGGCACCTCCAGGCCCGCCTCGGCGCAGCGCACCGCCAACCGGTCGGTCACCCGGACGGCGAAGTCAGCGACATCGAACTCGGCGTCCCCCGGCAGGTAGCGGATGCCGTGGCCGCCGCCGAGGTCCAGTTCGGGCAGTTCCACGCCGTGCTGCTCCCGGATCTGCGCGAGCAGTCGCACCAGCGCGTCCACCGCCTGCAAGTAGGGCTCGACCTCGGTGATCTGCGAGCCCAAGTGGCAGTGTAGGCCCGCCAGTTCGAGGCCGGGCTGGTCGAGCACCCGGGCGATCGCGTCGGCCGCGTCGCCGCCCTCGATCGGGAAGCCGAACTTCTGCCCGCCGACCCCCGTCCGCACCGCCGAGTGGTGCCCGGCGGCGATCCCCGGGACGACCCGGACCAGCACCCGCTGCGGGGTGTCGGCGGCCACCAGGGCGGCCAGCCGGGCGATCTCCGCCGGGCCGTCGATCACG
This sequence comes from Kitasatospora sp. NPDC086801, assembly GCF_044745805.1. Taxonomy (NCBI): domain Bacteria; kingdom Bacillati; phylum Actinomycetota; class Actinomycetes; order Kitasatosporales; family Streptomycetaceae; genus Kitasatospora; species Kitasatospora sp. NPDC086801. Next base: position 63,738 of record NZ_JBIVAX010000012.1, read on the forward strand.
ATCCGCCCGACCCGCAGCCGCCGGGCCAGCCGCAGTTCCTCCGGGGACTTGGCGTTGCCGTGCAGCAGGATCCGCTGCGCCGGGAAGCCGGCCGAGGCGGCCAGCCACAGCTCGCCGGAGGAGCAGACGTCCAGGCCCAGGCCCTCCTCGGCCACCCAGTCGGCCATCGCGCTGCACAGGAACGCCTTGGCGGCGTACAGCACCTCGGCGTGCGGCAGCGCCCGCCGGTACGCCCGGGCCCGGTTGCGCACCTCGGCCTCGTCCAGGACGTACAACGGGGTGCCGAACCGCTCGGCGGCCTCCGCCAGCCCCACCCCGCCGACCAGCACGTCCCCACCGGGGCCGGGCCGCGCCGAGGCCGGCCAGGGGCCGCCCAGCACGTCGACGGCCGGGGCGTCGGGGCAGGCGGTGGAGGTGACGGTGGAGGGGGCGGGGACGGACGGGGCGGTCAGCTGCGTCATGGCGGTACTCCTACGGGGCGGGGCGGGGTGCGGCGCGGTGGGCGGGGTCAGTCCTCGAACTGCATCGCGATCCGGCAGTGCGCCGGGCGGCCTCGGTCGTGGCCGACCGTGGGCGCGGGCACCGGTTCGGGCGGCTCGGGGCCGTCCTGAAGCTCCTGTCGGTCCTGCCGGACACCGGCGGGCACCAGGCGGACCAGGCGGCGCGGCGACTGTTCGACGGCGGGGGCGATCGTGCTGCTCACGGGAGGCTCCTCGGGCTCGGGCGGGCCGCCGTGGTGCGGCCCTCGGTTCCAGTGGATGCCCGCCGGGCGCCGATCGCACCGGGCCTTGACGCGTGGCCTACGCGCCGCCGGGCGTCCTTGACGGCTTCCTGACATCCGCCCCCGCCACCCTCACCCGAACGGCCGTACGTACCGGCGAACGCCCGACCGGCCCGGGTGTCAGGGAGCCGTCAAGGACGGCCGCCGGGGCGCCAAGCCCACGTCAAGAGGAGCATGGCGGGCGCGGATCCGATGGTGGGCTGGCCGCCGTCCCCGCCGCCACCGAGCCCGCCGTCCCGCCGCTTCGGGACGCCCCGGAAGGTCCCCCGAGACGATGCGCCGTTCGGCCCTCACCCCACCGGACACCACCGGCGACCAGCAGAACTGGTTCCGCCGCCCGGCCCCCGTGCCCGAGCAGGTCCCGCACCACCCCAGCCATCGGCCGACCGGCCCGGACGACGGCCGCCGCCGGCTCATCACCCGCCGGCAGCTCACCGAGGCCCTGCCCGCCGCCGTCCGCAAGCTCCACCCGCGCACCATGATGCGCAACCCGGTGATGCTCGTGGTGGAGACCGGCTCCGCGCTCACCACGCTCAGCGCGGTGATCCACCCGAGCGTGTTCGCCTGGGTGATCGGCTTCTGGCTCTGGCTGACCGTGCTGTTCGCCAACCTCGCCGAGGCCGTCGCCGAGAGCCGGGGCAAGGCGCAGGCCGAGTCGCTGCGCCGCGCCCAGGCCGGGACCACCGCCCGGCGGCTGCTGCACTGGCGGGTCGGCACCCGCGACCACCGCCACGAGGTGATCCCCGCCGAGCAGTTGATGCTGCACGACATCGTGCTGGTGCCGGCCGGCGAGGTCGTCCCGCAGGACGGCGAGGTGGTCGAGGGCGTGGCCTCCGTCGACGAGTCGGCGATCACCGGGGAGTCCGCGCCGGTGATCCGCGAGTCCGGCGGCGACCGCACCGGTGTCACCGGCGGCACCAGGGTGCTCTCCGACCACCTGGTCGTCCGGGTCACCTCCCGGCCCGGGCAGAGCTTCGTGGACCGCATGATCGCCCTGGTGGAGGGCGCCAACCGGCAGAAGACTCCGAACGAGATCGCGCTCAACATCCTGCTCGCCTCGCTCACCATCATCTTCCTGCTGTCGGTGGTCTCGCTCCAGCCGATGGCGATCTACGCACACGCGCCGCAGACCACCGTCGTGCTGGTCGCCCTGATGGTCGCGCTCATCCCGACCACCATCGGCGCACTGCTGTCCGCGATCGGCATCGCCGGGATGGACCGGCTGGTGCAACGCAACGTCGTCGCCCTCTCCGGCCGGGCCGTCGAGGCCGCCGGGGACGTCGACGTGCTGCTGCTCGACAAGACCGGCACCATCACCCACGGCAACCGCCGGGCCGTCGCGCTGCACCCGCTGCCCGGCGCGAGCACCGAACAGCTCGCCGAGGCCGCCCAGTTGGCCTCCGTCGCGGACGAGACCCCGGAGGGCCGCTCACTCGTCGAACTGACGAACCGTCAGTACTGGGTGCCGCCCCGCGAACCCGGCGAACTCGGCGAGCAGCGGCCCGTCCCGTTCACCGCGCACAGCCGGATGAGCGGCGTCGATCTGAACTGGCCCGACGGGACGGGCTGCCTGATCCGCAAGGGCGCCGCCGGCGCCGTAGCCCGCTGGGTGGTGGAGTCCGGCGGGCGGATGCCGATGGAGGCCAAGCCGCTGGTGGACCGGATCGCCGAGGCCGGCGGCACCCCGCTGCTGGTCGCCGTCCACGACCGGCACGGTGCCCGGGCGCTCGGCGTGGTCGAACTCAAGGACGTGGTCAAGGAGGGCATCGCCGAACGCTTCGCCGAGTTGCGCAGGATGGGCATCCGCACCGTCATGGTCACCGGCGACAACCCGCTCACCGCCCGCGCCATCGCCGCCGAGGCCGGGGTGGACGACTTCCTCGCCGAGGCCACCCCCGAGGACAAGCTCGCCCACCTGCGCCGCGAGCAGGCCGCCGGGAACATGGTGGCGATGACCGGCGACGGCACCAACGACGCCCCCGCGCTCGCCCAGGCCGACGTCGGGGTCGCGATGAACTCCGGCACCCCGGCCGCCAAGGAGGCCGGCAACATGGTCGACCTCGACTCCAACCCGGCGAAGCTGATCGACATCATCCGGGTCGGCAAGCAACTCCTCATCACCCGGGGCGCGTTGACCACCTTCTCGATCACCAACGACGTGGCCAAGTTCTTCGCGATCATCCCCGCGATGTTCGCCGGCTCCTACCCCGGCCTGCACCACCTCAACATCATGGAACTGCACAGCCCGACCTCGGCGATCGCCTCCGCGATCATCTTCAACGCGCTGATCATCATCGCGCTGATCCCGCTGGCCCTGCGCGGCGTCCGCTACCAGCCCGCCTCCGCCACCGACCTGCTCCGGCGCAACCTGCGGGTGTACGGGCTGGGCGGGCTGATCCTGCCGTTCCTCGGCATCAAGGCGATCGACCTGCTGATCCAGTTCGTGCCGGGCCTCGGCTGAGCCCGGTCCGGCCGCAGCCGTCAGAAGGCCGGGCCCAGTGCGGCCGCAGCCGTCAGAAGGCCGGGCCCGGTGCGGCCGCAGCTGTCAGAAGGCCGTCAAGAAGTGTGCGACCGGCGTCATGGAGCCATCAGTGGCGGTACGGACGGACCGGTTCCGGGGTTCACTGGAATCAGCCGAACCAAGGAGCACAGAACCCGGAGCACCCGACCGGAGAGACGGAGGCGAACGGCCATGACCGGGACCACCCGAGTGATCGTCGGCCTGAGCGGATCACTGAGCAGTCTGGCCGCCCTCTACCACGCCGTCGGCGAGGCGGCCCGCAGCGAGGCCGTGCTGGTGCCGGTGGCCGCGTGGAACGCGGGCGAACGCGACGGACTGCGCCCGCTGTCCGAACTGGAGCACGCCGCCCGGCGGCGGCTGGACATCGCCTTCGAGCAGGCCTACGGCGGCTACCCGGCCGGGCTGGTCATCCACCCGCTGGTGGTCAAGGCCGAGCCGGGGCCGGCTCTGGTCGGCGCCGTCACCGGGCCGGACGACCTGCTGGTCCTCGGCGCCGCCACCCGCCGCCGGTTCGACCGGCTGCGGCACGGCTCGGTGGCCCGGCACTGCCGCCACCGCGCGGGCTGCCGGGTGGTCGAGGTGTCGCCCTCCGCGCTGCTGACCCGGCTCGAACTCCCCGCCCGCACCGGGGCCCCGCTGCCCCTGCTGGGCCGCGCCTGACCGCTGCCCGAGCTCCCCAAGCCCGCCCGCCGGCTCGACGCGTCACCTCACCCACGCCGAGCCGGCGGGCGCCATCGTGCCCGGATCCGGTCCGGCGGCTCCCGCCGGGCGCCCGGCTCGCGGGGTCAGACCCGCCCCAGCGCCGCCCCCAACTCCACCACCGCGTCCGCGTGTTCGCGCACCATCGGCAGGTCGTGGCTGATCAGCGCCAGCGTCACCCCGTGCTCGGCGCGCAACCGGACCAGCAGGGACATGATGCCCGCGGCGGTGTCCGCGTCCAGCGCGGAGGTCACCTCGTCGCACAGCAGGACGTCCGGTTCGGCCGCCAACGCCCTGGCGATGGCGACGCGTTGACGCTGCCCGCCGGACAGCTCGTGCGGGTACCGGGCGGCCAGGTCGGCGGGGAGGTCGACGGCGGCCAGCAGTTCGGCGACCCGGCCGGGGCACTGCTCGTGCGGGGTGGCGTGGTGCAGCCGCAGCGGCCGGGTGAGGGTGGCGCCGACGGTCCGGGCCGGGTTGAGCGCGCCGAGCGGGTTCTGCGGGACGAGTTGGACGCGTCGGCGCTGCTCGCGGGTGCGGGCGTGGTGCGAGCCGGCCAGCGGGGCGCCGTCCAGGGTGAGGGTGCCGCCGGTGGGCGGGTGGAGCCCGGCGAGGATCCGGACCAGGGTGGTCTTGCCCGCGCCGGAGGGGCCGATGATGCCGGTGCAGCTGCCGGGCGCGAGGTGCAGGTCGACCCCGGTGAGGATCCGGCGCCGCCCGCGCCCGTACCCGACGTGGGCTTCGACGCCGATCGCGGCCAGCCCGGCGGAGGTGCGCGCCGCGACCGGTCCGGACGTCCGGCTCGCCCCGGCCCGGATCGCGCCGGCGCCCGCCCCGGGCCGCACCGGGACGAGGGCGAGCACCTCGTCTGCGCAGCGGGCGACGAAGGCGGCGTCGTGGCTGGAGAGCAGGACGGCGATGCCGTGCCGCCGGGCGAGTTCGCGCAGCAGGTCGGCGGTCTCGTCCCGCAGTGCGGGGTCGAGGCCGGCGCTGGGTTCGTCGAGGAGCAGCAGGTCGGGGCGGCGGGCGAGGGCCCGGGCGAGGGCGCCGCGGCGCTGCCGGCCGGCAGGGAGGCCGCCGGGGAGGGTGCCGGGAAGGACGCCGGGAAGGCGGCGTTCGAGCTGCTGGTCGGCGGGCAGCCGGACTGGGGCGAGCAGGTCGCGCACGGCTTCGGGGCCGCGGTCGGCAGCGGTCTCGGCGAGCAGTCCGGCGACCCGCATCCGGGGGTTGAGGCCGGAGCCCCGGTCCTGGCCGAGGAGGGCGAGCCGGTGGCGGCGCAGCCGGCGCAGCGGTTCGGGGGCGAGCGCCAGGACGTCCTGGCCGAGGACGGTGACCAGCCCGGTGGCGCGGGCGCCCGGGGGCAGGGCGCCGGCGAGGGCGTGCAGCAGGGTGGTCTTGCCCGCGCCGGAGGGGCCGGTGACGGCGTGCACGCGCCCGGGGTGCAGGTCGAGGCTGACCGGGGCGAGCAGCGGGGTGCCGTCCGCGAGGGCGACGGCGAGCCGGTCGACCCGGGCGGTCGGGTTCTCGGTCACGGTGTGGCCTCTCGCGGGTGGCCGGACGTCAGGGGCGCCCGCAGCCGGTCGCGGCGGCCTCGGACAGCCGGTGCCGCCCGACCGTCGAGGACGGCGGCAGCCGCCGTCCGATGGCACTCGTTCCGCACGTCCTCACCCCCCGAGTCCAAAGCGCTTAGGTTTGCCTACCCTAAAACCACCTCCCCACGCAACCCTCCTGCCACGGAATGGCTCAGGAGTGACACCCCGTCGACGTTCTCGGCCGTCGCCCGGCCACCGGCCGGGCCCGGCCACCGGCTGGGCCTGGCCGACGGGCGGGCGGCCGGTCTCACGCAGGGTCGCGCAGGTGGTCGCTCAACCAGGTCAGCGACGGCGGGAGCAGCCTGGTCCAGGTGGTGAAGTTGTGTCCGCCGGTCTCCACGGTGGCCTGGGCGACCACCAGCGGCGGGCGGGCGGCCGCGGCGAAGGCCCGGGAGTCGGCGTAGGCGCGGCCGTCCTCCTTGCTGTCGGCGAGGAGGACGGCGAGGGCGGGCATCGGCAAGTGGGCGAGTCGCCAGTTCAGGTCGGCCTCGTCGCGCCGCTGCCGGCTGCCGCCGAAGAGGTCCCCGGTGGTCACGTCCTCGGCGGCCCTGAAGTAGCCGGACAGCGACACCGCCACCGCGAAGGTCTCCGGGTGGACCATGCCGAGCTTGACGGCGCAGTAGCCGCCGGTGGAGTCGCCGATCACGCCGAGGCTGCCGGGGCCGTCGAGCACCCGGTAGGAGGCGCGCAGGTCGGCCGGCACGTCGGTGGTGAAGTAGCGCTGGGCCTGCGGGCCGTCCGGCACGTCCTCGCACTCGCTGTCGCGCGGCATCGACGGCGAGGGGCGCACCAGCACCAGGACGGTCGGCTTCATCGCCCCCTGGCGCAGCAGGTCGAGTTCGTGGGCCGGGTAGCGCAGCTTGGTGACCAGGTTGGCGGCGTCCCCCGGGAAGCCGGTCATCACCAGGGCGGCCGGGAAGTGCCGGGCCTCGGCGCCGGGCCGGAAGTACTGCGGCGGCAGGTAGACGTACCCGTCGGTGCTCAGCCCGGTGGTCCCGCCGGGCAGCCGCACCCGGTCGAGCCGTCCGATCGCGGCCGGGTCGCGGTCGGCCCCGCCCGCGCCGGTGATCTCCGCCGGGCCGAGCACCTGCACCCCGGCGGGCACTCCGGGAGCCCCGCCGCCGGGGGTGCCGCTCGGGCTGCTGCCGGGGCCGCCGGTCGGGCCGCCCGCCTGGATGACACCCGTGCCGCGGTCGCGCCCGAACAGGTCGGACCAGCTGCTGTAGAACAGGAAGGAGTCGTTGACGGCGAGCCCGAGGGCGGCCAGCAGGGCGAACTGGGTGACCGCGATGGTCCCGAGCCGCAGGAACATCGCGGGCCAGCTGCGGACGGCCAGCCGGGGCCAGACCCAGAGCGTGCCGAGCACCGTGAACACCGCGAGCAGCGCCGCCAGCGCCAGCAGCTCGTGACTGGTGAGTCCCATCCGTCCCGGCCTCCCTTGGGCGTTCCCTCGGAGCCACCGGCCGGGGGTCGGCGGCCCCACCCAGGGTAACCAGGGCTGGACGGAACGTCACTCCCGCCGGTCGGCGAGCGCCTGCCAGACCTGGTCGCGCAGGAACGGCGGGTCGGTGAAGCGGATGCCGGTGGCGTCGCGCAGGGCGTTGGCGAACGCGGGGGCGACCGGGTTGAACGGGCTCTCGCTCATCGACTTGGCGCCGAGCGGGCCGATCGCGCCCGAGGTGGTCGAGAAGTGCACCTCGGTGCGCGGCACGTCGGCGTACGCGGGCAGGCGGTAGCGGCGGAAGGCGGCCGTGGTGACCTCGCCCCGGTCGTCCAGCAGCACCCGTTCGGACAACGTCGCGCCGAGCGCCTGGGCGACCCCACCCTCGACCTGCCCGCGGCACTGCATCGGGTCAGCAGGACGCCGGAGCGGCCCAGCCCGTACAGCGAGGCCCGGCGGAACGCCGTCCGGGCCGCCAGCGCCCGGGCCGGCAGGGTGATCGAGCGCAGCAGCTCACCCGGCCGCAGGTCCTTGACGCCGGCGCCGGTGACGAACTCCGCCACCGGGGCACGGCGCCGCTCCCCCGACGGGGCCCGCAGCAGGCAGACCCCGTCCAGGGCGGCGGTCAGCGAGATCATCGGACCGGCGGGCAGGCCGTTGCACAGGTTGCCGCCGACGGTGGCCATGTTCCAGATCTTCCAGGAGGCCAGGAACGCCCGGCAGCACTGCTCGAACAGCGGCGCCGCCGCCCAGGCGGCGGGCTCGGGGTGGCGCGAGAGTTGGGCGACCGTGCAGGTCTCGGCGATCTCCAGGCCGCCGTCGGGGGTCGGGGTGAGCGGCTCCCAGCCCATCCGGCCGAGGTCGATCAGCCGGCGGATGTGCGGCTGCGGCTCGGAGAACAGGTACGTCCCGCCGCCGAGCCAGGCGTCCCCGGGCCGCCAGGTGCCGCCCCGGCGGGCGTCGCACATCTCGGCCACCGTGTTCAGATCCATGTCGCTCCATCGCCCCGGCCGGTCCCGTTCCTTCGGTACGGCGATCGAAGCCGCGGCGACCGGTCGGGCACGAGTGGTCCCGCACACCAGCCGCACCCGGCCCCGCCTGGTCGATCGTCCAACGGCGGCCCTCGCACCGGCGCCAACTTCGACAAGGGTGTCGAAGTTGGCGCGGGGGCCGGGCTATGCTGTCCCGAGGTCCGAGGATGAGCCCCCCCTTGCCCCGTCGACGAACGCACCAGCATGGCGCGCCCGACCGGAAGGAGGCGAGACGCATGGACAGCAGCAGTCCGGGCCGCACCACCCGCCCCCACCCCCGCATGCCCCGGTCCGCCTCCGGCAGACGGTGAACACACCCGTCGCACAGGCTTTCTGACGCCACGTCACACACGTCGGCCCTGCCGCCACCGCCGTCCGCGGCCCCTTCGCCCACCCCGGTTCCCCCGCCGAGGAAGAGGTACCCCATGACGACGTCCCGGCCCTACCCGCGCCCCGCCGAGGCCGCGGTGCTGCTCACCGTCCTCGCCCTCCTCGTCGCCGAGGAACTCGCCCTCGGCCTGGCCGAGGAGGAGGACCGCCCGGTCATCAACGCCATCCTGATCGGCGCCTCCGGCTCCGGCCTCCTGGCCGTCGGCGCGGTCCTGCTCGGGCGCTGGCTCGACACCCGCCGCCCGCTCCCGTTACCCCCGCCCGGCCCCAACGGCCGCGAGTACAGCGCCCGCGCGCTCGAAGACTTCCCGATGGACGCCGTGCGCCCCCTCCTCCTTACCCACCAGGCCCCGCAGCTGGGCCAGTTGTACTCCGCCTGGATGCTCGCCCGGGCCGGCCGGCCCGCCCCGTGGATCGCCCGCCGACTCGGCATCCCGCTCGACGCCGCCCACCTCCTCGTCGACGCCGCCCGCACCCGCCACGACTGAGCCGACGGCGTCAGCGGCGCCGGCCGGGCGCCCCCGCGCCCGCCTGCGCCAGCAGGAACGGCACCAGCCCGCGCTCCGCCAGCGCCGACCGCCACGCGTCCCGCGCCAGCCCCAACTCCCCCACGCCACCGGCCTCCCCGCCGACCTCCGCCGACCTCGACCGCGACGCCGCCCCCAGCAGTCCCAGCCCGCCCACCAGCAGGCTCACCGCGGCCACCCCGGCCGCCACCCACCCGGCGCCCACCAGCGCGTGCCCCAGCACCTCGACGTCGTCCGCCAGCCCCAGCGCGTACCCGAGCAGTAGGAAGATCGCGGCGGCCACCCCGGCGACGATCGGCACGATCACCCCCAGCACCCCCCACCAGCCCGACACCCGCTGCCGCCCCGGCTCGTCCACCGGCAGCCGCGCCACCGCGTCCCGGTCCGCCCGCAGCGCCGCGTAGCGCTCGTACTCGGGCGCCGCCGCCGCCAGCACGAACTCCGCGTGTTCCCGGGCGCACCGCCGCAACCGCTCCACCCCCGGCCCCTCGTCGCCCACCGCCCGCAGGGCCGCCCGCACCTGCGGCCCGGCCAGTGCCCTCCCCAGCTCCGTCTCGAAGTCGGCCCGATCCTGCTGCGGCAGTCGAAGCGGCCTGTCCATGCCGTGCCCCCGTTCGCTGTACTCCCAGTTCTACAGAACTGTAGAACATGGTGGCGGGTAGCAGCAGCCCCGTTCACCTGTGGGCCCTCGATACGGGAACGGCCGACGCCCGGCGCCCCCGCCCCCGTCGGACCCGTCGGACCCGTCGGCTCAGGACACCGTGAGGATTCCCCGCATGAAGTGGTGGAGGGTGCACAGGTACGCGTAGGCGCCCGGCTGGGCCGGCGCGGTGAAGGTCGCGGACGCGCCCGGGGCGATGGTGCCGGTGTCGAAGCTCCGGTCCTGGGCGGTGAGGGTGTGGTCGACGGGGTCGGTGTTGCGGACCGTGACGACGGCGCCCGGGCGGACGGTGAGGTCCGCCGGCTCGAACACGAAATCCCCGATGGCCACCGCCCCCGGGGAGGGAGCGGTGGCCGACGGCCGCGAGGCGGCCGGGGTCACCGGAGTCGCCGGGGCGGACCCGGACGGGCCCGGGCCCGGGCCGCCCACGCTGACGGAGCAGGCCGCGAGGGTGGCGCCGAGGAGCACGGCGGCCACGGCCCGGGCCCGCGGACGCATCAGGAGCCGAAGAGCGGGACCCGCCGGGCGTCGGAGGACGCGGGCGGGGTGGCACCGAGGTCGCTGACCGTGGCGATCAGGACGGCGTCCGCGTCCGGGATCCAGTTGACCGTCTTGGACTGGACGACGAGCTGCCGCTGCCGCTGTGTGCCGTCGCAGAGGATGTCCGCCTCGGCCGTCCGGCTGGAGCCGAAGGCCACGATGGAGGGGTCCTCCGGATCCCGCTGCTCCACCGAGACGGTGAGCGACCGGGCCTCCTCCGCGATCCCGCAGAGGTAGTCGACGTCGACCCGGACCCGGCCGGGAACCTTCGGGTCGATCCGGGCCTCACCGAGAGTGACGGCCGTGCCGGCCGACTCCCCGTCACGCACCCGGGCCGGGGCCGCGGCCTGCGCGGGCGCCGGAGCCGCGGCCGAAGCCGCCGCCGGGGCTGCGGCCGGGGCCGGGTCGGCGGCCAGGGCGGGCGCCGTGAGACCGCCGAGGGCCGAGGCGAGAGCCGTCACAATGATCCACCGCTGCACTGCCAACCTCCTATAACTGAAGACGTGTTGCGGCCGACGCTAACCGCCCCTCCGGCAGCCCGCGCGCCGAGCCGACCACCCTTCGCACGGACAGCCCAGCCACCACACCGACCCGCCGTCACCAACGGCCCAGCCCCCTGGACCAGCCCCCACCGGCCCCCACCGGCCGCCCGCCCCGCCCAAGGCCGCCTGAACGGACGAAGGGCCCGCCGCGAGGTGCGCGGCGGGCCCTTCAGGAACGCGCTGCGTCACCGGCGCCCGGCACCGACCTCGGAGTCGGTGGTCTCGTCCTCGCCCCGGCCGTCCTCGCCCCAGCCGTCGTCGCCCCAGCCGTCGCTGCGGTCGCGGTACAGGGTGAAGCGGTCGAAGAGCACCGGCGTCGGGAAGGGGTTGGCGGCGGTGGCGGACGGGGAGTGGTAGTAGCTCACCGTGATGGTGGTGCGGCCGCCGGGCAGCCGGCCCGGGTCGACGTCGAAGACCGCGACGCCGTACGGGAAGTCGGTGTCCGGGTCGGTGACGGCGGACCAGTGGGCCTTCTCCTTGGCGTCCGGGTCGGCCTTGAAGGTGAGGCGCTGGGTGCGCACGGAGGCCTCGCGGACGCCGTCCGCGTCGGCGGGCAGGTAGACGTCGTCGTGGCCGGCGGTGCCGCCGCCACCGAGGATGAGGTGGACGGTGCCCTGCGAGGTGTCGATCCGGCGCAGGTCGTCGTCGGCGACGGCCGGGGTGAGCAGGCCGCCCGGCTCGGTGCCGCGGACGGGGTGGGTGCGCTCGTAGTCGTGGTCGTGCCCGGCCAGGACGAGATCGACGGAGTAGCGGTCGAGCAGCGGCAGCAGCTTCTCGCGGATGCCCATGTCGCCGCCGTGGCTGGCCGCCGAGGAGGACATCGCGAACTGGTGCAGGTTGACGACGACCCAGTCCACCGCGCGGCCGCGCCGGGCCCGCGACAGGGTGCGCTCCAGCCAGCGGAGTTGGGCGCCCTCGCTGTAGTCGCTGATGTAGATGGACCGGCCGGTGGCCGGGTCGAGGCTGGCGTCGTCCTCGACGGCGATCTCGTTGCCGTCGAGGCTCACGAAGAGCACCGAACCGACCTGGAAGCTGTACCAGTTGCCGCAGTAGTCACGGGTGCCGTTGTCGGGCAGTTCGAAGCGGGTCAGGTACGAGGCGTACCCGAGGTCCCCGCCGCCGGCCTCGACCTCGTGGTTGCCGGGCGCGGGCATCCAGGGGCGGTTGGCGGCCGAGGTGGCGAGGTTGTTCATGAACGCGTTCCAGCACTGCGGCTGGCGCTGCGGGTTGTTGTTGGCGTACGCGAGGTCGCCGTTGAGCAGGTGGAACAGCGGCGCGAACCGCTCCACCTGACGGACGGCGGCGGCGCCGTGGATCGAGGACTTGCTGAACACGTTGTCGCCGGTGCCGAGGTCGCCGAAGCTGGTGAAGCGGAACGCGGCCCGCCCGCGCGCGGGCGCGGTGCGGAAGGTGCCGCGCACCGGGGCGGAGCCGTCGTGCAGCACCTCGTAGACGTACGTGGTGTCGGGCCGCAGGCCCTCCAGGCGGACGTGGTGGGTGTACGTCTCCACCTTGTTGAGCCCGTCGACGTAGGTGCGGGTCTCGGCGTCCACGGTGTGGCCGGCGCCGCCGCGCGGGGTGCCGATCCGCACCCGGGGGCGGCGCACGGTGGCGGCGGTCGCCCAGGAGACCGTCATCTCGCGGGACGGCTCGTTGCCCCACTGCAGGTGGATCTGCTCCGGTCCGGGGGTGCCGGCCAGGGCCGGCTGCGTCCAGAGGAGGGTGGACGCGGGCAGCGCGGCGAGCGCACCGGCCGCGGTACCCGTCCGAAGGACCGTTCTGCGCGAGGGACGCGAGGGATGTGACACTGCCGCCTCCAAGGACTCCGAGAAACGCCCAGGAGAGTCCCAGGCGAACCGGGCGGGCGAGCCACCGGCGAAGGTGTGTTCGGCGAACGCCAGTTGAACGCCGGCCTGCGACGGATGGCGATCCACCGTTACGCCGGGAGGATTACCGAACCCTGACGTCGGATCGGCGCACGCCCGATCCGCCGCCCCGCCCGGCTAGCGTCGGCGGCATGGAGATTCTGGTCACCGGCGGCGCCGGGTTCATCGGGTCGACCGTGGTCCGCACGCTGGTCGCGGCCGGGCACGGGGTACGGGTGCTGGACGCGCTGCTGCCCGCCGTCCACCCCGCCGGGCGGGCGCCCGACCTACCGGAGGGCGTGGCCTTCCAGCACGGGGACGTGCGCGACACCGCCGCCGTGGAGCGGGCGTTGGCCGGGGTGGACGCGGTCTGCCACCAGGCGGCGATGGTCGGCCTCGGGCTGGACCTCGACGACGCCCCCGCCTACGCCGGGTGCAACGACCTCGGCACCGCCGTCCTGCTCGCCGCGATGGCCCGCGCCGGCGTCCGCCGCCTCGTCCTGGCCGGCTCGATGGTGGTGTACGGGGAGGGCCGCTACCGCTGCCCGGCACACGGCGACGTCGCCCCGGGCCCGCGCCGCACGGCCGACCTGGACGCCGGGCGCTTCGAGCCGCCCTGCCCGGCCTGCGGCCACGCCCTGAGCCCCGGCCTGGTCGCCGAGGACGCCCCGGCCGACCCGCGCAGCGTGTACGCGGCCACCAAACTCGCCCAGGAGCACCTGGCGTCCGTGTGGGCCCGGGCCTGCCAGGGCGCCGTCCTGACGCTCCGCTACCACAACGTGTACGGGCCGGACATGCCGCGCGACACCCCGTACGCGGGGGTCGCCTCGCTGTTCCGCTCGGCGCTGGCCCGGGGCGAGGCCCCCCGGGTGTTCGAGGACGGCCGGCAGCGCCGCGACTTCGTCCACGTCGAGGACGTCGCCGCGGCCAACCTCGCCGCGCTGGAGGCCCTCGACGCCCGCCCGCCTGGCAGTTCCCGCGCCTACAACGTGGGCAGCGGCGAGGTCCGCACGATCGGTGAGATGGCCGCGGCGCTGGCGGCCGCGTACGACGGCCCGGCGCCGCTGGTGACCGGCGAGTACCGTCTGGGCGACGTCCGGCACGTCACGGCCGACTCCTCCCGGCTGCGCGCCGAACTCGGCTGGCGCCCGCAGGTGCCGTTCCACACCGGGATGGCCGCCTTCGCGGCGGCGCCCAGGGTCGGGGTCCACAGCTGACTCGCCGTCGGATGTGAGCCATAACTCCCCGGCGAAGAGCGGAGGATGGGGTTAGCCTGTCAATACGGTTGCAAACTACACGGAAGAAGTGGCCATGAACGACCAGGAATTCGTCAGCGCCCCCGCACTGATCCTCCGGTCCCTCTCCGCCGACCCCGGCCGGCGGGCCATCGTCACCGCCGACGGCGGCGAGATCACCGCCGGCGACTTCGCCGCCGCCACCTACCGTCTCGCCCACGAGCTCATCGCCCGGGGCGTCACCCTCGGGGACACCGTCACCCTGCTCACCGGCAACACCCCCGAGGCGCTCGGCGCCCGCTACGCCGCCGGCCTCGCAGGTGCGCGGGTGGTCAACCTGTACGACGGCATGAGTGCCCCAGTTCTGGCCGAGATCGTGGCGAGCGTCGACACCGGCGTCCTCCTCGTGGACGCCGAACGGTTCGCGGGGGCCGCCGAGTTGCTGCCCCTGATCGACGTGCCGACGGTCCTCCGCCTCGGCCCCGGCCCGGCGGCCGTCGGCGAGGACGTGATCGCCGCCTCCGCGAACCGCCCCGCCGAGCCGCCCGCCGTACGGATCGGCCCGGACGACGACCTCGGCATCCGCCACACCGGAGGCACCACCGGGGTCCCGAAGGGCATCCTCAGCCTGCACGGCCCCTACCGCGCCACCTTCGACGCCCCGTTCGGCCCCGTCGGCGCGACCGACGGGGCGCCCCGGTTCCTCGCCGCCACCTCGCTCGCCCACCTCGCCGGGATCCTCACCGACCTGACGCTCCACCACGGTGGTTCGGTCGTCCTCCAGCGGTCCTTCGACCCCGGCGAGGTCCTGGCCGCCGTCGAGCGCGAGCGCATCACCACCCTCTGGGTGCTGCCGCCGCTGCTCTACCAACTGCTCGACCACCCGGCGATCAGCCGCACCGACCTGTCCAGCCTGCGGCAGATCATGTACGGGGGCTGCGCCGCCTCGCCGACCCGGATCCGCGAGGCGGTCAAGGTGTTCGGGCCGGTCCTGGTGGGCGTCTACGGGATGTCCGAGGCCCAGCTGATCTCCCTCCTCACCCCGGAGGAGCACGACCGGATCGTCCAGGGCGGCCCGGTCCCGGTCGGCCGTCCCTTCCCGGGCGTCGAGGTGGAGATCCGGTCCGCCGACGGCACCGGGCTGCCGACCGGCGAGCAGGGCGAGGTGTACATCCGCTCGGCCGGCCTCATGGCCGGGTACTGGAAGCGGCCCGACCTGACCGCCGAGGTGCTGCGTGACGGCTGGCTGCACACCGGGGACGTCGGCTACTTCGACGCGGACGGCTACCTCTACCTGGCCGACCGGGTCAAGGACCTGATCATCGTGGTCGGCGGGCACGTCTACCCGTCCGAGGTGGAGGACCTCCTCCTCACCCACCCGGCGATCGCCCGCTGCGCGGTCTTCGGCGTGCGCGACGCGCAGGAGGCGGAGCACGTCCACGTCGCCGTCGTTCCCGCTCCTGGGCAGCGGCCCGAGCTGGCGGACGTCCAGGCGTTCGTCACGGCCCGCAAGGGGCGGATCTACGCGCCGGAAGCCCTGCACCTCGTGGACGAGATCCCGCTGACGTCGGTCGGCAAGCCGGACAAGAAGCGGCTGCGCGAGGCCGTGGCCGAGTAGGCCGTACACGGCGGGCGTTCACCGCACCCGGGCCCGCCTCCGAAACCCTGTCGGCCGGCCGGCGGGAGTTCGGAGGCGGCCCCCCGTCGGTCGGCGGGAGTTCGGAGGCGGACCCTAGCGGGCCTCGGCGCGCGGCGCCGGCAGGGCGATCTCGAAGCAGCAGCCCCCGGCGACGTTGCGCACCTCGGCCCGACCGGCGTGCGCCTCGACGATGCCGCGCACGATGGCGAGCCCGAGCCCGGCGCCGCTCTCGCCGGGCTCGCCGGCGGCCCGGCCGTCGTCGCGCCGGGGCGTCCGGGCGGAGCCGCCGCGCCAGCCCGTCTCGAACACCCGGGACAGGTCCTGCTCCGGGATGCCGCCGCAGCCGTCGGTCACCGACAGCACCACCTCGTCGGCCTCCCGCCGGGCGGCGACGGCCACCACGCCGTCCGCGGGGGTCGAGCGGATCGCGTTGACCAGCAGGTTGCCGAGCACCCGGGTGATCTCCCCGCTGTCCACCTCGACCGGCTCGGCCGCCATCGGCTCGCCGGCCACCTGCCGCCCCTCCAGCCGGACGCCGCGCCGCCGGGCCAGCGGGTACGCCCCGGCGAGCGCGTCGTCCACCAGGTCGTACACCGAGACCCGGGTGAGCGAGAGGGCGAGCGCGCCGGCCTGGATGCGGGAGAGCTCGAACAGGTCGTCCACCATGCCGGTGAGCCGTTCGACTTCGGTGCCGATCCGCACCAGGTAGCGGTCGGGCTCCTCGGCGACGCCGTCCTCCAGCGCCTCGGCCATCGCCCGCAGGCCGGCCAGCGGGGTGCGCAGGTCGTGCGAGATCCACGCGACCAGCTCCCGGCGGGAGTGCTCCAAGGCCTGCTCGCGCGCCCGGGACTCCGCCAGCCGGGCACTGGTGGCGGCCAACTCCTCGCTCAGTGCGGCGAGTTCCGCGCCGAGCGGATGGGCGGGCGCGGTGAACCCGGCGTCGCTGCCGACCGTCCGGACGGCCACGGCCAGCGCCCGGCTGCCGGCCACCACCTGGCGGCCGAGCAGCGCGGCGGTGAGCAGCGAGACGACGGCGGCCATGCCGAGCACCGTGATGACCACGCCGAGGTCGTGGGTGGACAGGAACATCGCCTGCGCCACCGCGAACGTCCCGGAGGTCACCGCGAGGACGGTCACGACCGCCACGCAGAACAGGGACAGGGCGACGGACCGGCGGCGCAGCAGCCGGATCGCCGCCCAGCCGAGCAGGCCGGCGCCGCCCGCGCCGAGGGCGGCGAACAGGGCGATCAGCAGCAGGTCCTTCACGCCGCACCGCCCTGCGGGCGGGCCTGGTCGTGGGGGGCCGGGTCATAGGGGGTCGGGTCGTAGCGGTAGCCGACGCCCCAGACGGTGCTGATCAGGGCGGGCGCGGCCGGGTCGTCCTCGATCTTCTCGCGCAGCCGCCGGACGTGGACGGTGACGGTGGAGAGGTCGCCGAAGTCCCAGCCCCAGACCTGCCGCATCAGGTCCTGCCGGGAGAACACCGTGCCGGGGTGCCGGAGCAGGAACGCCAGCAGGTCGAACTCGCGCAGGGTGAGGGCGAGTTCACGCGCGCCCCGGTGGGCGCGGCGGGCCTTCGGGTCGAGCGTGACGTCCCCCGAGCGCAGCACCCCGCCGACCGGCCCGTCGGCCGTCCCGCCCGCGGCCCCGCTCCCCGCCCGGGCGCGGCGCAGCACCGACTGCACCCGCAGCACCAGTTCGCGCGGACTGAACGGCTTGGTGACGTAGTCGTCCGCGCCCAGCTCCAGGCCGAGGATGCGGTCCGCCTCGTCGCCCTTGGCGGTGAGCAGCACCACCGGCAGTGCGGCGCCCTCGGCGGAGGCCCGCAGCCGGCGCAGCACCTCCAGCCCGTCGAGGCCGGGCAGCATGAGGTCCAGCACCAGCAGGTCGGGGCGGGTGCGCTCGGCGAGGTCCAGGCCCTGCGCACCGTCGGCGGCCCGGTCCACGTGGTGCCCGGCGCGGGTGAGGTAGCCGGCGACGACTTCGGCCACGGTCGGGTCGTCGTCGATCACCAGGATGTGCGAGGTGTCGTTCACCTCGCCGAGGATAGGAGGCCTCAGCGCCCGGTGACACCACAGCGGGTCCGCGTTCGCGTTCCGTAAGATCCGCCGCCCACCCTTCGCCCGGCCCAGCCCGAGCCGACTCGCCCGACCCGGCCAAGCCCGACCCGACTCGCCCGACCCGGCCCACCGCGCCCACCGCGCCCGACCCGGTCCACCCGACCCGGTCCACCCGGCCCGATCCGCCGGACGGGTCAGCCGCCACGACGTCCGACTTCCGTAAGGCTGCGCCGCCGCCGCGCCCCGCCGTCCCGCACTTAGCGTGGCCGGGTGACCTCTCCCCTCTCCCCCGCTCCTCCCGTCGACGTCGTGCTGCCCTGCCTCGACGAGGCCGCCGCGCTGCCCTGGGTACTGGGGCGGATCCCGGACGGCTGGCGGGCCGTCGTCGTCGACAACGGCTCCCGGGACGGCTCCGCCGACCTCGCCCGCTCGCTCGGCGCGACGGTGGTCGAGGAGCCCCGGCGCGGGTTCGGCGCCGCCTGCCACGCCGGACTGCGCGCCGCCACCGCCGAACTGGTCTGCTTCCTGGACTGCGACGGTTCCCTCGACCCCGCCCAGCTCCCCCTGGTCACCGGCCCGGTACTGGCCGGCACCGCCGACCTGGTGCTGGGCCGCCGCCGCCCGGCCACCACCGGGGCGTGGCCGCTGCACGCCCGCCTGGCCAACACCGTCCTGGCCCGACGGCTGCGCGCCCGCACCGGCGCGCCGCTGCACGACCTCGGCCCGATGCGGGCCGCCCGCCGGGAACAGCTGCTGGCGCTGGGGCTCGGCGACCGGCGGTCCGGCTACCCCCTGGAGATGGCGCTCGCCGCCTCGGCCGCCGGACTGAGGATCGCCGAGACGCCCGTCGACTACCTGCCGCGCGCGGGCCGCTCCAAGGTCACCGGCACCCTGCGCGGCACCCGGCAGGCCGTCCGCGACATGCGGGCCGTGCTGGCCGCGCCCCCGCCGACCCTGCTGGTGATCGCCAAGGCGCCCGCCCCCGGCCGGGTGAAGACCCGGCTCACCCCGCCCTGCACCCCCGAACAGGCCGCCGCCCTGGCCACGGCCGCCCTCGCCGACACCCTGCACACCCTGGGCACGATGCCGGCCGGGCGGCGCGTGCTCGTCCTGGACGGCGAACCGGGCGACTGGCTGCCCCCCGGCTGGGAGGTCGTCGCGCAGACCGGCGGCGGGCTGGACGAACGACTGGCCGCCGCCTTCGCCCACGCGGCCCGGGTGGCCCCGCGCGCCCCGGCGCTGCTGGTCGGGATGGACACCCCGCAGCTGAGCGCCGCCGCGCTGGCCGAGCCGCTGTCGGCCGCACGGCGGGCGGGCACGGACGCCTGGTACGGCCCGGCGGCGGACGGCGGCTTCTGGGCGCTGGGCCTGGCCCGGCCGACGGCCGACCTGGCCGCGCGCCTGCTGCACGGAGTGCCGATGTCCACCCCGGGGACCGGCGCGGCCCTCCTCGAACGCCTCACCGCATCGGACTTGACGATCGGTCACCTCCCGTCACTCACCGACGTGGACACCATCGACGACGCCCGCCGCGTCGCCGCCGAGGCCCCGAACAGCCGCTTCGCCGCCCAGCTGAGGACGGTCAACCTGACGTCGGAGGTGGCGAGTTGACGGCCACCGCGGCCTGGGTGGACGACCCGTTCGCCGAAGCCGTCCGCACCGGGTGCGGCCCGCTCTGGCTGCGCCGGGAGGACGGCCACCGCCTCCGGCTGGACATCGAACGCTGGTGCGCCCCGGCGGCCGGCGCCGACCACAGCCTGCTCCTGCGCTGCGCCCGCCGGGCCGCGCCCGTCCTCGACCTCGGCTGCGGCCCCGGACGGCTGGTCGCCGCGCTGCTCGCGCTCGGCGTCCCGGCCCTCGGCGTCGACGTGACCGGGGCGGCCGTCGCCCGCACGGTCGGACTGGGCGGCCCGGCGCTCTGCCGCTCGGTCTTCGACCGGCTGCCCGCCGAGGGCCGCTGGGGCGCCGCGCTCCTCGCCGACGGCAACCTCGGCATCGGCGGCGACCCGGACGCCCTGCTCCGCCGGGGCGCCGAACTCATCGCGCCGGACGGGCTGCTGCTGGTCGAGGTGGAGCCGGCGGAGGTGGACGAGCAGGTCACCGTCCGGGTCGAGGGCCCGGACGGCCGGCTCGGGCCGGCCTTCCCCTGGGCCCGGCTCGGCACGGCCGCCGCCCTACGGCGGGCCCGCGCCGCCGCCGGACTGGTCGAGGCGGAACGCTGGACCTCGCACGGCCGCCGCTTCCTCGCCCTGCACAAGCGCTGAGGCGCACCAGGCCGTTGCCCTTGACGGACGCGACCCCACCCTCCTGACGTGTCGGCGGGTCCTCGGCGACGACGGCATCCCGGTCCCGCTGCCATCAGGACGGGCCCCGCAGCCCCTCAGCGGGCCCGCCCACCTGCCCGTTCCGCCGCCGCGCCCACCGACGCCGGCTTCGACTCCGGCTCCTGCTCCAGGCCCGGCGGCGGGGCGGACTCGTCCGTCGGCAGCACCCGGTCACGCAGCCGCAGTCCGCAGACCAGGGCGACCAGCAGCACCCCGAGCACCGATCCCAGTACGGTGCGCAGCCCGTACGCGTCGGCGATCCGGCCGAGCAGCGGGGCGGCCAGCCCGCCCACCGACATCGCCAGGCCCAGGGTCAGTCCGCTGGCGGTGCCGGGCCGGTTGGGCAGGTAGTCCTGGGCCAGCGTCACCTGGGCGGCGAACGGCAGGAACATCGCCAACCCGAACGCGACGGTGGCGAGTTCGGCCACCGCGAAGGTGGGGGCGAAGGCCACGCCGGCCAGGGCGGGGGCGGCCAGCAGGTAGCCCAGCCGGATCGGGAGGAGCCGCCCGTACCGGTCGCCCAGCCGCCCGCCGAGCAGGGTGCCCGCCGCACCGGCCAGGGTGAGGGAGGTGAGGGCCACCGCCCCCGCGCCCGTCGAGGTGTGCAGGTCGCGCTGGAGGTGCAGGGCGAGCATCGAGGTCACCGTGACGTAGGGCACCGACCAGCAGACCGTGGCGACCACCAGCCGGCCGAAGGCCCGCCAGTCGTCGCGCTGTCCGCTCCCGGCCGCGCCGCCCGTCACCAGCGGCGGCGCGGGGGTGTGGCCCCGGCGGCGCAGCCACGGGCCCTGGGCCGCCCACAGTGCGCCCATCACCACTGCGGGGACTGCGAGCAGCCAGCTGCCGGCCAGGCCGAGCGAGCCGACCACGAGCGTCACCAGGGCCGGCGCCAGCGAGGCACCGAGTGTGCCGCCGACGGAGAACAAGCTCATCGCCTGCTGGGACTGGCCGCCCGCCGCTCTGGCCTGGTTGGTGGCGGGCGGGTGGTAGGCGGCGACGCCGATCCCGGCGAGGGCCACGCAGAGCCAGGTGAGCAGGTAGCTGTCGGCGAGTCCGGCGCAGCCGAGGCCCCCGGCGGCGGTCAGGAAGCCGGCCGGGACGAGCCAGCCGCGGTGGCGGCGGTCGACGAGCAGGCCGAAGAGCGGCTGGACCACGCTGGACAGGCCGGTGGCGGCCAGCGCGATCCCCGAGACGGCGGTGTAGCTGTAGTGCCGCTCGGACATCAGGAAGGGCAGCAGTGCCGGGACGGCGCCCTGGTAGAGGTCGTTGACGACGTGGGTGCCGGTCAGGAAGGCCAGCTGGCCGCGCTTCACGTGGTTCCTCCCTCGACCTGGAACGCGAGGCCCCGGTGCGCGGTGTCCCGGTGTGCGGTGTCCCGGTGCGCGGCGTCCCGGTCGAGCACCGGCTGCGGGGTGTGGTGGAGCCACGGCCGGGCCTGCTCCAGCTGGGCGCCGACCACGACGGCGTCGGCGGGTGCGATCCGGTCGGCGAAGACGGCCGATCCCCCGGTGAACGGGAGTCCGGCCACCGGCCAGGTGCCCTTCACCGGGGTCGGCACTCGGAGCAGCGGCGGCAGCTGCGAGGTGTCCTCGGCGGCGGCCGGCCGGGCCTCGGCCAGGGTCAGTTCACGGAGTTCTGTCACGGTCACTCTCAAGTCCTCGGGTTCTCAGGTCCTCTGAGGAGTTACCTTAGAGTGCTGGTCAGAGCGAAAGCAAGGCATGCCTAACCTGGACGTCGGCTACCTACGAAGCCGGAAGGGCCGCCCGCGATCGACAGGGCGGCGAGGAGAAGATTGGCGCCGGGGTCCAAGGAGCCTTGCAGGATGCCGGTCGTGCACCACGCGTGCGGCTGTCGCCCAACCGCCTCTTGGCCCCACGGTCAGGGGTGCCCCGGCGGCACCCTTCGAGGCGTCCCGGCCGAGCCTGCCACACGCCCCGGGCCGCGACAAGACGTCCGACCCACCGCCTACTCCCGGCTCACCGGCCGCCACCGCGGGTGCTCGCGCTCGGCCCATCGGCGCTCCACCAGCCCGGTCCGCATCCCGAGCCGCGCCTCCGGATCCCGCCAGGCCATCCGGACGTGTCCGACCACCACCACGGCGATGGCGGCGGCCAGCCAGTCGTGGACGAAGGTCGCCCCGGTCCGCCAGGAGGACGGGGCGAGCCGGGGCAGCCACATCAGCAGTCCGGTGCCGACGATCACCAGCATCGAGCCGAGCGTCCACTGCGCGTACAGCTTCTGCCCGGCGTTGAACTTGCCCGCCGGCCGGTGCGGGGCCCGGCGGCGGACGGCGCGCAGCCAGTCCCGGTCCGCCGGGGTGAAGCGGCTCAGCCGGGCGGCGTCCGCGCGCAGCGCCCGCGAGGCGAGCCCGAGCAGCAGCGGCACGGGCAGTGCGAGGCCGCACCACACGTGCACCGTCACCACCAGCCGCCGGTTGCCGACCAGTTCGGCGAGCGGGGCGAGGTAGAGGCAGGCCGCCGTGGCCAGGCAGACGCCGGTCAGCGCGGCGGTCGTCCGGTGCACCCAGCGCTCGGCCCGGGTGAAGCGCAGCAGGAGTTCAGCCGGTGGGCGCATCGTCACGTCCGTTCGACCGGCCGACCCAGGCGTCGACGTCGTACCCGTTGCGCTCCCAGTAGCCGGGCTCCACCGAGCCGGTCACGGTGATCCCGGAGAGCCACTTGGCGGACTTGTAGAAGTACATCGGCGCGACGTACAGCCGCACCGGGCCGCCGCGGGTGTGGGAGATGGGGCCGTCCTGCATCCGCAGCGCGACCAGCACGTCGTCCCGCCGGGCCTGCGCCAACGTCAGGCTCTCGGTGTACGCGCCGTCGAAGCAGCTGAACCGGACCGCCCCGGCCCCCGGCCGCACCCCGGCGGCGTCCAGCAGGTGCGCGAGCGGCACCCCTTCGAACGGGGTGTCCGGCACCCGCCACCCGGTCACGCACTGCACGTCCCGCACGAGCCGCCGCTGCGGCATCGCCCGCAGGTCCGGCAGGCGGAACGTCGCCGGCCGCTCCACCATCCCGTCCACGCTGAGCGTGTAGTCCTCCGCGCTCCGCTCCGGGACGGAGGACACCACCGAGTAGTACCGGAATCCGTTGTTGCCCGGCAGCAGCCCGCTCAGCCCGCTCGGGTCCCGCTCGGCCAGCCCCGACTCGGCCCGTTGCAGGTACGGCCCCGCCGCCACCCCGACGGCCCCGAGCCCGAGCAGCCCGAGCACCACCCGCCGCCCCACCGGGGTGCCCCTGTCCTCTTCGTCTGTTCTGTCCACGCCCCCGATTGCACCAGTCCGAGCCCGGCCGGCGCGAGGCCCGGCGCCGGTCCGTCAGCCTTTCGTCATCTCCACTCGTCGTCGCCTCCCCTGCCCGGCGACACTCGTCAGCTCCACGGCCGGGCCGTCGCCGGGACCGGCCGTCGCCGGGACCGGCCACCACCGGGGCCGGGCGGCGCCGGATCGTTTTCCGGTCAAGTTCGACGATCTTTCGAACCCCGTATTCCCCCGGCTCCGACCACGCCACTACGGTGCCACGCATCCCCGCTGTTCCCCCTCCCCGGGCGGCCGCGACCGCCGGGGCTACCGATCGGACCGGTGCGCCGTGACCAGAATCCTCCGTCGACTGTGGACCCACGCGGGAAGAGCGGCGGCCGTCGTCGCCCTCCTCGCCGCCGCCCTCACCGGCGCGGCGGCCGGAACCGCCACCGCCGCCACCCCGGCCGCCCCCGCGGCAACCGCCTCGGTGGGCGGCTGGACCTGCCCCGGAACGCCCGTCCCGGACGGCTACGTCATCACCATGTTCAACTCCAGCGGCTGCAACAACCACGGCGCCTGGTTCCAGGCACCCGCCCAGAACCGCCTGTGGACCTGCTCCGGCTCGCCGATCGTCTCCGGCTACGTCCTGACCAACTACAACCCCCAGGGGTGCAGCGGCGTCGGCGCCTGGTTCCACGAACTGGTCCGCAACGGCATCTGGACCTGCCCCTACTCGCCGATCCCGGCCGGCTACCGCAGCACCAGCTACGACGCCCGCGGCTGCAACGGCCTCGGCGCCTGGCTCACCATCAAGGCCTGACCCACACCCGGCGGGGGGGGGGGGGGCCGCGCGCGCGGGGGGGGGGGGGGCCCGCCCGCGGCGCGGGGCGGGGCGGGGGCGCCCGCCGCGCCCCCCCGC
Organism: Kitasatospora sp. NPDC086801; assembly: GCF_044745805.1. Taxonomy (NCBI): domain Bacteria; kingdom Bacillati; phylum Actinomycetota; class Actinomycetes; order Kitasatosporales; family Streptomycetaceae; genus Kitasatospora; species Kitasatospora sp. NPDC086801. Next base: position 87,755 of record NZ_JBIVAX010000012.1, read on the forward strand.
CCCCCCCCCCCCCCCACCCC
>NZ_JBIVAX010000012.1:87784-189789 GCF_044745805.1 Kitasatospora sp. NPDC086801
CCGCCCCCGCTGGCTGCCGTCCCGGTGCTGCGGGTCGCCCCGGCGCCGCCCCGGGGGGGCGGCCCCCCCGGGGGGGCCCCCGCCGGCGTCGTCGCGTCGTCATTCCGGGCGAAGACCGCATCGCGCGCCGAACACTCCGCACACGCAGCACATGCGACACGTGCCGCACACACCGTCTCACCAGCAGAAAAGAAGTCCGCCCGCAGCGGACGAGAAAAAAGGCACAGGAGGAAAAACCACTCCCGGCCACTTCCAACTTATAGCGTACGGGGGGCCTTGCGGCAAGGCCCTGGTCGTGCCGCACAATCGTCGACCTGAACCGGAATCCGCGGAAATTTGGGGTCGCGAAAATGCGTGTGCTGTTGTCGACGTACGGGTCCCGCGGGGATGTCGAACCGCTGGTGGGGCTCGCGGCGCGGCTGCGGGAGTCCGGCGCGCAGGTGCGGGTGTGTGCGCCACCGGACGAGGACTTCGCGCAGCGGTTGGCCCACATCGACGTGCCGCTGGTGCCGGTCGGCCCGTCAACGCGGGCGCTGACGGTGGCAGCGCCGCCGCCGTCCCTGCCGGAGCGCGCGGCCGCGGTGATCGCCGGGCAGTTGGAGGCCGTCACGGCGGCGGCCGAGGGCTGCGACGTGCTGGTGGCCACCGGCATGCTGCCGGCTGCGGCGGGCGCGCTGTCGGTGGCCGAGAAGCTGGGCATCCGCTCCGTGTCGGTGACCTTCCAGCAGCTCGCCCTGCCCTCGCCGGGCCGCCCGCCGCTGGCGTACCCGGGCCGGCCGTTCCCGCCGGAGGTGACCGACAACCGGGTGCTGTGGGGCCTGGACGCCGAGAGCGTCAACGCGCTGTTCGGCGCGGCGCTCAACACCAACCGGGCGTCGATCGGCCTGCCGCCGGTGGACGACGTCCGCTCCTACGTCATCGGCGACCGGCCGTGGCTGGCGACCGACCCGGTCCTGGACCCGTGGCGGGAACCGGCGGACCTGGACGTCGTGCAGACCGGCGCGTGGATCCTGCCGGACCGGCGCCCGCTGCCGGCCGGGTTGGAGGCCTTCCTGGCCGACGGCGCACCGCCGGTGTACGTGGGCTTCGGCAGCATGCCGACGCTCGCCTCCCAGGACGCCGCCCAGGTGGCCGTCGAGGCGGTCCGCGCGCAGGGCCGTCGCGCGGTCGTGGCCCGCGGCTGGGCCGACCTCGCCCCGATCCGCGACCAGGACGACTGCTTCGTCGTCGGCGAGGTCAACCAGCAGGCGCTGTTCGGCCGGGTGGCCGCCGTCGTGCACCACGGCGGGGCGGGCACCACGACGACGGCCACCCGGGCCGGTGCGCCCCAGGTCGTCGTCCCGCAGACCGCGGACCAGCCGTACTGGGCCGGCCGGGTGGCCCGGCTGGGCATCGGCGTGGCACTCGACGGGCCGACCCCGACCACCGAGTCCCTGTCGGCCGCGCTCAGGACGGCCCTCGCCCCCGAGACCCGGGTGTGGGCGACCGCCGTGGCCACCATGATCCGCACCGACGGCGCGGCGCTGGCCGCACAACTGCTGCTCGACGCGGTCGGCCGCTGAGGCGTGCCGGATAATTCCACCCGCCGCCACCCCCGATTCCTCGGCCGACCGCCCGAGGAGTCGAAGAGCTCAGAACACCTGGAGCCAGGTTTGTCCCCCATCTCGTCCTCCTCATCCGAATCCTCCTCATCCGAACCGAATTCACCCGCCGACGACTGGCGGACCGGCGAACTGCGGGCGGAGAACGCGTACGTCGGCAGGCTGTACGAGCGCCTCGAAACCCAGCGCGCGCTCGCGGCCGCCCGGCTGCGCCAGGTCCACCTCCAGGACAAGGGCGGGACGATCCAGGCCCTCCTGGAACGCGACACCATGGAGATCCACCACACCCGCCGGCTGGCGGCGCTGCACGCCGCCGAGTACGGGCTGTGCTTCGGCCGGATCGACGACGCCGACGGCGAGCGGCAGTACATCGGCCGGATCGCCCTGTCGGACGACGACCACGAGCCGCTGCTCACCGACTGGCGGGCGGCGGCAGCGGAGCCGTTCTACCGGGCGACGCCCGCCGCACCGGGCGGTGTGGTGGCGCGACGGCACCTGCGGACCAAGGGCCGGACCGTCGTCGACTTCGACGACGACGCCTTCGGCGTGGGCGCCCACGCGGGCCGCGGCAACGCCGAGCTCAGCGGGGAGGGCGCCCTGCTCGCCTCGCTGACGGCGGCCCGGACGGGGCGGATGGGCGACATCGTCTCCACCATCCAGGCCGAGCAGGACCGCGTCATCCGCGACGCGCTCGGCGGCGTCCTGGTCGTGCAGGGCGGCCCGGGCACCGGCAAGACCGTCGTCGCCCTGCACCGCGCCGCGTACCTGCTCTACACCCACCGCGACCGGCTGGCCAAGCACGGTGTGCTGGTCATCGGGCCGAACACGACGTTCCTGCGCTACATCGACGAGGTGCTTCCCGCGCTCGGCGAGAGCGAGGTCGTGCTGAGCAGCATCGGCACGCTCTACCCGGGGGTGACGGGGACCGGCACCGAGACGCCCGAGGCGGCCGCCGTCAAGGGCGACGCCCGGATGGCGCAGGTCCTCGCCGCCGCGCTGGAGGGCCTGCGGCAGCTGCCGGAGGAGTCGTGGACCATCACCGTGGGCCGGACCTCGCCCTACAACCTTCAGCTCCGGATCGGCCGGGCGCTCTGCGAGCGGGCCCACGCCGCCGCGCACCGGAGCGGCAGGCCGCACAACGCGGCCCGGGCCGACCTGGTGGAGCGGCTCTCCTCGGAGCTGGCCCTGCGGATCGCCCGGGACCAGGGCGGGGAGATGGACCTGGACGCCGTGGCGGACCTCGCCGACGCGCTCGTCGACGAGCCCGAGTTCCAGGCCGTGGCCCAGAAGCTGTGGCCGCTGCTGAACCCGGAGCAGGTGCTCACGAACCTGTTCGGCTCCCCGGAGCTGCTGGCGAGCGCGATGCCGGACTTCACCGAGGCCGAACGCGCCGCGCTGCTGCGCGAACTGCCGGGCCCGGAACGGGAGTCCGCCGCCGAGGCCGCCTCGACCGCTGCGACCACCTGGACCACCGACGACGTACCGCTGCTCGACGAGGCCGCCGAACTGCTCGGCCCGCTTCCGGGCGCCGCCGTCGCCCGCCGGGCCGAGGCCGCCGCCGAGGCGGCGGAGTTGGAGTTCGCCAAGATCGTCCTCGACGACTTCGGCGTGGGGCTGGTCGAGATGGACGCGAAGATGCTGGCCCGCCAGTACCGCGGCGAGGAGTCGCTCCGGCCGCTGGCCGAGCGGGCTGCCGAGGACCGAGCCTGGGGCTACGGGCACGTGATCGTGGACGAGGCCCAGGAGCTGTCCCCGATGGCCTGGCGGATGCTGGCCCGCCGCTGCCCCGGCCGCTCCATGACGATCGTCGGCGACCTGGCGCAGACCGGCGCGCCGGCCGGGCTGAGCTCCTGGGGCGAGGCGCTCGACGCGTACACGGCGGGGCGCTGGCGCACGGTGGAACTCACCATCAACTACCGCACCCCGGCCGAGATCATGCGGGTCACCGAGGGCGTCCTGCGGGCGCTCGACCCGTCGCTCGCCGCCCCCACCGCGGTGCGCAGCGGCGGAACCCGCCCGTGGAGCCTGCGGATCCCGGCGGACGGCCGGGCGGCGGCGCTGCGCGGCGCCGTCGAGCGGGAGCTCGCGGCGCTGGACGGCGGTCGGCTGGCGGTCATCCACGCCCCGGACTTCCCGGCCGAACTGCTCGACGTTATCGCCGAGTTGGACGGCGTGTCGGTCAACGACGGTCCGGCAGCACTGGATTCGCCCGCCGTCCTGCTGACGGCCGCCCAGTCCAAGGGGCTTGAGTTCGACGCCGTCCTGGTCGTGGAGCCCGCCGAGATCCTCGCGGCGCACACCCACGGCGTGAACGACCTCTACGTCGCCCTCACCCGCGCGACGAGGACCCTCGGGGTGCTGCACAGCCGGGACCTGCCGGAGATGTTGCAGGGCCTGGAGCCTCGCTGAGGACGGCAGCCGCTCTCCCGCGCAGCAGGGCGCCGACCGCGACGCACGCCAACGCGGCGCCGTAGGCGGCCTGTTGGGCCTCGACCCCGCCCGTCAGGTAGAGGTACTGCCCGGCGGCGGGGACGGCGAGCCACTCCCAGCGGCCGGTGAGGCCGACCAGGGCCACCACCAGCAGGCCGTACCAGGGGTAGGCGGGCGCGGCGAGGAGCAGGGCCGTGCCGGAGACGAGCAGGGCGCCGTCCCAGGGGCGGGCGGGGTCGCCGCGCCGAAGCACCCACAGGGCGACGGCGGCCAGGACCGCCCCGGCGGCCCACGGCAGCAGGGCGTCCGGCAGGAGGAGGGCGAGCAGGCCGAAGCGGTCGAGGTGCCCCTGCTCGTACCCCTCCTCCTTCAGGTAGCCGGGCAGGTAGCCGAGCACGCCGGTGCCGGAGGCGGCGAGGTACGGCAGGTAGGCCAGGGCGAACGCGCCGAGCGAGGCGCCCAGCAGCAGGGCGATCTCGCGCGGGGGCCGGCGGGCCAGCGCGTGTCCCGTCGTTCGCGGCGGATCGGCGCGCGGCGGGAATGACGAGACGCGCCCCAACGCCCCCGGCAGGACCAGTGCGGGGATCAGCTTGACCGCCACCGCCGCGCCGAGCAGCGCGCCGGCCCGCGTCGCCTTCCGCCGGGCCGCGTACCCGAGGCCCACGACGACCAGCAGCGCCCCGAGGGTGTCCACGTGCGCGTCGTTGACCGACCACACCGTCACGCCGGGGCACCACCCCCACAGCGCGGCCCGCCGGCTGCCCCGCCCGACGACGAGCAGGGCCCCCGTGGTCGCCACCGCGAGCAGGGCGCCGGCGGCCTGCATCCCGCGCACCCCTCCCCCGAGTCCCTCGAAGGGGCGCAGGGCGAGGAACCAGGCCTCGGCGACCGGCGGGTAGACGGTGTGCACGGCCGGCCGGTTGATCCGGGTGCAGTCGCCGGCGGCGGTGCGCCGCTCGTCCCAGCCGTCGCACGCGCCGCCCGCCGGCCACAGGTCGGGGGTGCGCAGCCGGGCGAGCGCCGGGTCGTCCGGGGTGTGCGCGTACGGGGAGGTGCCGGCGGCCTGGACGCGGCCGTCCCAGACGTAGCGGTAGGCGTCGTCGCTGGTGCGCGGCGGGGCGAGCAGGCCGACGGCGGCGACGGCGACGCTCCCGGCCAGGACCAGGGGCACGACCTGACGGTCGCTCACCCGGCGCAGTGCCGGCAGGGCGAGCGCGAAGAGGGCGGCGTCGGCGGTGTACCAGGCGTACAGCGGTGCGCGGTGGCCGAGCGTGCCGCCGCCGGTGACGGTGAGGGCGAGCGCGGCGGTCAGGGCGGCCAGCGCGAGCAGACAGGGCAGGAGGCGGGTGAGCAGGTCCCGGGTGGGCAGGGCTCGGGTGAACTGGTCCCGGGCGGACAGGGCGCGGGTGGGCAGGAGGCGGGTGGGCACGCGCCCACCCTGCCACCGGGCGGCAGCGCGCGACCGCAGCGGCGTGGCGCCGTTCGGATTCCGTAAGCACGTCGTACCGCCGCCAAGCCGGGGCCGGGCGGTTCCATGAACACGTGACTCCACCTCTCCCGAGTTTCCGCTCGTCCTTGCACGAGCCGCGCACCGCCGTGGCGATCGGCCGCTGGCTGGGCGCCGCGCTGCTGGTGTGCTTCCTGACCGGGCTGGTCAGCCACGCCCTCCAGGACCCGCCCGCCTGGCTGACGCCGTATCTGCTGAGCCGCCCGGTGAACGGCTACCGGGTCACCCAGGGGCTGCACGTGATCAGCGGCCTGGCGGCCGTCCCGCTGCTGGGGGCGAAGCTGTGGACGGTCTACCCGCAGCTGTTCGCGTGGCCGCCGGTGCGCGGCGTGGCGCACGCGCTGGAACGGCTGGGGATCTTCGTGCTGGTCGCGGCGATGCTCCTGGAGCTGTTCACCGGGCTGCTCGACACCCTGCAGTGGTACCCGTGGCCGTTCCCGTTCCGCCAGACGCACTTCTGGCTGGCCTGGCTGGCCGTCGGCGGCCTGCTGATCCACCTCGCCGCCAAGGGCCCGACGATCGCGCGGCACTGGCGCCGCCCGGCGGCCGGGCTGCCCCAGCGGCGGGCGTTCCTCGCCGCCGTGACCGCCGCGGTGGGCGTGGTGACGCTCACCACCGCCGGGCAGACCGTCCCCTTCCTGCGCGGGCTGACCCTGCTGGCCCCGCGCCGCCCCGACCTGGGCCCGCAGGGGCTGCCGGTCAACCGGACCGCCGCACAGGCCGGGACGGTCACCGTGCCGACCGACTGGCGACTCCAGGTGGACGGCCCGCAGCCGTACCGGCTCTCCCTCGCCGAGCTGCACCAACTCCCCCAGTACGAGGTCGAGTTGCCGATCGCCTGCGTGGAGGGTTGGAGCGCCTCGGCGCGCTGGACCGGGGTGCGGATCGCCGATCTGCTGGTCCGGGCGGGCGCCCCGGCCGGCTCGGATCTGCGGGTCACCTCGCTGGAGGCGGACGGCCCGTACCGGGTGATGCAGATGCCCGCCGAGTACGCCGACGACCCGCTCACGCTGCTCGCCCTGCGGGTCAACGGCGAGGTGCTGGCGGCGGACCACGGCTTCCCGGCGCGGATCATCGCGCCCAACCGGCCCGGGGTGCTCCAGACCAAGTGGGTCGCGCGCCTGGAGGTGATCTGATGCCCCGGTGGCTGCGCGCGGTGCTGCTGCTCGGCGGGCTCGCCCTGATCGGCTTCGGCCTGTCGGGCCTGCTCACCGACTCCTACATCACCGACCCGCTCGACGTGCTGGTCTGGGCGGTGGGCGGGGTGCTGCTGCACGACGGCCTGTGGGTGCCGCTGGTCTGCCTGGTCGGCGCGCGGCTGGCGCGCGGCTGGGCGCTGCGCGGCTGGCTGATCGTCGCGGCGGCGGTGAGCGCGGTCGGGCTGCCGGCGGTGCTGCGGGACGGCGAGAACCACGGCAACCCCTCCGTCCTGCCGCTGCCGTACCTGCGCAACTGGCTGCTGGTACTGGCCGCCACCGCCGGGCCGGTGCTGCTGTTCGCACTCGTCCGGTGGTGGCGGCGGCACCCGCGGGTCAGACGCCCGGCACGCCCGGCAGACCCGTCGTGAGCCCGTCCAGGGCGTGCGAGCAGCCGCAGTCCCGGGCGGCTGGCAGGCTCTCCAGCGCCTTGAACAGCACCGTCCGCAGTCGGTCGACGTTCCCGGCGAAGACCTCCAGCACCTCGGCGTGGGTGACGCCCTCGCCGCTCTCGACGCCCGCGTCGAGGTCGGTGACCAGCGCCAACGAGGTGTAGCAGAGCCCGAGTTCGCGGGCGAGGACGGCCTCCGGGTGGCCGGTCATGCCGACCACCGACCAGCCGTTCGCGGTGAACCAGCGGGACTCGGCGCGGGTGGAGAAGCGCGGGCCCTCGATCACCACCAGGGTGCCGCCGTCCACCGGTTCCCAGGCCGCGTCCCGGGCGGCGTCCAGGGCGGCGCGCCGCCCGTCCGGGCAGTACGGGTCGGCCATCGAGACGTGCACCACCTCGGGCACCGCGCCGCCGGGCAGCGGCAGGCCGTCGTAGTACGTCTGCACCCGGCCGGAGGTGCGGTCGACGAACTGGTCGGGCACCAGCAGCGTGCCGGGCCCGTACTCCGGGCGCAGCCCACCGACGGCACACGGTCCGAGCACCTGGCGCACGCCCAGGGAGTGCAGCGCCCACAGGTTGGCCCGGTAGTTGATCCGGTGCGGCGGCAGGCCGTGGCCACGCCCGTGCCGGGGGAGGAAGGCGACCCGGCGGCCGGCCACCTCGCCCAGGAACAGCGCGTCACTGGGCGGCCCGTACGGCGTGTCGACGCGCAGTTCGGTCACGTCGTCGAGCAGTGCGTAGAGCCCTGAACCGCCGATCACGCCCAGTTCGGCGCGCGGGGTGCCGGTTCCCTGATGGATCGTCATCGTTCGTACCCTTCCTCGGGAGGCGTCCCGGCCACTCTAGGCGGGTCTTCGACCCGCCCCGGGGTCCGCGGGGCGGCACCGGGCCTTACGGTTCCGGGACGGCGGGCGGGGCCGGATGGCCGCGGACCGGCGGGGTGGTCCGGGGCGGCCGAGCGGGTGACTTGCCGGACGTGTCGGCGGCGACGCGCCCCACTCGGCGTGCGTCGGTGGGTGTGCGCCGCCTCCGGGCGGTGCACGCCCTGTTCCCGGACCTGAGAGCCGCCGATGCCTCCCACCGTTCGTCTTCGCCGCCTCGTCCCCGCCGCCCTGTGCGCGCTCGCCGTGGCCCTCACCGCTCCCGCGGCCCAGGCCGCTCCCCCGGGCCGCGGCCCCGGGACCGACCCCGGCGGGGGGTACGACGGCGGGAGGTACGACTGGGAGCGCGTGGCGGCCTGCGAGAGCAGCGGCGACTGGCACGTCAACACCGGCAACGGCTACTTCGGCGGCCTCCAGTTCGACGCCCCCACCTGGCGCGAGAACGGCGGCCTCGCCTACGCCCCGCGCGCCGACCTCGCCAGCCGCGAGGAGCAGATCGCGGTGGCCCAGCACCTCGCCGGGCGGCGCGGCCTCTCCCCCTGGCCGCTCTGCGGCGCCCGTGCCACCCGCGGCCACGACCGGGAGCACGACACCCCCCTGCCCCCGCCGCCCGCCGCCGCGACCGCCACCGGCAGCGCCGACGCGGACACCACCGTCGACGCCGAGGCCCGCGACGGCGGGTGGACGGTCCGCACGGTCCGCGAGGACGACACCCTGGGCGACCTCGCCGACGCCCTGCGCGTCCCCGGCGGCTGGCCCGCCCTCTACGCGCTCAACCGCGCCGCCATCGGGGACGACCCTGATCTCATCCTGCCGGGCACGGTGCTGCGCCTGCCGTCCTGAAGCCGGCTCCCGGAAAGCCGTCGGCCCGCCCGGTCCGGTGCGACCGGGCGGGCCGACGGCGTTGCGGGGCGGCGCGTCAGCCGACGTGGACGCGCGGGCGGCGGCTGCGGTCGGGTTCGGCCTCGCGCAGCACCTCGCGGGTGACCGGGGCCACCTCGCCCTGGCCGAACAGGAAGAACCGCAGGAACTGGGCGAAGGGGTTGCCCTCGGTCCACTCGAAGTAGAGGTGCGGCTGCTGCCCGGTGCGGTCCCGGATGGTGAGGGCCAGCGCGGCGATCGCGTTCGGGATGCTGGAGCTCTCCAGCGTCAGCACCCGGTAGCGGCCGTGCAGCACCTCGCCGCGGACGGTCAGCTCGGTCTCGAAGTCGGAGGCGTCGCGGACGGTCACCTCGACGAAGACCAGGTCGTCCTCGCCCGGGATGTCGTTGTCGGCGCGGATCTGGCGGGTCTTGTCGCGGTACTCGGCGACGTCGCGGCGGGTCGGCTCGTTGGCGATCAGCCGCAGCGGGCGGTGCGCGTAGTCCCTGACGAAACGTTCCGCCACGTCGTCCAGCACCACATCGGTGACGCGCAGCTCGAAGGCGCGGCGCAGCCGGGAGAGCAGCGAGACCACGATGATGCCGGCGATGAAGCAGGCGCCGATCTTCAGACCGTCCGGCCGCTCCAGGCAGTTCAGCACCGTGGTGTAGAGGAAGATCGCCGCGATGATCGCGAAGGCGGTGGTCCAGCCCCGCTGCTTCGCCTTGTACGCGGCGATGGTGACCGCGATGGCCGCCGAACTGATCAGCACCAGCACGCCGGTCGCGTACGCGCCGCCCTGCGCGTCCACGTCGGCGTCGAACAGCCAGGTGACCAGGAAGCCGATCAGGGTCAGCACGATCACCATCGGCCGCACCGCGCGCGCCCAGTGCGGGGCCATGCCGTAGCGGGGCAGGTAGCGCGGCAGCAGGTTGAGCATGCCCGCCATGGCGGAGGCGCCGGCGAACCAGAGGATGGCGATCGTGGACAGGTCGTAGACGCTGCCGAAGGTGCCGCCCAGGTACTCGTGGGCGAGGTAGGCGAGGGCGCGGCCGTTCGCGTCGCCGCCGGGTTTGAACTGGTCGGCCGGGATCAGCAGGGTGGTGATGAAGCTGGTGGCGATCAGGAAGCAGCTCATGATCACGGCGGCCGTGGTGAGCAGCTTGCGGGTGCCACGAATCCGGCCGACCGGGTTCGCCTCGGTGTCGTCCGGGTCGCCCTCGATGTGCGGCATCACGGCGACACCGGTCTCGAAGCCCGACAGGCCGAGCGCCAGCTTGGGGAAGACCACCAGCGCCACGCCCACCATGATCACCGGGTTGCCGTGCTGGGCGGTCAGCGCGCTGGTCCAGTCGGTGACCACGTGCGGCGCCTGGACGATCTTCCAGACGCCGACGGCCACCACGACCACGTTCAGCGCCAGGTAGACCGCGACCAGGCCCACCGCCAGGCCGATCGCCTCGCTGAAGCCCTTCAGGAACACCGCGCCGAGCATCGCGACCAGGATCAGCGTGATCAGCACCTGCTTGCCGCCGAGGACGCTGGTCAGGTGCGGGTTCTCCACCAGGTGCGCGCTCGCGTCGGCGGCCGACAGGGTGATCGTGATGAGGAAGTCCGTCGCCGCGAAACCGAGCAGCGCGAGGACGAAGAGCTTGCCCTTCCAGAACGACAACAGCCGCTCCAGCATCGCGATCGAGCCCTCACCGCGCGGGCTCTCCTGCGCGACCCGCCGGTAGACCGGCAGCGCCCCCAGCAGGGTGACGATCACCAGCACGATCGTCGCGATCGGCGACAGCACACCCGCGGCCAGGGCGGCGATGCCCGGCTGGTAGCCGAGCGTGGAGAAGTAGTCCAGGCCGGTCAGGCACATCACCCGCCACCAGCGCTGGCCCTTGTGCGCGCCGGATTCCCCCGCCTGCGCGCCGACCTGCGAACCGTCCCGGCCGGCGTCACCGGTGGCCGGCTTGTCCGCCGACACGTCCTCCAGCAGCCAGCCGCGCAACCGTATTCGCGCCGACGACGGTTCCGCCGTCGCCGCCTCCGTCGAACCCGACGAAACCACCTTGCACCTCTTGTTAAAGACCCCGTAAAAGCGCCGTCGGGCGACGGCAGTGCGACAGGCTATGCGACCGGCGTTAAGGACGCGTCATCGCCCCGCGTTAAGAAAACGTCATTGCTCCGCAGGTCGCCGCAGGTGGCACGGCAGGTGACAGCAGGCCCACGACCGGGCGCCCGCGGGCCGGCCGCGCGCCGTCGGGGCGGGGGCCACTCCCCCACCCCGACGCCGCGCGCCGCGAAGGTCAGCCCCGGTAGCCGAGGACGGTCATCATGCCCGTCTCCGCGTGGTAGACGTTGTGGCAGTGCACCATCCACAGACCCGGGTTGTCGGCGTCGAAGTCGACGGCCAGCGTCGCGCCCGGCAGCACGATCGCGGTGTCCTTGCGGGGCCCGTCAGCAGGCAGCGCGAAGGTGTGGCCGTGCAGGTGGACGGGATGCCACATGCTCGTGGCGTTCCGGAACTCCAGCCGCACCCGCTCCCCCGCCGCCACCGGGTAGCGCTGCGCCGGGTCGTACCGGCGGCCGTTGAACGCCCAGTCGGCCTTCGCCATGCCGCCGGTGAGCTCCAGCCGCACCGTCCGGTCCGGCGCCCCGGCGGCCAGCCGCACGCTCGGGTCGGCCTTGAGCTGGGCCGCGCCGAGCAGCCTGCCGTCCAGCTCCGCCGGGCGCACCGAGGCGTCCGGCGCGGCGCCGCCGCCCGTGCGCAGCAGGGCGAGCGCGGCGGCGCCCTTGCCCTCGGCGAGCGCCGTCAGCGGGAACACGCCATCCTGAACGGTCACCAGCACGTCGTAGCGCTCGCCCATGCCGAGCAGCAGCGCCTGGGTGGTGGCCGGCTCCACCGGGAAGCCGTCGGTGTGGGTGACGGTCAGCTCGTGCCCGCCCAGCGCGACCCGGTAGGCGGTGTCGCCGCCCGCGTTGATCAGCCGGATCCGGACCCGGTCGCCGGGCTTGGCGGTGAAGGTCTCGGGCGCGGTGGCGAGCCGGCCGTTGACCAGGTGGAACGGGTGGCCGACGTCGCCCGCGTCGCCGCCGAGCAGCGCGCTGCGGGCGCCCATCAGCATCCGGGACGGGCCGGCGGCGGGCGCGGCGGACATCCCCGGCATGGCGTGGCCGCCCATCGCCGGGTGGTCCATCCCGCCCATGCCCTGGGCGAGTTCGGCGAGAACGGAGTCCGGGGTGCTGCCGTCGATCCCGTCCACCCAGTCGTCCAGGACGACGACCCACTCCTTGTCGTAGCGCAGCGGCTCCCTCGGGTCCTCGACGATCAGCGGCGCGTACAGGCCGCGGTCCTGCTGGACACCGGAGTGCGGGTGGAACCAGTACGTACCCGGGCGGGCGAGCGCGAAGCGGTACTCGAAGTCCGCACCGGGCCGCACCGCGTCCTGGGTGAGCCCCGGCACGCCGTCCATGTCGTTGCGCAGCGCGAGACCGTGCCAGTGCAGCGAGGTGGGCTGCGGCAGGTGGTTGGCGAGACCGACGGCGAGCGTCTCGCCGGCCGTGGCCCGCAGCTCCCGGCCCGGCAGCCGGTCGCCGTACGCCCAGCTGCGGACGGTACGGCCGCCCAGGTCGAGCGTCGTCTCGGTGGCGGTGAGCGCGACCCTGCGCTCGGGCCCGGGGTTGCGCCGCGCCTCGGCGGCGGCGACCTCGGGGCCGTTCGGGGCGACGTAGCCGCCCGGGGTGGTGGGGACGGCGGCCGGGTGGTCCATGCCCTTCATCGGATCGGCGGAGCAGGCGGCGAGCAGACCGGTGCCGGCGGCGGCGAGCGCCGCGCCGAGCACGGTACGACGGGTGGGTGTGCGCATGGCGGAGTTGCACCTCGTGCGGTGTGGGTGTGGACGAGCAGGACGTCGCGACGGCCGTCCCGCACGCGCCGGAGCACGGACACGGAACGGCCGGCGCACGCCTACTGACGCAGCACCGACAACCGGGCGAGGAGGCCCCGCCCACCCCCGGGCGGCGGCAACGCGCGAACGGCCAGCAGCAGCCGGTCCCTGACCTCGGCGGCGGCGTCACCGCCGTACCGCAGCAGGGGGCCGGCGATGAGGAGCAGCAACGTCCAGCCGGCGAGAACGGCCACGCACACCGTCATCGGATCCATGCCGTCGGCCGCCGCGGTGTGCACCATCTCCTCGGCACCCGCCGGGTGACCGGCACTCACGGCGTGCCGCGTCGGACCGTGGTCCGTCCCGTGCCCGCCCGCGCTCGGATGGCCGAGCGTGTGCATCGTCACGATGCCGAGCAGCAGGGCGGCGAGCAGGAGCAGCCGCAGAGCCCGGGGGGCGGCCGGACGCGACTCCACCATCCTCCACCTCCCGACCGACCTTGCCGCCACTTACCCCCATAGGGTATACCGAGCGCCGCCGCTCTGGAAAGCAACCGAAGGAGCCGACCATTCCGCCCCTGAACGACCGCATCTGCTCACCTCCGGAATGGCCGGCCGCACCGCGAACGGCATCATTGGCGGGCCTTCGCCCGGCACCTCCGCAAAGGGGCGGGCAATACTCGACAGCCTGTCCAAGTCGACCGCCGCCCGCCCTGCTCCCCGCACCGTCAGTCGAGCCGCCGAACCGCCCCCTACCAGGCAGCCCGACCCGGACGGAGCCCTGAGGAACGACCCCTAAGGGAGTAGACACACGTGCGCCCGGGCATGGCAGAGTCGTAGCCGCAAGCCGCCAAACGTGAGAAGGTACCAACCATGACGGTGCTCAAATTCGTTCTTAATGTCATTTGGTTGCTCTTCTGCGGCATCTGGATGGCAATTGCTTATGTGGTTGCGGGAATTATCTGTTGCCTGCTCGTCATTACCATCCCGTTCGGCATTGCCTCGTTCCGGATCGCCGGCTTCATATTGTGGCCGTTCGGGCGGACGACCGTGGAGAAGCCGGGTGCCGGGGCGGCGTCCTGCGTCGGGAACGTGATCTGGCTGATCTTCGCGGGCTGGTGGCTGGCGATCGCGCACCTGGTGACCAGCATCCCGCTGTTCCTCTCGATCATCGGCATCCCGTTCGGCTGGGCGAACCTGAAGATGATCCCGATCTCCCTCATGCCGCTCGGCCGCGAGGTCGTCCCCACCGACCAGGCCTGGGGCGCCCGGTAGGCCTTGCGGAAACGGCCCCGGGCCGACGGTTCTCCGTCGGCCCGGGGCCGTTTTGCCGTGTGCCCTAAGCCGGGCGCGGGACGTAGGCGAGGCCGTGGGCGCCGGGTTCGCCGAGCTTGGCGATGTCCAGCCGGCCTGCGGGGGTGATCGTCTCCAGGTCGATGATGTCGACGGTGGAGGAGACCGCGTTGGACACGTAGGCGAGCCGGCCGTCGGGGGACGAGGTGATCGTCAACGGGAAGAGCCCCACGTCGAGTCGGCCGAGGGGGCGGTGGGTGTCGGCGGCGAAGACGGTGAGCCGGCCGGGCGCCTGGCGGCCGAGCCCGGCCGTCGGGTCGGGGGTCGTCCGTACCTCGCCGACCAGGAGCTTGCCGGTCGACGTCAGGTGCACCGGCATCACGAGGTCCTGGGTGGGCAGGGTGTCGACGACGGTCGCCGTCCGGGCGTCGACGACCCGGATCCCGGTGACCGGCCGGCCCGCGTCCGGGTCAGCGCCGGAAAGGGCGCCGGCGTAGGGCGCGGCGACGAAGGCGTGGGTGCCGTCGGCGGAGACGGCGAGCCCCTCGCTGCCCGGCACCTCGGCCTTCCCGGTCAGGACGCCGCGTTCGAGGTCGACGATCGAGACGAACGGCGCCTCCTTGTTGGTGGCGTAGCCGGTCCGCCCGGCCGGGTCGATGGCGAACCAGTGCGGGCCGGGCGCGTCCGTGTCGATCCGGCCGATGGGCCGACGGGTCTCGGTGTCGATGACCACGACGCCGCCGGGGCGGTCCGCCGAGCCCTCCACGCTGACGTAGAGGTGGCGGCGGGCCGCGTCCAACGCCAGGCCGTGCGGCCCGTGTTCGGGGGCGAGGTCGACGACCTCCACGATCCGGCGGGTGTCGGGGTCGATGACGGTCAGTTCGGTGCGGCGGCCGCTGTTCGCGTGGTAGTAGCCGGAGTGGTAGGCGGTGCTGCACCACAGCAGGCGATGGGTCGGGTCGAAACACAACTCGTGCGGCTCGGCGGGGACTTCGAGGGTGCCGAGGTGCCGGTCGGAGGCGGCGTCGAAGAACGAGACGGTCGGCCCGCTCTGGCTGACGACGGCCAGGACGTCACCGTCCCGGCCGGTACGCGGGGTGTGCTGCACGGGGAGCTCCTTGAGGTGGTTTCCGTGGACGGGATCCACTCTCGCCGCCTGGGGATTCCGCAACAATGCACGGATTGGCATGCCATTCTTGCGTCAGACGCAAAACTACAGCTCCGGAGCCTCGATGGACCTCAATCTGCTGCGCGTCCTGGACGCCTTGTTGCAGGAGAACAGCGTGACCCGCGCCGCCGAGCGGCTCGGCACCTCCCCCGCCGCGGTCAGCCGCGCCCTGGCGCGGCTGCGCCGGGCCGTCGGTGACCCGCTGCTGGTCCGCGCGGGCCAGGGCCTGGTGCCGACCCCTCGGGCCGTCGAACTCCGGGCCGAGGTGGGCGCGTTGTTGCGCGGCTGCGACGACGTCCTGCGGCCGGGGGCCGGTTTCGACGCCGCGCACCTTGAGCGCACCTTCACCGTCCAGGCCGCCGACGTGCTGCTGGTCGGGCTGGCCGGGTCGCTGACCGAACGGATCCACGCCGAGGCGCCGCAGGTGGACGTGGTCTTCCTGCCGGAGGCGGTGGAGGGCGGCCCCGCGCTCCGGCAGGGCTGGGTCGACGTCGAGCTGGGCGTCCTCGGGCACCTGGACCCGGAGATCCGGACCAGGCCGCTCACCCGGATGCCGCTGGTCGGTGTCGCCCGCGCCGGCCATCCGCTCTTCGCCGGGCGGATCGACGCCCGCCGGTTCGCCGCCGCCGACCACATCGGCGTCTCCCGGCTGGGCAAGCGGCTCGGACCGATCGACACCGCGCTCGCGGGGCTGGGGCTGCGGCGCCGGGTCGCGGCGGTCGTCCCCAGCCACACCAGCGCGATGCTGCTCGCCCGGGACACCGACCTGGTGGCGCTCAGCCTGGCCGACTGGCTGCCCGGCACGATCGCCGCCCTGGGACTGCGCACCTTCCCGATCCCCCTCGACCTGGCGCCGCTCGATCTCGGCATGGCCTGGCACCCGCGTACGGCGGTCGACCCGGGGCACCGCTGGTTCCGCGAGCACCTGGCGGCGGCCCTCCTCGACGCGTTCGGCGCAGGCGGCACCGGCAGCGCAGGGAACGCAGGCGGCGCAGGCGGCGCAGGCGGCGCGGGCAGCGCGGGCAGCACAGGGAACGCAGGCGACGCAGGGCGGTAGGGCGGCGGCGCGAGCCCGCCGGCTCCGGGGCGGGTCAGAGGCCGAGCAGGCGCACGGCCTCCTCGCGCATCTCGACCTTGCGGACCTTGCCGGTGACGGTCATCGGGAACTCCTCGACCACGTGCACGTACCGCGGGATCTTGACGTGGGCGAGCCGGCCGGTGCAGTAGGCGCGGACGGCCTCGACGGTGAGCGGCTCGGCGCCCCCGCGCAGGCGGATCCACGCCATCAGCTCCTCGCCGTACCGGGCGTCGGGCACGCCGACGACCTGGACGTCGAGGATGTCGGGGTGGCTGTGGAGGAACTCCTCGATCTCGCGCGGGTAGAGGTTCTCGCCGCCGCGGATGACCATGTCCTTGATCCGGCCGGTGATGGCGAGGTAGCCGTCCTCGTCCATGACGGCGAGGTCGCCGGTGTGCATCCAGCGGGCGGCGTCGACGGCCTCGGCGGTGCGCTCGGGCTCGCCCCAGTAGCCGAGCATGACGGAGTAGCCGCGGGTGCAGAGTTCGCCGGGCTCGCCGCGCGGGACGGTACGGCCGGTGGCCGGGTCGACGACCTTGACCTCCAGGTGCGGGCCGACCCGGCCGACGGTGGAGACCCGGCGGTCGACCGTGTCATCGGCGCGGGTCTGGGTGGAGACGGGCGAGGTCTCCGTCATGCCGTAGCAGATCGCGACCTCGGCCATGCCCATCCGGCCGATGACGTCCTTCATCACCTCGGCCGGGCAGGGGGAGCCCGCCATGATGCCGGTGCGCAGGCTGCTGAGGTCGTGACGCGCGAAGTCGGGGTCGGCGAGTTCGGCGATGAACATGGTCGGCACCCCGTACAGCGAGGTGCAGCGCTCGGCGGCGACGGCGGCCAGGGTGGCGCCCGGTTCGAAGGAGGGCGCGGGGATCACCGTGCAGGCGCCGTGGGAGATGGCCGCGAGGTTCGCCATCACCATGCCGAAGCAGTGGTAGAACGGCACCGGGACGCAGATCCGGTCCTGCTCGGTGTAGTTGAGCAGTTCACCGACGAAGTAGCCGTTGTTGAGGATGTTGTGGTGCGACAGGGTCGCGCCCTTGGGGAAGCCGGTGGTCCCGGAGGTGTACTGGATGTTGATCGGGTCGTCCGGCGCCAACTCCCGCTGCCGCTGCGCGAGACGGCCCGGGTCGGCGCGGCGCCCGGCGGCGAGCAGGGCGTCCCAGTCGGGGCTGCCGATCAGCACCGTCCGCTCCAACTCCGGGCACTGGGGCCGCACTTCCTCGATCATCCCGACGTAGTCGGAGGTCTTGAACCGCTCGGCCGCGACCAGCAGGCGCAGGCCGGCCTGGTTCAGCACGTACGCCAACTCGTGCGAGCGGTACGCCGGGTTGACGGTGACCAGGATCGCGCCGAGCTTGGCGGTGGCGTACTGGGTGAGCGTCCACTCGGCGCAGTTGGGCGCCCAGATGCCGACCCGGTCGCCCTTGGCGATCCCGAGGTCGAGCAGGCCGAGGGCCAACGCGTCGACGTCGGCGGCCAGTTCGGCGTACGTCCAGCGGCGGGCGGTGGCCCGGTCGACCAGGGCGTCCCGCTCGGGGAAGGCGCGCACCGCGCGGTCGAGGTTCTCCCCGATGGTGTCGCCGAGCAGCGGCACGTCCGAGGTGCCGGAGGCGTAGCTGCGCGGGGTCGGCGTGGTCGGCACGTTCTGACTCCTGGGTGGGCGCGTGCGGGTCGGCCACCATGGTCTCCGCCTCGCGCCCGCTCCGCCACCCCCGAACGGGGGTACGGACACGGCGCTGGGGCCGCCCGTCGGGTTCGACGGACGGCCCCAGCAGTCGGGTCAGCCGTTGATGCAGGTGTTGCCGAAGGCCGGGTTGAGGATGCTGATGATCCCGATCGAGTTGCCGCAGACGTTGGCCTCGAGGTTGATCGGGATCTGGATCTGGTTGCCGGAGAGCACACCGGGGGAACCGAAGGCGAGACCGTTCGCGGTCGCGTCGCCCGCGGCGGCGGTGCCGGCGCCGGCCAGGACGGCCACGGCGGCGAGTGCGGTGGCGGCGAGGGTGGTACGAATACGCATTGCGTCACTCCTTGTGAGGGTGGCGAACATCCATGTGACGATCACACTCGCACCGATCGAACTCGATGGCAGGCCGGGAACGTCCGAATTGGTCACTCAGAGGGCGTGTCGCCCGCCCGCTCCCCCGACACCGGCCCCACAGAGCCAGACACGCTCAGTGATTCCAGCAGGTCCCGGGCCGGTTCAAGCCCCGGCTCGGCCGCCACCGCGCGGAGCAGCAATCCGAGCGCGAACGCCCCGTCGCCGGCCGCCAGCGCGTCCAGCGCCCGGTTGTAGTCGATCCGAGCGGCGTAACGCAGCCGGACCAGCGCGGCCAGGTCCTCCCGGCAGGACGGGCAGCGCAGGCCCTGCGGGTCCGCCGGGACGCCGCACTGCGGGCAGAGCACCTCGATCGGTGGAACGTCGGCAGCCTGCCCGCCGGTCGGGGAAACGGCGGCCGGGGAAACGGCGGCCAGCGACACGGTGGCCGGGGAAACGGCGGCCAGCGACACGGTGGCCGGGGACACCCCGGCCGGTGGTACCTCGGACGGAGTCACGTCGGAGCTCATCGCGGACCGGCCTCCTCAGGGCGGACCGGGCCGAGCGACTCCGCGAGCGGCTCGCTGCCCAGCTCCCGCTGCGCCTGCGCGTACAGCGCCAGCAGCGCCGAGCTGTGCTGGTTGGCGGCCTCCATGTTGGCCGACTCCACCGCCTCGTCCAGCCCGCGCAGCTCGGCCATGATCCGCTGGGCCAAGGCCGGCGAGACCATGTTCTGGTTGACGTAGACGTTGCACATGGTGAGCATCCGGAAGGTGTGCCCGAGCGAGTCGCACAGTTCGTCGGCCCGCTGGGCCGCGCGCATGGCGCCCTCCCAGTCGGCCGCCTCCCGGCGCAGCCGCAGGTCTGCGGACACCGACCGCAGCCGGTCGAGGTCGCTCGGGTCGAGGTGCTTCTCGCAGTAGTGGATGAACAGGCTGAGGTACGCCTCCGAGCCGCGCACCCAGCGCTGGGCCTTGAGCTGGCGCTGGGCCCGCTCCAGCGCCTCGTCCACCGACTGGCCGCGGGTCTGGCCGGCGGCCAGGTCGTCCAGGCTGTCCATGAGGCGCTGCGCCTCGCGCATCTCGGCCTCGGTGAGCTCGCCGCCCCAGCGGTCGGTGAAGGTCTCGATCTGCCGCTGCTGCTCCTCGACCTGGACCTTGAGCTCGGGGTCGAGGGTGACGCGCTCCAGTTTGACGGTCTTCTCGCCGCCGCCCTGGATCCGCACCGACAGGGTGATGGTACGGTCCCGGTCGAGGCCGAAGGACACCTCCACCGGGGTGCGGCCGCCGAGCCCGGCGGGCAGCCGCAGGGTCAGGTGGCCGATCAGCTCGTTCTGCTGGGCGATCTCGTGCTCGCCCTCGTAGACCGCGATCTCCAGTCGCTGGCGGCCGCTGCCGGAGACCACGAACTCGCGGCTGACCGGCGAACTGGTCGGGTAGCTGGTGTTCTTGGGGATGATGACGGCCAGCCGGCCGTCGTTGAGCTCGATGCCGAGGTTCTTCGGGGTGATGTCGAACGGGTTGGTGACCTGCATCAGCTCGCCGCAGCCCTGGCAGGCCTCGCTGCCGGGCGGGTTGACCACGCCGCAGGCGGCGCAGCGCAGACCGACGTCCTCGGCGGCGGTCGAGCCGACCCTGGTCTGCCCGGGTGCGGCGGAGTTGAGCGCCTCGCCGCACAGCTCGCAGGCGGTGACGCCGGGCGCGGCGGGGGTGCCGCAGCGCGGGCAGTTGTCGCTGCGCACGACGGTGGCCGCCTGGGACTGCGCCGGGATGGCCGCACCGGCGGCCGAACCGCCCAGCTCCTGACCGCACTTGGGGCAGGCGGCGGCCTCGGCGTCGACCGGGAGGTGGCAGCCGGGGCAGGAGACCCGGGGCCCGCCGAGCAGCGTGGTGGCGCAGTTGGCGCAGTTGGAGGCGGAGAGGTCGCCGGGGGCCCGGCACTCCGGGCACTCCACCTCGCCGACCAGCGCGGACTGCACGGCCGCGCCGAGCGCCACGCACTGCATCGGGTTGACGCCGCGCCGGATCCGGCGTGGCCCGAAGACCTCGCCGAGTCGCCGGGCCACCAGCGGGATCGCGGTGGAGCCGCCGACCAGCACCACCTCGTCGATGTCCCCGACGGTGAGGTTGGCCTGCATGATGGCCTTGTGGGTCAGCTCGATGGTGCGCTCGATCTGGGCCTCGATCAGTTCCTCGAAGCGGGCCCGCTCGAACTCCGTCTCCAGCACCAGCTGGCCGGCGCCGAGGCCTGGCAGGATCACCTCGGAGGCCTCCTGGTGGGAGAGCTCGATCTTGATCGTCTCGGCCGTGGAGGCGATCTTGGGGCGGTCCCGCAGGTCGGGCTGGTAGTCCGCGCCGTACTCCTCGCGGATGTCCTCCAGCAGCGCGGTGGTGATGGCCCGGTCGAAGTCGTCGCCGCCGAGCAGGTTGTCGCCCTCGATGCCGAGCACCGAGACGGAGCCGGGCACCAGCAGCAGGATGGAGATGTCGAAGGTGCCGCCGCCGAGGTCGTAGACCAGGACGGTCCGGCCCTCGTCGCCGGCCTCGGAGGTGATCCCGTAGGCGAGCGCGGCGGCGGTCGGCTCGTTGATGATCCGCAGCACGTGCAGGCCGGCCATCCGGCCCGCCTCCTGGGTGGCGGCGACCTGCCGCTCGCCGAAGTACGCGGGGACGGTGATGACGGCCCGGTGGAAGGGCTCGCCGAACCGCTGCTCGGCGTCCTCCTTGAGGCGGTGCAGGATGATCGCGGAGATCTCGATCGGGGTGTAGGAGCGGCCGTTGAACCAGACGTTGACGTCGCCGTCGGTGCCTGCCGTGACCTTGTAGTCGACCTCCTTGAGGGCCGCCTGGACCTGCGGGTCCTTGAACTTGCGGCCCATGAAGCGCTTGACCGAGCGGATCACGTTGACGCCGTCGATGGCGACCCGGCTGCGCGCGGTGGAGCCGACCAGCAGTTCGCCCTTGCGGCCGCTGCCGACCACGGAGGGCGTGGCCTCCTGGTTCTGCCGGTTGAAGATGATCTCCGGCTCGCCCCGGCGCAGGTGGGCCACCACCGAGTTGGTGGTGCCCAGGTCGATGCCGAGTGTGCGGTACATGTCGTTCCCCTCTTGCCCCTCGTGGTCCTGGCTACTTCTTCCGCTTGCGCCGGCCGCCCGCGGCCGTTCCCTTCCGGCGGGCCCGGGGCGGGGCCGCCGTGGCCCGGGCGGGGTTCACCGGCGCGGCGGCGGGTTCGGTGTCGGCCTCCTCGGGCGCGGCGTCCGCGACCTCGCCGGGCCCGGGCCCGGCGCCCTCGGCCTCGGGCTCCACCGGCGCGGCCTCCACCGGCGCGGGTTGCAGGGCCCGCTCGACGTCCTCCGCGAACGCCGACTCCGCCACCGGGGCGGGCTCGGGCGCCGCGGCGACGACGACCTGGGCGCGGCGCAGCACCTCCTCCTCCCAGAAGAACCCGGTGACCACCGTCTGGACGACCGTCTCCGGCGCCACCCCGTACCTCGGCTCGGTGCCGACGATCTCGGTCAGCGCCGGGTCCGCCGCCAGGCCCTCCAGCCGCATCGGGCGGACCCCGGCCTTGGCGAGGCGGCCGAGCAGCCGCCGGCGGGTGGCCTCGATCCCGGCGCCGCGCCCGAGCAGCACCAGCTCCCGGTCCAGGCCGAGCGCGGCGAGGGCGTCGTCCACCTCGACCAGGATGCCCAGCAGGTCCCGCTGGGTGGCCCGGGCGGTCTGCGCCTCCTCGGCCCGCAGGCGTTGCAGGAGGGAGGCCCGGTAGAGCAGTTGGCTGAACGCCTGGTCGAGGTCGACCTCCAGGGCGCGCTGCGGGACGTCCAGCGGCCGGTGGCCGTCGGGCGCGGGAGCGGTCGGTGCGTCGGTCATTCCGGAACCTCGATCTGCGGCAGCACGGACAGGTCGGCCGCGTAGCGGGCGGGGACGGGCGGTTCGGGGTCGGCGCCGCCGGGGGCGGGGTCGGCGAAGTCGGCCGCCGCCTCGGCCCGGTGCAGTGCCAGGAGGGCGGCGGCGGGCGGCAGCGGCGGGCGTTCGACGACCAGCAGCGGTTCGGCCAGGGCGGGCGCCAGCAGTTCGGCGGCCTGGTCGACCGGCTCCGGTGGCAGGGGGCGCTGGAGGTCCAGCTCCAGCCGCCGGTCGGGGTTGCGCAGCAGGGCGGCGGCGTCCTGGATCTGCTGGCGGGTGTAGCGGCCGGCCTTCATCGCCGGGCCGACGGCGAGGTTGATCTCGCGCACGCCGGCCGTGAGCGCAACGCCCAGGACCTCGTACGGCGACGGTTCGTGCAGTGGCATGGCGGGCGGCTTCTCTCCTCACGGCTGACGGTGACTCAGGGACGGGCTGCGGTTCGGGGATCGGTGCATGGGCTACGACGACGACGGCGGCGCCGCGGTTGCCGTCAGCGCAGCGCGCCGATCCTCCGTTGCAGGGCGCGCAGGTCGCGGTCGTCCGGGTTGTACTCGACGGCCTTGCCGATCAGCGAGCGGGCCTCCCGGAACTGGCGCAGGTTGGCCCGGCTGACGGCGTAGGAGCTGTAGACGACGCTGAGTTCGACGTGCAGCTTGGCGACGTCCTCCGGGGTGCGGGAGAGCGCGAGCGCCTCCTCCAGCAGCCGGATCGCGTCGCGGTAGCGGTGGGCCTCGTAGTGGCCGATGGCCTCGCCGCGCCAGACGCTGACCATCAGGCGGCGGATCTCGGCCGAGTCGTCGTAGGACCGGGCCTTCTGGAGCATGGCGGCCTGGGTGGTGAACGGGCTGTCCTGGAGGTTGTCCAGCATGTGGTTGGCCAGCATCACGGCGACCCGGCGCGGGGCCTCCTGCTCGGTGTCGCCGTCCCATTCCGGGTCGGCGCGCAGGGCTTGCGCCATCCGGTCGACGGCGAGGGCGCGGTGGTCCGCGAAGGCGGCGATGCGGGAGAGGTGGCGCAGTACGAAGGCGAGGCCGAGCCGGTGGTCCGGGTCGGGGTTGAGCGCGATCAGCTCCCGCCACGCGTCGGCGGCCTCCTCCAGTTCCGCTTCGGGGGCGTCGGGGCGGCTGAGCTGGCTGGCCCGGTTGCCGAGGGCGGCCTCCAGGAAGTGGACGGCGGTCGGGTCGCCGGGGGCGAGTTCGATGCTCTTGCGCAGCAGGACCAGGGCGCGGGGGTAGTCCTTGTCCTCGTTGTTGATCTTGCGGGCCCACTGGGCGTAGGTGGCGCCGAGGTCGCCGCGCACCTCGGGGTGGTCGGGGGCCAGCGTGAGGGCCTTCTCCAGGAGTTCGGTGGCGCCCGCCTGGTCGTCGTCGCTGGTCTTGAGCACGGCGCGGGCGGCCCGGACGCCGGACTCGGCGGCGATCGCGGGCGCGTCGGCGGGCAGGACGGTGCCGGGCACGGCGCGGGCGCGGGTGAGGCAGTCCAGGGCCTCGCGCCAGTCCTGGTTGCGGTGGTGCTCGCGGGCCTCGCTGACCAGGCTCTCGCCGAGCAGGTCCCGCCAGCCCGTTCCGCGTTCGGCCTCGGGCACCGCGTCCAGGGCGCCGACGGCGGCGGCCTGGCGGCCCTGGAGGAGCAGGTAGCGCTGCGGGCCGAGGTCGCCGAACAGGCCGAGGGCCCGGGTCAGCGGGTGCCCGTCGGGGGTCTCCGGTTGCCGCCAGGCCCGTACGGCCTCGTCGAACCCGGCGGCCCAGGCGGCGAGTTCGGGCTCCTGGCGGAGCAGCCGGTCGAGCGCGGGGCCGAGGGTGAGGCGCCGGGCGGGGCGGCCGGGCAGGGCGATCCGGACGTCCTCCTGGGCGAAGGCATCGGCGCTGTGCGCCTCCATGCCGAGGCGCAGGGTCCAGGCGGTGACCTCGTCGCCGGTGCGGTCGGCGGCCCGGTCCAGCGCGCGCAGGTCCTCGCGGAGGCGGTCGGTGAGCGCGCTGCGGGCGGTGGACATCCGCTGCGGGTCGGCCGGGCGGCCGGTGATCCGAGCGGACTCCGCCCACAGGTCGGGCTGGTGCAGGGCGGCGACCAGGCAGCCGAGCGTCCAGGTCCAGATCCGCTCGTCCGGCCCGGCCCCGGCCCCGGCCCCGGCCCCGGCGCCGTCGTCGTCGTCGGCGGCGGCGGCGGCGGCGGAGACCGCGAGCCGGTAGCCGGCCAGGCCGAGCGCGTGCAGCAGCCGGGGGTGGGCCGGGTCCTTGAGGAGCAGGGCGTGGTAGCCGTCCCAGGCCTCGCGGTGGCGGCCCTCGACGGCGTGCTGGTGGGCCTCGTGCTCGGCGAGCAGGACGAGCGCGGCGGCGGCCTGCGGCCGGTCCGGGGCGAGCGTGAGGGCCTGGCGCAGGTCACCGGCCGCGCGTCCGGGCTCCCCGGCGTCGAGGGCGGCGCCGGCCCGGCGGATCAGGACGGCGCCGCGCGCGGCGGCGGCGTCCGCCGGCAGGTCGGCCAACGCCTCGTCCAGTCGGCCGAGTTCGGCGCGCAGCAGGGCGAGGTCCAGCCGTACGGGGGCGCCGTCGCCGAGGGCCTGCGCCCAGGCGGCGAGGACGGGTTCGGCCTGTTCGGGCACCCCGGCCCGGCGGGCGCAGTCCAGGACGGCGCGCAGGGCTGGGCCGGCGCAGCGCACGCAGCGCGGCGAGGCGCCGTCGGCGGGCCGGTGCAGGTGGGCGGCGCAGGCCTCCCGGCCGCAGCCGGCGCAGGCGCCGGTGGCGGGGGCGGTGCAAACAGCGCAGTCGGCCGTCGCGGGCAGGGGCTGCGGCGTTTCGGGGGCCTGGCCGGCGGTCAGGAAGTGGCGGTACCAGTCCAGTGCGGCGGCCCAGTTGCCGGCCCGTTCGGCGAGCAGCGCCCGCAGCCGGGCGAGGGCCGGGTCGCCGGCCGGGTCGGGGGTGAGCGGGGCGAGCAGGGCGATGGTCTGGACCGGACGGCCGGTCAGCAGGGCGGCGGCGGCCAGGTGGTAGCGGTCGCGCGGCCCGGTGGCGGCGTCGAGCAGGGTGGTCAGCGGTTCGGCGGAGCCCTCGGCCAGGGCGAGGGCGGCGCGCAGCCGGGTCTGCCGGTGGGTGACGGAGCCGGGCAGGGTGTCGGCGAGGGCGAGGGCGGCGGCGGCCCGCTCGCGCGGTTCGGGCCGGTCGCGGCCGATGATCAGCAGGTGCGCGGCCTCGCGCAGGGCGGCCTCGCGCAGCGCGGCCCGGTAGCCGGGGGCGGCCGGGTGGTCGGCGGCGGCCTGCTGCCAGAGCTCCCGGGCGGCCACCGGGTCGTCGGCCAGCCGGGTGCGGGCGAGTCGGTCGCGGGCCAGGGCCTGCCGTTCGCGCAGTTCGTCGTCGCGCAGCGGCTCCCAGCGGGCCAGGGCACCGGCCGGGTCGTCGGTGCGGGCGAGGGCGAGACCGTGGTGGAAGGCGGCGATCCGGGCCCAGCGGGAGTCCGGTTCGACGTCGGCCTCGGCGTCGAGGACGGGCGCGGCCTCGGCGGTCCGCCCGGCGGCGAGCAGGGCCGCGCCGAGCCGGACCCGGGCCGGGCGCCAGTCGGGGGCCAGGCCGAGGCCGGTGCGGTAGTCGGCGGCCGCCTCGGCGGGGCGCGCGGCCCGCTCGTGCACCAGGGCGAGGCCGAACCGGGCCGGGGCGAAGGAGGGTTGGACGGTCAGGGCGGCGGTGAACTGCTCCCGGGCCTGGTCGTCGGCGCCGAGCAGCAGGGCGAGCCGGCCGAGGGCGTAGCGGGGGCGGGGGTCGCCGGGGGTCTCGGTGGCGGCGGCCGCGAGGTCGGCCCAGGCGGCGTCGGTGGCGCCGAGCCGCTGCCGGGCCAGGCCCCGGAAGAGCAGGCTCTCGGTGTGCAGGGCCGGGCCGCGTCCCCACGGGGAGGGCTCGCCGGGGCCGCGGCGCAGTGCCTCGTCGAAGGCGGCGACGGCGGGTTCGTCCCGGTGCAGGGTGAACAGTTGGGCGCCCCAGCGGAACCAGAGTTCGCCGCTGCCGCCGGGGGCGGCCGCGGCGAGCAGGGTCTCGGCCTCGGCGGTGCGGTCGGTGTCGCGCAGCAGGGCGGCCCGGGCCAGCACCGGCCAGTCCCGGCCGGGCAGTGCGGCCAGCGACCGGGTGGTGGCGCTCTCGCGCTGCTCGGGGGTGCCCTCGCGGCAGAGCCGTTGCAGCCAGTCCGTGACGCGGGCGGCCGCCGCGGCCTCCTCGCCGGGTTCGGCGCCGTCGGCGGTGGCCTGGAGGAAGGCGAGCAGCGGCCCGAGGTCGCCCTCGGGGGCGGATATCCGCTCCTCGGCGAGGCGGTGCAGGCTCCACCGGGGCAGTTGCCGGGCCGGGTCGGCGAGCAGCGGGAACGCCTCGCGGTGCAGGGCGAGGGTGGCCTGCTGGTCGCCGGTGGGGACGGTGGCCTCGGCCTGGCCGAGCAGGGCGAGGCCGCGCTGCGGGCGCAGCTCCTCGGGGCCGGTGGCGAGCCGCTGGGCGAGGCGCGCGTAGCGGCGCCGGGCCTGCGGGGCCTTGCCGGCGGCGAGCCGTTCGGCGGCCGCGGCCAGCGCCTTGGCCACGGCCTGGGCGTCCAGGCTCCGTCGGCGGCGGGCCAGTACGACGACTGCCGCACCGGCCAGTGCCACCACGATCAGCAGCACCGCGAGCTGCGCCATGCACCGTCCCCCTGCGCTAGGAAATCCACCCCCATGATCAACGTGCCGTGAGTGATCATGAGTTGACGTCGTGTCGATGTTGCTCGGGCGCCCATCAGAATAGGCCCTCCACCGGGCAGACGAACAGAAATGAGCACTATCCTGGGCGGCACAGCAGCAGCGGTGCGAGAACCACCGTGCGGGAACCGACCCGAGGTCGGGTCAGGGCGAACAGGCCAACAGGGTCCAGTCGGGGGTTTCGTGTCCGAGTCGCGTTGGGTGCCCGGGCTCCGGTTCGGGCCGGAGTTCGACCCCGAGCAGTACGAACTCCTGGAATTCCACCACCGGGGCGGCGAGGCCGAGGTGTGGCGGGCGGTGCGGACCGGCCACAGCGGGCTCAAGGAACTCGTCGCCGCGAAGATCATGCTGGAGCGCGACCCCTCCGAGGTGCGACGCTGGCTCGGCCGCTGGGACGACGTCTCGCACAACGCCCACCGTCTGGGCGTGACCGACCTGGTGGTGCCCAGCTTCCTGCTCGGTCCCTCCCCGCACCGCCCCGGCGCGGCGCCCTCCGCCGGGCTGCTCGGCTACCAGATCTCCCCCTGGGTCGAGGGCGTGCCGCTGCACACCTGGGCCCGCAGCCAGCGCGGCGGCCCGGCGGCGGTGGCCGAGGTGCTGGCCCGGCTCTGCCGGATCGTCGACGAACTGCACCGCAAGCGCTGGGTGCACCGCGACATCTCCCCCGCCAACGTCCTGGTGGACGCCCAGAACCAGGTCAAGCTGATCGACCTGACCTTCCTGGCCCCGCTCGACCACACCCTCACCGTCGCGGTGTTCACCCCCGGGCACGTCCCGCCGGAGGCCGAGCAGGTCGGCGGCTTCCCCACCACCGCCAAGGACCTGTTCGCGGTCGGCACCCTCGCCCGTACCCTGCTGCTGCCCGACCACGGCCGGCTCGACCACCGGCTGGCCTCCGAGCAGGCCCGCGCCGAACTCCTGGCCGCCGGCTACGGCGAGGACCTGGCGCGCTGGGCCTGCGAACCGCTCGCCCGGGAACCGGACCGCCGCCCCTCCCCGCTCGGCCCCTGGGTGGGCCGTGGCCGCGAACTCCTGCGCTCCCACCGGCCGGTGGCGCGCACCGCGGGCCTGGCCGTGCTGCCCGACCGGGCCGGCCGGCCGCTGCTGGTCACCGGCGGCGCCGACGGCACCGCACTGGCCGGCCCCGGACACCACGGGCAGCGCCTGCCGGCCGGCCAGGGGCCCGGCCCGGTCCGGGAGTTGGTGGCCGGCTGGGCCGGCGGCCAGGGCGAACTGGTGGTCTGCGCCGAGGACCGCGGCGGCACGCTCTGGGTCGGCACCTCGGCCGGCTGGTGGGAGGCCGCGCGCGGCGTCAGCGGGCTCGCCGGGGCGGTCAACTCCGCCGGGGAGATGACGGTCTGGACGGCGGCCGGCGGCGCGCTGCGCTCCTACCGCTGGGCGCCCGGCCTCACCCTCACCGGCCAGGAGCTGCCCGGCTGCCCGGCCGACCGGGTGCTCGCCGCCCTGGAGGAGCGGGCCGGATCCTGGCTGGTCCTGGTCGAGCACCGGGAGCAGGTGCTGAGCTGGCGGCCGGGCTCGGCCCAGGGCCCCGCCCCGCTGGGGCCGCCCGGCACCCTGCGCGCCGGGGCGCTGGCCCGCACCTCCGCCGGCCCGCAGGCCGCCACGCTGCGCCCGGACGGCTCCGTCCAGTTGCACACCCTCGGCGCGGCCGGCCCGGCCCCCGAGATCGGCGACGGCGAACCGTCCCTCGGCGTCGCGATGGCCGGCCACCGCGGCGGCCCGACGGTGGCGCTGGCCGGCGCGGGCGGCGTCCGGCTGCGGCTGCCG
This sequence comes from Kitasatospora sp. NPDC086801, assembly GCF_044745805.1. NCBI lineage: Bacteria > Bacillati > Actinomycetota > Actinomycetes > Kitasatosporales > Streptomycetaceae > Kitasatospora > Kitasatospora sp. NPDC086801. Next base: position 116,507 of record NZ_JBIVAX010000012.1, read on the forward strand.
GCCGGCGGCGCCTCCCGGCGGGCGCGCTGGTGGCGGCCGACGCTGCGCCCGGCCACCCGGGTCGCGCTCGCGATGGGCGAGGACTGGCGGCTGTGCCTGGCCGCGGTGGTGGAGGGCGAGTTGCAGTGCTGGCAGGAGGACGCGGCGTACCGGTGGCAGGCGGTGGGGCTGCCCGAGCAGGGCTGAGGGGCGTCCGGTGACGGGCCGGGGCCCGGGATGCGCCGGGGCCCCGGAACCTGGTGCGGTTCCGGGGCCCCGGCGGGTCTAGCGGGGTGGGCGGTTCAGCGGAAGCGGCGCAGCCGCAGGCTGTTGCCGACCACGAAGACCGACGAGAAGGCCATCGCGGCCCCCGCGATCATCGGGTTGAGCATCCCGGCCGCGGCCAGCGGCAGGGCGGCGACGTTGTAGCCGAAGGCCCAGAACAGGTTGCCCTTGATGGTGGCCAGGGTCCTGCGGGAGAGCCGGATGGCGTCGGCCGCCGCCAGCAGGTCGCCGCGCACCAGGGTGAGGTCGCCGGCCTCGATCGCGGCGTCGGTGCCGGTGCCCATCGCCAGGCCGAGGTCGGCCTGGGCGAGCGCGGCCGCGTCGTTGACGCCGTCGCCGACCATCGCCACGACCTTGCCCTCGGCCTGGAGCCGCTTGACGGTGTCGACCTTGTCCTCGGGCATGACCTCGGCGATGACGTGTTCCGGGGCGATGCCGACCTCGGCCGCGACGGCCTCGGCGACCGCCCGGTTGTCGCCGGTCAGCAGCACCGGGGTCAGGCCCAGTGCGCGCAGTCGGGCGATCGCCTCGGCGCTGGTCGGCTTGACCGCGTCCGCGACCTCCAGGACGGCCCGGGCCTCGCCGTCCCAGCCCACCGCGATCGCGGTCCGCCCGGCCGCCTCGGCGGTGCGCTTGGCCGTGGCCAGGCCCTCCGGCAGGTACTGCGACCAGTCGTTCAGCAGCTCCTCCCGGCCGGCGACCACCGCGTGGCCGTCCACCACGCCCTGGACGCCCAGGCCCGGGACGTTCTCGAAGCCCTCGACCGCGGGCAGCTCGCCGGCCTTGGCGGCGGCGCCGGCGATCGCCCGGGCGATCGGGTGCTCGGAGGCGTGCTCCAGGGCGCCGGCCAGGCGCAGCGCCTCGGCCTCGCCGACGCCCTCGGCGGTGTGCACGGCGAGCAGGGTCATCCGGCCGGTGGTGACGGTGCCGGTCTTGTCCAGGACGATGGTGTCGACCTTGCGGGTGGACTCCAGCACCTCCGGGCCCTTGATCAGGACGCCCAGCTGGGCGCCGCGGCCGGTGCCGACCAGCAGCGCGGTCGGGGTGGCCAGGCCCAGGGCGCACGGGCAGGCGATGATCAGCACGGCGACCGCTGCGGTGAAGGCGGCGGTCCAGCCCTCGCCGGTGCCCAGCCAGTAGCCGAGGGTGGCCACCGCCAGGGTGATCACGATCGGGACGAAGACGGCGGAGATCCGGTCGGCGAGGCGCTGGGCGGCGGCTTTTCCGTTCTGGGCGTCCTCGACCAGCCTGGCCATCCGGGACAGCTGGGTGTCGGCGCCGATTCGGGTGGCTGCGACCACCAGGCGGCCGCCCGCGTTGACGGTGGCGCCGGTGACCTGGTCGCCGACGCCGACCTCGACCGGTACGGACTCGCCGGTGAGCATCGAGGCGTCGACCGCCGAGGCCCCCTCGACCACCACGCCGTCGGTGGCGATCTTCTCGCCCGGCCGCACCACGAACCGGTCGCCCACGGCCAGGTCGCCGACCGGGATCCGGACCTCGGCCCCGCCTCGCAGCACGGTGACGTCCTTGGCGCCCAGTTCCAGCAGCGCCTTGAGCGCGGCGCCCGCGGTGCGCTTGGAGCGGGCCTCGAAGTAGCGGCCGGCCAGGATGAAGGCGGTGACGCCGGCCGCCGCCTCCAGGTAGATGTTCGACGAGCCGTCGCCGCGGGCGATGGTCAGCTCGAAGCCGTGCCGCATGCCCGGCATCCCGGCGTCGCCGAGGAACAGCGCCCACAGGGACCAGAGGAACGCGGCGCCGGTGCCGAGCGAGACCAGGGTGTCCATGGTCGCGGCGCCGTGCCGGGCGTTGGTGAACGCGGCCTTGTGGAACGGCCAGGCGCCGTAGGTGACCACCGGCGCGGCCAGCACCAGCGACAGCCACTGCCAGTTGTCGAACTGCAGGGCCGGCACCATCGCCATCGCGATCACCGGTACCGCGAGCACCACGGCCGTGAACAGCCGCTGGCGCAGCGGGGTCAGTTCGTCGGCCGCCTCGGTCAAGCCGGCCTGCCCGCCCGGGCCTTCGGCGGCCGGCGGCTTCGGTAGCGCCGCGGTGTAGCCGGTGGCCTCGACGGTGGCGATCAGGTCGGCGACGTCGACGCCCGCGTCGAAGGCGACCTTCGCCTTCTCGGTGGCGTAGTTGACGCTCGCCGAGACGCCGTCCATCCGGTTCAGCTTCTTCTCGATCCGGGCCGCGCACGAGGCGCAGGTCATGCCGCCGATCGAGAGTTCCACCTCCGTGGAGGCGGGTGCCTGGGTGGTCATCGTTGCTCCTCGTGCCAGTCGTCGTGCAGGGAACGTGCTGAGCGTCTCCGGCCCGGCCTTCATACCTGCGAGGGGTATCGGTCGGCGCTGGACTCCTTTATACCCCCAGGGGGTATCCGAGGCAAGCATGGATACCCCCGGTAGGTGTTTGGGGGTCGGCGGCGCGTCAGTGGTGGTCGTGCTGGCGCCCGTCCCCGGCGGCGGGCTCGCCGCCCATCATCCGGAGCATCGCGCGGCCGCCGGTGCGCAGGAAGCGGGCGAGCAGGGCGGCGGCGAGGAGGAGGAAGGCGAGGTTGAGCCAGGTGGTGTAGTTCCACCCGACGCCCGCCATCGGGATCTCGGCGTGGCGCTGGTCGGGGACCAGGCCGAGCGCGCCGAAGAGGAACTCGACGACGTAGCCGGCCAGCACCATGGCCGTGTAGAAGGTGCCGAGCAGGAACAGCGCCGTCCGGCGGCCGTAGTACTTCCGGTAGATATTAAGGATCGGCAGGATCAGCAGGTCCGCGAAGATGAACGCGACGACCCCGCCGAAGCTGATCCCGCCCTTCCACAGCACCACCGCGAGCGGCACGTTCCCGATCGAGCAGACGAAGGACGCGATCGCCACCAGCGGACCGACCAGCGGGCCCCACAGCCGGCCGGCGAGCGGATGGCCGGCGAAGAAGAAGGCCTGCCAGAAGGAGTCCGGCACCCAGGCGGCGATGGCACCGGCGATGAGCAGCCCGAGGACGAGGTCCTTGAGGATGGCCGCCCACTCCATCACGAACACGTGCGACACGGACGTGACGCCCTGCCGGGACAGCAGCCGCCGGACGAAGGAGCCCTCCCCGGCGACGGACATGTCCATCGCCGCGTGGCCCTCCATCGAGCCGGCCAGGCCGCGTTCGGCCTGGGCGCGGGCCTCGCGCAGCAGCCGGTCACGCAACAGCAGCCGGAAGAGCAGGGCGAGGACGAGGATCATCACCGGCCCGCCGACGAACTCCGCCGCCGTGAACTGCCAGCCGAGCAACAGGGCCAGGATGACGCCGAGTTCGACGACCAGGTTGGTCGAGGCGATCTCGAAGGCCATCGCCGCGGTGAAGTCCGCGCCCTTGCGGAACAGCGAGCGGGCGAGGGCCACCGCCGCGTACGAGCAGGAGGAGGAGGCCGCGCCGAGGAGGGCGGCGACGGCGAGGGTGCGGGGGCGGTCGTCGCCGAGCAGCCGGACGACGGTGGACTTGCGGACGACGGCCTGGACGACGGCGGAGAGCAGGAAGCCAAGGATCAGCGCCCAGGTGATCTCCCAGGTCATCGCTCCGGCGATGGACAGCGCGTGCAGGATCGCGTGCATGGTGGGTCCGCCTTCCCTGGTGCCACGGGTTCGCCAGCGCCGAGCACCATAGACCCGCACCGGGTATCACCTGCCGCACCCCGCCGGGGCCCGGCGCTCCCCCGTCAGGCCCCCGGCCTTCCCTCGTCAGGCCCCCGGCACTCCCCCGTCAGGCCGCCGCCAGCGGCGCCTGCGGCTGCGCCACCCGGTCCAGTCCGAGGTTGCGGTGGATCTCCAGGGCGGCGGTGGAGCGGTTCAGCGTGATGAAGTGCAGGCCGGGCGCGCCCTCGTGGAGCAGGCGTTCGGCCATCCGGGTGGCGTGGTCGACGCCGATGCGGTGGGCGGCCGGCCGGTCGCCGCGGGCCGCCTCCAGCCGTGCGGCCAGGCCCGCCGGGAAGGAGGCGCCGCTGAGTTCGGCGAAGCGGGCGATCTGGCGGACGTCGGTGGGCGGCATGATCTCCGGGATGACCGGGGTGTCGCAGCCGGCCTCGGCGAGCCGGTCGCGCAGCCGCAGGTAGTGCTCGACCTCGAAGAACATCTGGGTGACGGCGTAGTCGGCGCCCGCCCGGCACTTGGCGACGAAGTGCCGGATGTCCCCCGCCCAGTCCGCCGAGCGCGGGTGGCGCTCCGGGAAGGCCGCCACCCCGACCGTGAACGCGCCGCAGCCCTTGACGAGTTCGACCAGTTCGGCGGCGTGCCGCAGGCCCCGGGGGTGCGGCTGCCAGGCACCGTTCGGGTTGCCGGGCGGATCGCCGCGCAGCGCGAGGACATCGCGGATCCCGACGTCCGCGTAGCGCCGTAGGACGGCCTGGAGCTCGGCGGTGGAGTGGCCGACGGCGGTCAGGTGGGCCACCGGCCGCAGCGTGGTCTGGGCGGCGATCCGCTCGGTGGTCTCGACGGTGCGGTCGCGGGAGGAGCCGCCCGCGCCGTAGGTGACGGAGACAAAGGTCGGCGCGACCGCCTCCACCCGCCGGATCGCGGCCCACAGGGCGCGCTCGCCGGCGTCGTCCTTGGCGGGGAAGAACTCGAAGGAGTACGTCCGCTCGCCGGCCGCCAGGATCTCGCGCAGTCCGCGCGGGCCGCGTGCTCCCGGTCGGGTGGTGTGGTCCATGGAGTGTCACCTCGGGTGGTGGGATCGGCCGCCTGCCGGGGCCGGCCGCCGGGATGCGGGCGGCCGCGTCCACCCTGCCGGAAGGGCGCAACGAGAGTGCCACAAGGATCGGTTGACGATCGGTCGAGGACGCCCGGGGCCGCCGGGAACAGCACTTACAGATACCCTAGGGGGGTATGGTATGTTCGAAGAGCGAAGCAGCCGACCGCAGCCGCGGCCGGCGCCGGGCACTGACGACAGGAGCACCCCCATGACCGAGACCGCCGTCACCGTCGAGACCGCCGTCACCGAGACCGCCGCCGCCTGCTGCGGCTCCTGCGGCACCGGCGCCACCACGCCCCCCGCCACCGGGACCGCCGGGCGGGCCGTCTTCCAGGTGAAGGGCATGACCTGCGGCCACTGCGTCACCTCGGTGACCGCCGAACTGCAGCAGATCGACGGCGTCACCGACGTCGCCGTGGACCTCGCCACCGGCCAGGTCACCGTCGACAGCACCCGGCCGCTGGCCGACGACGCCGTCGCCGCCGCCATCGACGAGGCCGGATACGACCTGGTCGGCCGCCTCGACGACTAAGTCGACTAGGGCGACCAAGCCGACTAAGGCGACCACTTCATGTGAACAGGGCCACGGCCCAGCGGATCGCCGGGCCGATCCGCCGGGCCGGTCCGCTGGGCCGTACGAGGCGATGCGGTGCATCGAGAAAATCAGCTTGACCGTGCCGACAGGGCCATTTGATAGTGGTTCGACGGTTTACGCACATGCTCGGATCCCACACGAGAAATCTAGGTGGCGTGGATGTCGTCGTCGGCAGGGAAGCGGTGATGCGGGCACCGGAACCGTCCGCTCGTCCGAGCCGTCTGCCGTCGTTGACCGGTATGCGGTTCATCGCGGCGTTCGCCGTGCTGATATCCCACCTGGCCGGTCAGATCGTCGGATCAATACACCCCGGCCTGCCGTATCTGATCACGACCCTCGGACCGGTCGGGGTGGCGTTCTTCTTCGTGCTCAGCGGCTTCATCCTCACCTGGGTCGCCGACCCGAACGACACCGCAGGGCTGTTCTGGCGCCGGCGTCTGGTGAAGATCCTTCCGAATCACCTGACGACCTTCGCCGCCACCGTGGCGTTGATGGCCGCGGCCGGTGTGTCGATCACGGCGATCAACACGATTCCGCCGCTGCTGCTGATCGAGCCCTGGATTCCGAACTTCGACGCCCTCGGCGGGCTGATCGGAATCAATGTGCCGAGTTGGACCCTCGGCTGCGAGTTGGTCTTCTATTTCGCGTTCCCCTGGCTCATCCGCCTCATCGGGCGCATCCGGCCGTCGCGGTTGTGGTCGTGGGCGGTGGGCGTCGCCATCGCGATCATCGCCGTCCCGTTCGCCGCCCAGGTGTTACCGGCGCGGCCGGCCACGTCATGGGATCCGGCGATCGCGGAGTTGCAGTCCTGGTTCGCCTACAGCCTGCCCTTCACCAGAATGCTCGAATTCGTCCTCGGCATCCTGATGGCGCGCATCGTGGTCTCGGGGAAGTGGATCCGCCTGGGCATGACGCCGGCGTTCCTCCTGACGGTCGCCTGCGTGGTGGTCCAGTCCCAGCTGCCCGGCGTGTTCCGACTCTGCGCCGGACCGACCGCGTTCGCACTCGCCCTGGTGATCGCGGCCGGCGCCGCCGCCGACGTACGCACCGCGCGCACGCCCTTCAGCGGCCGGATCACGGTGTGGCTGGGCGAGATCTCGTTCGCCCTCTACCTCGTGCACTACCTCGTCATCCAGTACGGTCCGATCGACGGCGTGCACGCCACGGGCGAAGCGGCGACCGCCTCCCCGTCGACGAGGCTGGTGCACGTCCTGCTCACCGTCGCGATCAGCCTCGCCCTCGCGGCGGCCCTCTACACACTGGTCGAACGCCCGGCGGTCCGACGCTTCAGTCGGCCGCGCGGCCGCCGTGCGGGGCCCGCCGCGGTCCACGAAGAGAGCCCGCCCCGTGCGCGTCGGCGCGATGCGCTCTCCCTCCATCATCCTGGAGCCGCCACCCATGACGAAACCGCGCCCTGACCCGGCCTCCGACGCCCCCGAATTCCCGGTCACCCGACCGGATTCCCGCCCCTTCGACCCCGACGAGACCTACGCCCGGCTGCGCGCCCACGCGCCCGTGTCGCCGGTGCGCTGCCCGGCCGGGATGGACGCGTGGCTGGTCAGCCGGTACGAGGACATCCGGAGCGTGCTCGCGGATCCACGGCTGAGCTCCCGCGGCGCGGGTTCGATGCACATGCTGCCCTCCTACGACCGGCGCGACCCGCCCCCGGGCTCGATGATCCAGCTGGACGGCGAAGCGCACGCACGGCTGCGACGGCTGCTGATCGGCGAGTTCACCGTGCGCCGGATGGAGGCGCTGCGACCGTCCGTCCAGCGGATCGCCGACCGGCACATCGACGCGATGCTCGCCGGGTCGAGCGCCGACCTGGTGCGGGACTTCGCGCTGCCGATCCCGTCGCTGGTGACCTGCGAGCTGCTCGGCGTGCCCTACGACGACCACGAGGCCTTCCAGCGCGACAGCGAGGTGCTGATCGGCTTCGAGGCCGACGAGGCCACCCGCGACGCGGCCACCCGGCGGCTGGAGGGTTACCTCGGCGAGCTGATCGCTCGACGCCTCGCCGAGCCGCAGGACGACCTGCTGAGCCGGCTGATCGTCCGCGGCGAGGCGACCGACCGGCCGCCGACCGTACCGGAGTTGGCCACGCTCGGCGTGCTGTTGCTGGTCGCCGGGCACGAGTCGACCGCCAACATGATCGCGCTCAGCACCCTGGTGCTGATGGCGGACCGGGAGCGGACGGCCGCGCTACGGGCCGCCCCGGACACCATCGGCACCGCCGTGGAGGAGCTGCTGCGCTACCTGTCGGTGATCCAGTTCGGGCTGCTGCGGTACGCCACCGAGGACGTCACGGTCGGCGGTACCGCGGTGGCGGCGGGAAGCTGGCTGGTCGCCGCGATCCCGTCCGGCAACCGGGACGAGGACGTGTTCCCGGCCCCGGACACCGTCGATCTGGGCCGACGGGACCGCGCGCACCTGGCGTTCGGCTTCGGCCCGCACCAGTGCATCGGCCAGCAGCTGGCCCGGATCGAGCTGCAGGTCGCACTGGCCACCCTGCTGCGCCGCATGCCGGGGCTACGGCTGGCGGAACCGTTGACGCAGTCCGCGTTCAAGCACAACGACATCGTCTTCGGCCTGCGGAGCATGCCGGTCGTCTGGTGACGTCCGGGGCTCCGAGGGTCGCCGGGAGCCGCCGGGAGCCGCCGGGAGCCGCCGACGGTCGGCCAGGTCGGCCAGGTCGGCCGGGTCGGCCACCGTCCGGACACCGGCCTCGCCGGTCAGCCCGCGGACGGCGCCGTGAGCAGCGGCAGGACGACCTCGTCGATGATCTCGTCGATGACGTGGTCGGGCGGGACGCCGCCGCCGAGCAGGGCGGCCTCGCGCAGCAGGTCGAGCGGCAGCGAGCAGGTGCGGGGGGTGAGCCGCGCGGGGTTGATCTCGCCCCGGTCGGCGGCGCGGCGCATCATCGCCGCCAGGCCGACCACCGGGCCCTGGGAGACCAACCCCCGGAAGTGCTCGCGCAGTTCGGGGTCGCGCACCAGGTCGACCAGGAGGCCGTGCACGGCGTCCGGCGGCAGGTCGTCGAAGCGGTGCAGCAGGCTGCGCAGGAAGAGCGACAGGTCGGCCCGCAGCTCGCCGGTGTCGGGCGGCTCCCGGTAGTCGGGGGCGTTGCGGCCGAGGGCGGCGACGACCAGCGCGGCGCGGTTGGACCAGCGGCGGTAGAGCACCGGCTTGCTGGTCCGGGCGCGGGCGGCGACGCCGTCCATGGTGAGCCGGTCGTAGCCGTGGTCGGCGAGTTCGGCCCAGACGGCTTCGAAGATCGCCCGTTCCAGTTCGTCGCCGCGCCGGCGGGAGGCCCTGCCGCCCGCCGGTCCGTCTTCCGCTGCGCTGCCGGTCGTCACCGAGGTCCGCACCCATCCTCGTAGATACGTTGCGTTTCTTATCGGGCCCAGTCTACAGTCGAGAGTAAGAAACGTTCCGTATCTTATTTCGAGGAGGGGCCCGCCATGAGCACTGCCCGTACGACCGACGTCCTCGTGGTCGGCGCCGGCCCGGTCGGACTGACGCTCGCCGTCGGACTGGCCCGCGCGGGGGTCGACTGCCGGATCATCGAACGGGATCCGGCCTTCCGCGACCGCGGCGTGCGCGGCAAGGGCATCAACCCCCGGACGCTGGAGGTGTTCGACGACCTCGGCGTGGCCGGCGAGATCCTCGCCCGCGGCGACCTCAACCTCAGGATCCACAGCTACCAGGGCTCCCGGCTCGTCCAGGAGGTCGACCCGGCGCCCGCCAACGCCCCGACCCCCGACCGCCCCTACCGCGGCCTGCTGATGCTCGCCCAGCACCACACCGAGGCCGTGCTGCGCGACCGGCTCGCCGATTACGGCGTCACCGTCGAGCTGGACACCGAGCTCCTCGACTACGCCCAGGACGGGGACGGCGCCCTCGCCACCGTCCGGCGCGGCGAGCACGCGGGGGCCGCCCCCGAGCGGATCGCCGCCCGCTACCTGGTCGGCTGCGACGGCGGCCGCAGCACCGTCCGCAAACTGGCCGGCATCCCGTTCCTCGGCGAGACCTGGGAGGAGGAGCGCTTCCTGATGGCCACCATGCGTCTGGACGGGTTCGCGCCGGACGCCATGCACGTCTGGGACGACCCGCGGTTCGGCGTCGGCGCCCTGGTACTGGTCCCGCTGCGCCAGGACGGCACCTGGGCCGTCCACGCCTCCGTCACCCCCGACGAGCACGGCCGGCTGCCCGCCCCCACCCTGGACACCTTCCGGGAGTTGTTCGCCGAACGGGCCGGCCTGCCCGGCGCCCGGCTGCACGAGCCGACCTGGTCCACCGTCTGGCGGCCGACCGTGCGCATGGTCGAGCGCTACCGCGACGGCCGGGTGTTCCTCGCCGGGGACTCCGCCCACTGCCACTCCGCGGCCGGCGGCCAGGGCATGAACACCGGCATCCAGGACGCGCACAACCTCGGCTGGAAGCTGGCGGCCGCGCTGCGCGGCACCCCCGACCCGCTCCTCGACAGCTACCAGGCCGAACGGCTGCCCGTCGCCCGCACCGTCCTGGCCGCCTCCTCCGCCCAGCACCGGGCGCTGTTCGGCAGCGGCGGGGCCCGGGCCCTGACCGACCAGTTCCTCAGCCTGGCCAACTCGGCCGGCGCCGACCTCACCGGGCTGTCCGTCCACTACCGGGGCGGGCCGCTCGGCCGCGACCTGGACGACGCCACCGGCATCCGCGCCGGGGACCGCGCCCCGGACGCCCCCTGCGCCACCGCCGACGGCGCCCCCACCCGCCTGTTCGACCTCTTCCGCGGCCCGCACGCCACCCTGCTGGCCTTCGGCGGCCAGGGCGGCGCGGCCACCCCGGCCGCCCTGCCCGACCTCCCGGGCGTGCGCCGGGTCGGCGTCCTCGACCCCGACGGCCACGCCCGCCGCGCCTACGGGATCGACGGCGACGCCGTGGTGCTGGTCCGCCCGGACGGCTACGTCGGGCTCACCGCGGGGACGACCGATCCGACCGCGCTCACCGGCCAGTTTCGCGGCCTCGGGCTGACGGACTGACGGGCTGGTCGTCGACTGGCTCACCGAGGAGACGTGCAGCCGCGAGGAGTTGCGCGAGGTCTGCATCGGCGCCGTCCTGGGCGCCCTCCGGCCGCTGCTGCCCGCCGATCCGACGCCGGACAGGCCCCGGTGAAACCCTGACCGAAGGAGGTGAAATCGCTACCATCGGGACCAACGGGACAAGCAGCAGCAGGATCCAATTACCTACGTAAATACGACAGTTGGATTCTCATCCCGCGCCGGACCGCCGACCCCGAAGGGACCCATGTCCACCGCCGCACCCGCCCTCCCCCCGTTGCACCGACTCCCCGTCACCCCCGCCCAGCCGCCCCACCCCACCACCCTTCCCGACGGCACCCCCGCCTGGCTGGTCACCCGCTACCACGACGTCCGACAGACCCTCACCGACCCCCGCTTCACCCGCGGCGACCTGCACACCGTCGGCACCCCCGGCGGCGGCGCCGACGTCTCCAGCAACCCGGCGTCGATGTTCAACCAGGACGGACCGGAACACCGCCGGCTGCGCAGCACCGTCCAACGGGCCTTCACCGCACGCGCCATCGCCGGCTGGCAGCCCTGGGTCGCGGAGAGCGTCCAGCAGGCCGTCGACGCCCTCGCGGCCGGCGGCTCCCCCGCCGACTTGGTCGACGCCTTCACCCGGCCGGTGCCCTTCGCCGTCACCAGCCGCCTGATGGGGCTCGACGGGGACGGGCCGGACCACCTCGACGAGCAGCGGCTCCGCCGCTGGACCCGCGCTATCCTCTCCGACGGCACCCAGGACGACACTGCCGCCCCGGCCGACGACGCCCTGGACCCGGCCGACGCGCTCGCCGAATACGCCGCCTACACCGGCGAGTTGATCGCCCGGCGTCGCCGCACCCCCGGCGACGACCTCGTCAGCAGCCTCGTCCGGGCCGCCGACCAGGACGGTGGCGTCCCCGAGGAATCCCTCGTCTACCTGGTCTGCGGGCTCACCGCGAGCGGCAACGAGAGCGTCACCGGCGCCCTCGGCAACGCCCTCGTCTACCTGCTCGGCGAACGCCCCGAGTACTGGCCCCGCCTCGCCGACCCCGACACCACCGAACACGTCACCGAACGCCTCCTCCACTTCATCCCGCTCGGCGACGACGAGGCCACCACCCGACGCGCCACCGAACCGGTCGACCTCGGCGGCGTCCACATCCCCGGCGACGCCGTCCTCGCCGTCAGCCTCGGCAGCGCCAACCGCGACACCGCCGTCTTCCCCGACGGCCTCGACGCCGACCTCGACCACCCGCTGCCCGCCCCGACCCTCGCCTTCAGCGCCGGCCCCCACTACTGCCTCGGCGCCTGGCGGATGCGCCTGGAAATGCGCGAATCCCTCCGCCGCCTCGCCACCGCCCTCCCCGGCCTCCGCCTCACCACCCCCGTCGACCGCCTCACCTGGCAACTCGGCACCACCACCCGCAGCCCGGCCCACCTGCCGGTCGCCTGGTAGCCACCGGACACCGGGCCACCCGCAGCGAGCAGCCCGCGTCGGCCCCCGGGCCGTCGCGGGCAGGGCGGGCGCCCCCTCGATCGGAAAGCTCCCGGGGGGCGACCGCGCCTCGCCGCGTCGTCGCCGGCCACCGCGCCGGCGGCCGCCTCCCTCCTTACCCCCGTCAGCCCCAGAGCCGCTCGCCCAGGGTGGTGCCCTCGGGGGCGCCGGGGAGGACGTAGGCGACGGCGGAGGCCTGGTGCTGGACGAACGGGTTCAGGGCGTCGCGGGTGGCGAGGCGGGTCTGGACACGGGTGAACTGGGCGGGGTCGCGCATGAAGGCGCAGAAGAGCAGGCCGCGGTCGTCGGGGCCGTCGTCGTAGCTGTAGCCGCGGCGGAGCATGCGTGCGCCGCCGTCGAGACGGGGGCTGCTGAGCCGGACGTGGGCGGTGGCGGGGATGACGTAGGAGCCGTCCGGGTTCTTGGCGTAGACGTCCGGTTCGTCGTGTTCGGCGGTGCCGGTGAGCGGGGCGCCGTCGCCCGCGCGGCGGCCGATGACCAGGTCGCGCCGGTCCCCGGGGAGGGCCGCGAAGGCGGCGACGTCCATCCGGATCCGCCGGTAGACCAGGACGGTGCCGTTCTCGTGCGCTCCCGGCGGGCCCCAGACCCACTGCCGGGCGGTCGGCTCGTCGGGGTTGGCGGTGCCGTCCTTGAAGCCGAACAGGTTGCGGGCGGTGCTGCCCGGGGCGGTGGCGGGCAGGAAGCCGGACTGGGTCCAGCGGAGTGCGGCGCCGGCGGCGCGGGCGGCGGCGGTGGCGAGTTCGGCGACGACGGTCAGCGTCCAGCGGTCGGCGCCGCAGAGTTGGACGAGGACGTCGCCGCCGCCGCGCGCCGGGTCGAGGCGGTCGCCGGGGAAGGTCGGCAGGTCGGCGAGTGCGGCCGGGACGTCGAGGCCGAGCCGGGCGGCGAGTGCGGGGCCGACGCCCACCAGGCTGGTGAGCCGGGCCGGTTCGGCACCCTGGAGTCGAAGGTCCGGTGAGGTGCCGGCGGTCGCGGCGGCCAGCAGCCGGGTGAGGTCTCCGAGCAGGCCGCGCAGGGCGTCCCGGCCGCCGGCGGTCGTGGCGGGCGCGAGGTCGAAGGCCAGCAGGTGGGTGGCGGGTTGCTGGGGCGCGGTCACACCCGCCTGGCGGGGGCCGTGGAAGGGGGGTGCCGGGTCGGGGGGCGGGGCCGCCGGGTGCGGCGCGGCGCCGTCGTGGCCGCCGCGCGCCAACGCCCCGACGCCGGCGCCGAGTCCGGCGGCGAGCACCGCTCCGGCCGCGATCACGGCCCTTCGGTCAATACCGGTTCTGGCGGCTTCCGCCTGTTTCCGCACTTTTCCGGTTTCGGCATGCATGGGCGACATTGGAGACGATAGAACACCTCTCATGCAACTCCCGATGATGCGTCAACTCACTCACCATTCATCACCCGCACGTGTGGTGAGACCCCTGCGACGACTGTCCGCGGCGCTGCTCGGGGCCACCCTGGCCCTGGCCGGCTGCGCCGCACCGGGCGATTCCTCCGCCGACGCGCGCCATCCGGCCGGGACGGTCGTCCAGGTCCCGGAGGACTTCCCCACCGTGCAGCAGGCCGTGGACGTCGCACGCGAGGGCGAGACGGTGCTGGTCCATCCGGGCGTGTACCCGGAGAGCGTCCGGATCACCAAGCCGCGCATCGTCCTGCGCGGGACGGACCGCAACGGCGTCGTCTTCGACGGCGGTGTGCGGCTCGTCAACGGCATCACCGTCACCGGCGCCGGCTCGGTGGTGGAGAACCTCACCGTGCACGGCTACCTCGCCAACGGCGTCCTGTTCACCGGCGTCACCGACGAACACCTGCAACGGCACGGCGCCGGCGGCTCCGCGTACGACCCGCTGGACACCAACCGCTTCCCGGCCGTCCAGGGCTTCCGGGCCTCCCGGGTGACGGCGTACGACAACGGCCTGTACGGCATCTACGCCTTCGACGCGCGCGGCGGCGTGATCGAGGACTCCTACGCCTCCGGGCAGGCCGACTCCGGGATCTACGTCGGCCAGTGCAAGCCCTGCGACACCCTCGTGCGCGGCAACACCGTGGAACGCAACGCGGTCGGGATCGAGCTCACCAACGCCTCCGACGGGCTCCACATCCTCGGCAACCGGGTGGCCGGCAACCGGGTCGGCGTGACGGTGAACTCCAACGACCTGGAGTCCCTCGCCCCGCAGCACGGCGCGGTGATCGCCGGGAACGTGATCGCCGACAACAACGCCGCCGACACGCCGGAGCAGGCGGACGGCGGCTTCGGCCTCGGCCTCGGGATCGGCGGCGGCACCGCGAACCAGGTGCTGCGCAACCTCGTCCAGGGCAACCGCGCCGCCGGGGTCATCGTCACCGACCCGCCCGGGCACCCCGCGAGCGGCAACCGCGTCGAGGGCAACCGGGCCACCGGCAACGGCGTCGACCTCGTACTGGCCTCCGCCGACCCCGGCAACTGCTTCACCGGCAACACGCCCGACACCCAGAGCCCGGCCGGGCTGGAGGGCCTGGCGGCCTGCGGGGCCCAGGGCCGTGGCCCGCTCCCCGGCGGGCAGCCCGCCACCGTCCCGGCGCCGCCCGGCGTGCCGTTCCACCAGGTGCCGGCCCCGCCCGCCCAGCCGTCCCTGCCCGACCCCTCGGCGCCGGGCCGTCCGGCGACGGACCTGCCGGGGCCCGTCGACCCGGACCGCTACGCCCTGCCCACGGACGCCGCCGCCCTGCCGACACCGCCGCAGCCCCGGTAGGCCACGGCCCCGGTGAGCCGGGGCCTCACCCGGCGGCCCACGGCGCCTCCGGCATCCGCACGCCGTCCTGCCGCCCGGTGAGGTCGACGGTCGTCGGGGTGCCCAGGCCGGACATCCGCATCGTGACCCGGCGCAGGGAGCCGTCGCCGTCGACCCAGTAGGTCAGCGGCGACGGCCCGACGCCCGGGTCGACGCCCTGGGCGCGCGGGCCGGAGAAGCGGTCGTAGTCGCGGCCGTCGATGCGGTCCCGGCCGAGCCGGCGCGCCCCGGACTGGGCGAGCAGCAGCGGGTTGTCCGGCCGGTCCGCGCCGAGGCGGACCAGCAGGCCGAGCCCGGCGTCCAGCGGGTCCGCCGTGTACGAGCGCGGCGACCAGCCGGAACGGGGGACGTGCTCGGCCTGCTGCCAGGCGGGGCCGTCGCCGGCCGGCTCCGGGGCCAGCCCGAGGCCGTCGCCGTCCCAGATGATCAGGCCGTGGTCGAGCTGACCCGAGGCCCCGGAGACCCGGTAGCGGCCCACCCCCCGGCGGGTGCGGTAGTCCACCACCCCCTCCACCCGGATCTGCACGCCGCCGCCCTCCACCGCGGTGAGCGCCACCGCCGCCGGACTGGCCTGGTACAGCGACAGCCGGGACAGCGCCAGCCGGGACGCCTCGTCCATGGTCACCGCCCGTTCCTCCGGTCCGCCCCGGGCCGTCACCCCGAAGGCCGTGGCCCCGGCGACCACCACCGCGCCGACCACCCCCACCAGCAGGCGGAACCGCGCCCTCTTCCCGATCTTCCTGCGGGCCATCTGGCAGCCCTCCTCCTCGTCATCACCGTCGTGCGAACGGAAGGCGGGCGGGCCCGTGGCACGACCTGCGCCACGGACCCGCCCCACCTCACCGGTTCCTACTGGTGCCGCGCCCTGCGCCTACGGGCGACCAGGACCAGCGCACCGCCGGACGCCACCAGCACCGCGCCGCCGACGATCCCCAGCGGCAGCAGGGCGTTGGCGCCGGTGTTGGGCAACTGCCCCCCGGGCGGGGGCAGCGGGTTCACCGTCGACGGGCTCGGTGACTCCGTCGGCCCCGGCGGCGTGGTCGGCTCCGGCGCGCTCGGCGAACTCGTCGGGCTCGACGAGTTGGTCGGCGTCGGGGTCGGCGTCGGGGTGGGCAGCAGCCGGTTGACCGCCGTCACCGAGACACCGTCCGCGAGGTTGTCGGAGGTCAGCACCAGCGGGCCGAACACGGTGGTGTCCGGAGCCGCGTAGCCGTCGGGCGGGCTGAGCTCCTGCCAGTAGTACGCCCCCGGCACCCCGGCGCCCTGGCAGAGGCCGTCGGCGCCGGTCGTGCAGGGGCCGCCCACCGCCGTGTCGGGCTTGTCACCGCCGGTCTGCAGCCCGTCGGTGCCGTTGGTGTCGTGCCACAGCTGGAACTTCGCCCCCGCCAGCGGCTTGCCGTCCTGGTCGTGCTTGACCAGGCGCAGCGCGCCCTCCTGCTGCCGGAACCCGAAGTCGAAGGTGTGGTCGTTCTCGCCCGGCCCGCCGGTGGTCAGCGCCCGCTCGGGGAACTTCGTACCGGGCGGCACCAGGCCCTTGGAGTCGATGAAGTGGTTGTCGCCGACGTCCGCGTCGGTGGGCACCCACTGGTAGAGCGGCCCGCCCTTGGCGTAGTCCGCCGGGTTGTCGAGCCGGATCGTGTACTTGGTCCTCGGCTTGAGGCCGCCGGTGACGTCGGAGTCGTCGAAGTAGTACTCGCCGCGCTTCGTCGTCCTCGTCGTGCCGACCAGCTTGCCCGACTCGTCGTAGAGGTGGACGGTCGCGCCCTCGACGGGGCGCTGGCCCGGGTTCTGGATGCCCTTGCGCTCGGGGTCGTACCAGACCCGGTTGCCGATCTGCAGCGGCGCCTGGTCGCAGAGCACCTCCAGGTCGCCCATCGAGGCGCCCTTGCCGAACGGCGCGATCGTCCCGGCCGGGTTGAGCCGGAAGCCGAACTGCGGGTCCTGCTGGCCGTTCGCCCGCTGGAGGAACGACGTGCCGTACCCGAGGGCGGTGTGGTTGGGGTCGAAGGCGGAGACCGCGACGGTGCTCTCGACCTTGGACAGCGCCATGCCGGCGAACGCCGTGTTGCGGTGGCCGCCCCAGGTCGTGTCGAAGAACCGGGTGCCCCGAGGGGCGAGCCCGCACCCGTTGTTGGTGTCCATCACGTACGTGCCGTTCGCCCGGCAGGCCTTGTTCAGGTCACCGCCGGACATGACGACGGCGACGGAGCCCGGCGTCGGGGCGCCCGGCGCGCGGTCGCTGAAGCGGTCGCGGAAGGCCAGCAGCATCGAGCCGTCGGTCTCGAACGTGATCTCGCCCAACTCGGGCTCGGGCTGGGCGATGGTGGCACTGCCGCACGGGCGGCCGTTCTGCGTGGTCGGGTAGGTGCTCGTCCACGGGAACCAGCTCGCGCCGTCGCACGGGCCCGAGCCGACGGTGGACTGGCGCGGGTAGTCCAGCGGCTGGTCCAGCACCGGCTTGCCGAACCCGCCGGTGGCGAGGTCGAAGGGCAGGACCAGCGCGCGCACGTCGGCGAGCTTGCCGGTGGACTCGCCGGAGCAGACCCCGCCGAGGTAGCCGGTGCCGTCCTGGAGGCCCAGGCCGAACGGGCGCCAGTCCCCCGCCGCCGGGCAGCCCGGGTCGGGGATCGGGTAGCTGGCCGTCGGGGTCCCGGCGGCCGCCACGGTGGCGTTGTAGCGGTAGAGCCTGCGGTCGTTGAGGTTGACGACGAACAGGTCCTTGCCGTCGTCGGTGATCTTGATGCCGCCGAGGCTCTCCTTGCCCGGCGTGTCGAGGAAGGCGTCGTCGGTGCCGCCGCCGTGGGCCGTCGAGCCCGCGTTCGGGACGGTGGTGAACAGCGTCGTCTTCTTCTGCGCGGGGTCGGTGACGTAGATCGCGCCGGCACCACCCGGCCCGTAGTCGGTGGTGCGCTTGGCCACGGCCGAGGAGAACACCCGCCGGTCGGCCTTGTCCCAGGCGATGCCGTACAGCGTGCCGGTCTCGGCGTTGGTGGCGAGGTTCGTGGCGGTCACGCCTTCGCCGTCCTGGCCACGCGCGCTGTACGGGAAGGAGACCAGCGTGCGCTGGACCCCGCCCTCGCGGTCCATGGGCTGGCAGGTCGTGACCAGCGGGGCGTTCTTCTGGCAGTAGTCACCGGGGTTCCAGAGCCCGGTGGTGTACGCCACGTTCTTGCCGCCCGAGAGGTCGACGAACTCCTCGTTGCTGCTCAGCTGGGTCGGCGCGCCGTCCAGCCCCTGCCGTGAGGCGAACGCCGGGAACAGCACTCCCGGCTTCGGATTCACCACCTGCACCCGGTACTTGCCCCCGGACGGCTTGGCCGCCGCCGGGGCGAGGGTGACCGTCCCGTCGGCCGCCGTCATTCCCTCGATCGCGACCCCGGCGTCATCCGTGAGCGTCACCTTCACGCCCGCGAGCCCCGGCTCCAGGGCCGGTGTCCACACGCCGCTGGTGTCCACCGCCCGGATCACCCGGACCGTGACCGCACCGTCGCCGGGCTGTGGAAAGGCCGCCGGAGCCGTCACCAGCGCCGCACCGGCGAGTCCCACCGTCAGCGCCGCGACCTGCGCGACGCTCTTCGTTCGCTGACTCGTTCGTCCCAATGTCCCGCTCTCATCATCGACGGGTCATCACACCCTGACCGATCAGAAGTCATCAGCAGATCGGCAATCCACAAACTTCGCAAGGGAATTGACGAAACTTCATGTGCACGTGTGACAATACGCCACATCCACTCCACCAAGTGTTCGAATCTGGCCCCGATCATCCGATATCGGCCGCCATGCTCGAAAACAACCCCTTTCAGCCGAGATCCGCCCGGACGGGGGCGGCGGGGACGGCGAGGGCGGCGAGGGCGGCGGGGCGGCCCGGCTCAGCAGCCGCTGCACACCACGGCGCGACCCTGTCGGACCGGACGGGTAGCGTGGCAGACGTGCCCCAGGTGTCCCGAGTGCCCCTCCCCGACCTCGTCCGGCTGCGGCGGGCCCGCGACCGGATGGACCGCGACTACGCACAGCCACTGGACGTGCCGGCGCTGGCGCACACCGCCCTGATGTCGCCGGGCCACTTCTCCCGCAGCTTCCGCGCCGCCTTCGGCGAGACCCCGTACGGCTACCTCATGACCCGCCGGATCGAGCGGGCCAAGGCACTGCTGCGACGCGGCGACCTGAGCGTGACGGAGGTCTGCATGGCGGTCGGCTGCACCTCGCTGGGCTCGTTCAGCTCGCGGTTCACCCGGCTGGTCGGCGAGACCCCGAGCGCGTACCGGGCCCGGGACCACGACCACGCCGCCGCGCTCCCGGCCTGCGTCGCCAAGGTCCACACCCGACCGGTCAGGAACGGAGAAGCGGGCGACCCCACCGGTCCGTAGCGTGATGGGCATGGACATCAAGCTCGCCCAGTGCTTCATCGCCGTCGACGACCACGACAAGGCGCTCGCCTTCTACCGCGACGCCCTCGGGCTGGAGGTGCGCAACGACGTCGGCTTCCAGGACATGCGGTGGGTGACCCTCGGCTCGCCCTCGCAGCCGGACGTGGACATCGTGCTCGAACCCCCGCTCGCCGACCCGAACGCCGCCGCCGCCGACCGGCAGGCGGTGGCCGACCTGATGGCCAGGGGCCTGCTACGCGCAGTGAACTTCCGCACCGAGGACTGTGACGCGACCTTCGAGCGGATCCGCGCCGCGGGCGCCGAGGTCCTCCAGGAGCCGATGGACCAGCACTACGGCGTCCGGGACTGCGCCTTCCGCGACCCGGCGGGCAACACGGTCCGCTTCAGCCAGCCGCGCCGGTAACGCCGGCCCTGCCCCCGCCGGACAGGGCCCTGACCAGGTGCTAGCCCCGTTCTAGCCCTGTTCTAGCCCTGTTCGGGCCGCTCGTCCGGGTCCGGGGGCAGGCCCACCTCCTCGCGGTCCTCCTCGGTGCGCTCTTCGAGCTCCTCCTCGTCGGGCCGCCGGGGAAGGCCGCGCCCGTGCCCGGTGTCCGGGTCGCCTTCGACGTCCTTGTTGGGCTTGTGGTGCGACATGGCGCCTCCTCGTCCCCGATTCCGGCGGTACCACCCCACTCAAACGCGCGCCCCCGGCACCCGCAAGCCGGGGCCGCAGCGCCCCGCCCCGTGCAACGCCTCGTCCTCAACAACGGCTCCGCCGTCCCGCGCGTCGGCCTCGGTGTCTGGCCGCTGACCGACGACCAGGCCTACACGGCCGTCACCCACGCGCTGGAGGCCGGCTACCGCCGCATCGACACCGCCCGGGTCTACCGCAACGAGGCGGGCGTCGGCCGGGCGGTCCGCGACGTCGGCGTCCCCCGGCCGGAGGTCTTCCTCACCACCAAGCTGGGGAACGCCGACCAGGGCTACGACCGCACCCTCCGCGCGTTCGACGCGAGCGTGCGCAGCCTGGGCACGGACTACGTGGACCTCTACCTGATCCACTGGCCCGTCCCCCGGCAGGACCGGTACGTCGAGTCGTACCGGGCCCTGGAGCGGCTGTACGCCGAGGGGCGCGCCAAGGCGGTCGGCGTCTCCAACTTCACCGCCGCGACGCTCGGACGGCTGCTGGCGGAGACCGGTCTCGTCCCGGCCGTCAACCAGATCGAGCTGCACCCCTACCTCCCCCAGGAGCGGATGCGCACGCTCGCCGCCGAGCGCTCCATCGCCACTGAGGCGTGGAGCCCGCTCGCCCAGGGCGGCCGGCTGCTCGCCGAGCCCGCCCTCGCCCGGATCGCCGACCGGTACGGGAAGACGCCGGCCCAGGTCGTCATCCGCTGGCACCTCCAGCTCGGCAACCTGGTCATCCCCCGCTCCGCGACCCCGGCCCGGATCAGGGAGAACATCGACGTCTTCGACTTCGCCCTGGGCCCGGAGGACCTGTCCGCCATCGCCGCCCTCGCCGACGGGGGCCGGATCGGCCCCGACCCGGACACCTTCGACCACCGGGGTTGACCAGGGGCACGGGGGCCTCAGGCCCTGCCGCGGAACCACCGGACGGTCTGTTCCAGGCCCTCGCGCAGGGCGGTCGGCTCGACCTCGGGGAACAGGGCGCGCAGCCGGGTGTTGTCCGCCTGGGAGTGCCGGACGTCTCCCGGGCGGGCCGCGGTGTGCTGCGGGTGCAGGGTCGTCCCGGTGGCGAGTTCGAGTTCGGCGATCAGGTCCAGCAGGGAGGTGCGGGTGCCGTAGGCGAGGTTCACCGGTTCGGGGTCGGCGACGGTGCGCAGCGCGGCCCGGGCGAGGATGCGGCAGACGGTGGCGACGTACGTGAAGTCGCGGGTCTGGCCGCCGTCGCCGTGCACCACCAGGGGCCGGCCGGTGGTCGCGGCGCTGATCCAGGCCGGCACCACGGCGGCGTAGGCGTGCCCGGCGGGCTGCCGGGGCCCGTAGACGTTGAAGAAGCGGAACGGGAGGACCGGCAGGCCGTAGGAGTGGTGGTAGGCGCTCAGGTACGCCTCGCCCGCGAGTTTGCTCGCGGCGTACGGGCTCATCGGGGCCGGGAGCAGGCCTTCGTGTTTGGGCAGGCGCGGGTTCGCGCCGTAGACGGAGGACGAGGAGGCGGCGATCACCTGCACGCCGCCGGCCCGTCGGGCGGCTTCCAGGACGGACAGGGTGCCGGTGGCGTTGGCGTGGTGGCTGGCGACGGGGTCGTTCACCGACCGGGGGACCGACGGGAGCGCCGCCAGGTGCACGATCGCGTCGATGCCGTGGAACGCGCGGTCCAGGAGGGCGGCGTCCAGGACGCTGCCTTCGAGGAAGTGGACGGCGAGCGGGGCGAGGTTGTCCTTGGAGCCGGTGGACAGGTCGTCCACGATCCGGACTTCGGACACCTGCGGGCACTCGGCCAGGGTGTGGGCGAGGTTGCTGCCGATGAATCCGGCGCCGCCGGTGATCGCGATCTTCATGCCGGTCCCTCCCTGTCAGAGGATGTCGATGTTGTCGCCGCTGAGGCGTCGGCGGCAGTCCAGGACGTACGTGGAGCAGGCGGCGATGGTGTCGTAGTCGAAGGCGTCGTGGTCCGTGAGCAGCACCACCGAGTCGGCGGCGGCGAGTTCGCCGGGGGTGGCGGCCACCATCCGTACGCCGTCGAGCGCGTCGGCGGGCGCGGGCAGCGGGTGGATGACGTGCGGGTCCGCCGCGTGCACCTGCGCGCCCATCGCGAGGAGCAGTTCGGCGACGCGGGCGGAGGGGGTCTCGCGCGCGTCGCTGGTGTTGGCCTTGTAGGAGAGGCCGAGCAGCAGGACCCGGGAGCCTTCGACGGTCTTGCCGCGCCGGGCGAGGGCGTCGACGAGCCGGCGCACGACGTAGTCGGGCATGCGGCTGTTGACGTCGTTGGCGAGTTCGACGAACCGGAAGGTGCGGCCGGCCGTGCGCTCGGCCCACCAGGACAGGTACGACGGGTCGATCGGCAGGCAGTGCCCGCCCACGCCCGGACCGGGGACGAACCGCAGGTAGCCGTACGGCTTGGTGCTGGCGGCGTCGATCGCCTCCCATACGTCGACACCCAACTCGTGGGCGAACATGGCGAGTTCGTTCACCAGGGCGATGTTGACGTGGCGGAAGGTGTTCTCCAGGAGCTTGGTCAGCTCGGCGGTGCGGCAGGTGGTGACCGGTACGACGGCGTCGACGATCGAACCGTAGAACGCCTGGACGCGCTCCAGGGACGTCCGGTTCACCCCGGAGACCACCTTGGGCGTGTTCTCCAGGTGCCAGCGCGGGTTTCCCGGGTCGATCCGCTCGGGGCTGTAGCCCAGGTGGAAGTCCCGGCCGGCCACCAGTCCGGACATCTCCTCCAGGATCGGCCCGACCAGTTCCTCGGTCGTGCCCGGGTAGGTGGTCGACTCCAGGACGACCATCGCGCCCGGCCGGAGCAGCACGCCCAGCGTGCGGGCCGACTCGGCGACGTGCGAGAGGTCCGGCAGTCCCTCGCGCAGCGGGGTGGGGACGGTGATCACCGCGATGTCGAAGCCGCCGCAGTCCGCCGGGTCGGTGCTGGCGCGGTAGGCCCCGGAGGCGAGCAGCGGAGCCAGGCGCGCGGAGGGGACGTCCAGGACGTACGACTCTCCCGCGCGCAGCTGCCCGACCCGTTGCTTGTCCACGTCGAAGCCGACGACGCGGTGGCCGGCCTGCGCCGCGCGGACCGCCAGGGGCAGCCCCACGTAGCCCTGGCCGACGACGACCACCCGGCTGGGAGGCGTCGACGGGACGGACGGTGCGCGGGCGCTCAGGCGGCGCGCCGCGGCGTCGCCGGTGTCCTGCCGTGCGGGCATACACGTTCCCCTCCGGGCGAAGCCGCCCCAGCTGTATCGGCATGCGCAAGACCACTGCCCGGCGGGGCGGCGGGTGCCGTCCGGGCCTCAGGACAGCAGGGTGACGACGTTGCGGGTGATGGCGCGCACCTGCGGGTCGAGGGGCAGGAGGCGGGCCCAGTCGGTGGCGGCGGCGGTGAACACCGTGCCGCCCCTGGTGTACAGGCCGAAGGTCGCGGCCCGGCCCGGGTCCGGGTCCTCGCGGGCGGCGAACTGCCAGCCGGCGGCCGGGTCCGCGGGCAGGTCGGCGACCCCCAGGATGGTGAAGCCGGCGGGCGTGCCGTCCGCTCCGGTCGCCACCGCCCGGTGGGCGGCGTCGCGGCGGTGGGCGGCGCCGTCGCACTCGTAGCCCACCAGGGCGTGTCCGGCACCGAGGACGTCGCCGTCGCGCAGTCCGGTGCCCGCGAAGACCCGGTGGTCGGCGTGCTGGACGGTGAAGCCCAGCGGGGCCCGGCGACCCGCCCAGTGGCCGCCGCCGTTGCGGTAGCTGACGCCCGTCAGCGCGTTCTCCGGCTCCGACTCCCACCAGTGGCCGGGGGAACCGCGCAGTCGGTCGACGTCGACGTCCCGGACGCCGGGCGGGTACTTGGCGCAGCGCAGGGCGGCGCCGTCGCCGCTCACCGTGACCCGCCACCAGCAGGTGTTGGCCCCGAACAGCGCGAAGTTGCCGCCCCGGTCGCGGAAGGCGGTGACGTTGCGGCGGACGTCCTCGCTCCAGTACTCGTCGTGGCCGACGGAGATCAACAGCCGGTAGCCGTCGGTGAGTCGGGGCGACTCGTGCAGGTCGAGGTCGGTGCAGTAGTCGGCCGTGAAGCCGGCGGCCTCGAACCAGGCGATGAACGGGGCGTCCCAGTGCGCGAAGGTCTGCCGGGGGGTGCGCGGGTCATGGGCGTCCGGGCTGCCCTTGACCGGGCCGCCGATGCCGCCGCCCGGGCGGCGCAGGCTGACCGTCCTGGTGCCGGCGCGCAGCGCGGCCTCGTCGTGGTGGAGGGAGCCGTACAGGCATCCGCCGCCGCTCCGGTTGTAGGCGTGGTAGGTGAAGACCGGCACCTTGTAGAGGATGCGGGACGTCCGGGCGGGCTCCCGCGGCCGCACCACGAACAGGATCCGGGAGCGGCGCGCGTCCAGGGCCTCGGCGCCGGGCGGCGCCGGGTCCGCGAGCGCGGTCGTCGCGGGGCTCAGCACGGCGATGTACACCCCGGAGGGCCAGTTCGCGGGAACGGTGACGTCGTGGCCGGGCCAGCGCCAGTCCTCGTCGTGCCGCCCGGGCGGTGCGTACCGCCCCGGCCCCTGGACGGAGCCCAGGTGGCGGATGCGGGCGCCGCAACGGAAGAAGTCGGCCCGGAACCGGGCCGCGCGGGTCGACACGTGCAGCCGCAGGGTGTCCCCGGCCCGCACGCTCGGCCGGGCCGGGTATCCGTCGACGGCCGGTCCGGCGGCGGACGCGGCCTCGCGCTGTGCTTGGGGCATGCGGTTCTCCAACCGGGGAGGGTGGGATCTTCTTGACTGATCGTCAGGGTCCGTTCACTGTCTGGCGGTTCGGCGAGGATTCACCCCGCGGCCCCGGGAGGCCCGCGAGCACCCGGTCGGCCCGGCGCCGCCAGGTGTACCGGTCCAGGAGCTGCCGCCGGGCCTCGTCGCCGAGGGCGCGACGCAGGGCCCCGTCGGCGACCAGTCCGGCCAGGGCCTCGGCCCAGGCGTCCGGCTCGTCCGGCGGGCGCAGCAGGCAGTTGACGCCGTCCTGGAGAACTTCGCGCAGGACGGGGAGGTCGGAGGCGATGATCGGGCGGCCGTGGGACATGTACTCGAACAGTTTCATCGGGGAGGCCCAGCGCCCGGTCTCGCCGAGCCTGCCCCAGGTGTAGACCTTCCGCTGGTACGGGGCGAGGACGACATCGAAGGAGGGGTAGTAGGAGGGGAGTTCGGCCGGCGGGCGGTGCCCGTGGAAGAACACGTTGGGCAGTCCGCAGGATCCCTCCCAGCGGGCCCGGTCCTCGGCGGCGCCGCCGATCAGGTGGAAGTCCAGACCGGGGAGCCGGTCGGCGAGTTCGAGGATCAGGTCGATCCCGCGTCCGTCGTAGAGGTGGCCGACGTAGCCGATCCGCGGCACGTCCGGGCGGCCCGGCAGCATCGGTGCGGCCGCGGTCGGCGGGGCGGGCGGGTCGGCGCAGTCGGGGGCGACGAGGATCGGCAGCGGCCCCAGGTCGGCGTGGGCCTCCTGGAAGTCGCGGGCGAGCGCGTGGGTGATCGCGACGACCCGTGCGAGCCGCTGGTGGCCGAGGAGCCGGTGCTCCGTCCCGGGCGGGGACACGTCCCGGCGGATCTGGTGCACCTCGTAGACGAAGGGCGCGAGGTCCGCCGCGGCGGCGAGGCCGTACGGGTCGCGCCCGTAGACGAGGTCGGGAGCGGTCTCACCGACCAGCAGGCCCCGGACCCGTTCGGCGCGCCGCCAGTAGCCGGCCGGGGAGTCCTCGGGGATGGGCACGGCGCGGATGGGGAAGCGGTGACGGACGCCGTAGTAGGCGTACGCGTCGTCGGCCGGGTACGAGCCGGGGGCGGTGTAGAGGGTGACGTCGTGCCCGGCGGCGGTGAACGCGTCGCACATCCGCATCACGTGGACGCCGTTGGCGAAGAACGAAGGGATGGTGCCGCCGTGCAGGTAGGCGATGCGCACTCCGGTCTACTCCTCGATCAATGGGGGCACCGGCGACCGGTGCGGGGCGGCGTCGGGCCGGCGGGGCGGGGCGGGCTCCGGTGGGCCCGGCGGCTTCTCCTCCCGGTCGGCCGCGGGCGGCCCGGCGTCCGGGAAGAGGGTCAGGCCGCTGCTCCGCTCGACGACCGAGATGGCCTCCATCGGGCAGGTGAACGCCGCGTCCAGCACCCGTTCGTCGGGGGCGATCTCACCGGCGGTCGGCCGTGATCGCCGGGTGTCGTCGATCGTGAAGCGCCCGGGCGCGGTGCTCGTGCACACCCCCGAACCGATGCACCGACGGCCGTCGACCTCGATCCGCCAGTCGCCTCTCATGGGCTCCCCCTCCGTCCTGCGTCACCGCTCCGTCGCCGGGAGGCGAAGGGCCGTGTCCGCCCGAGCACGCGCGACGCCATGGGGCGGGCGCACCCGACGCTTTCGCCCCGACCGACGCCCCCACCCCCTTCGAACCCACCCGCCACAATTCGCCGTGCACGAATCGACGAGCATTCAACCGACCACCAGAGGTGCGCGATTGGCTGCCGGTGCCCCGGTGGAACGGGGGGTCGCCGACCTCAAATTACCTACCCTTCCGGCCGAGCGGAAGGCCGCGTCATCCGGCCGTCTTCGCCCGTTTCCGGCCCGACCGACCTGGCCGGAACAGGGCGGAAGGCGCCACCGCCGATGGTCGCCGCCGAGGCCGATCCACCACCGTCCGGATGATTCACC
Organism: Kitasatospora sp. NPDC086801; assembly: GCF_044745805.1. Classification (NCBI taxonomy): domain Bacteria; kingdom Bacillati; phylum Actinomycetota; class Actinomycetes; order Kitasatosporales; family Streptomycetaceae; genus Kitasatospora; species Kitasatospora sp. NPDC086801. Next base: position 143,120 of record NZ_JBIVAX010000012.1, read on the forward strand.
CCGGGCCGATCACCGCAGGGTGAAATCCGCGAAAACCGCAGCCGGTCGAGTACGCCGGCCTTTCTCCGAAAGGACCGCGCCGGCCCGGAATTCCCCTCCGATCGCCATGCGAAATCCCGTTCCCACAGTTCGGGTGGCAAGCCCGGATTCCGGACTCCTCCACGTAGGCCGGTACACCCACCGTGTCCGGCCGCTCACCCTTGGCGGCGCCGAGCCCCGTCCCGGACGATGACACCGCCGGTGACTCCTGCCGAGAACGGTGGGGCCGGTGAGGTGAAGGGAGTCCTCGATGAACGAGGAGATCGAGCAGGTCATGGAAGAAGACCTCCCCGAACTCGCGCTGATGGTCGACGTCCCCTCGCGCGACTAGGGCCTAGGGACCTGCGCGCCGTGCGGCGGGCCTTCGCGGCCTGCCGCACGTCCTTCGTCCGGGAGCAGGGACCAGTCCAGGAGCAGGGACCAGGAGCGGGGAGGGGAGAGCATGGACGTCGAACCGGACGCCCACGAGGCCGTCGACGACCGGGCGCGGCTGCTGGAACGGCTGCGCGCGGTGCTCGACCGGGCGGAGCTGCCGTCACCACCGGGCGACGGCCTGCGTCATCCGGCGGCCGTCGAGACCGTCCACACCGTGCAACGGGCACTGCGGTCCGGTCCGCTGTCCCCCGAGCTGCGGCGGACGCTGGCGGCCCGGCTCGACCACCTGCCGCCGCCCGTCTTCGGCCCGGCCGAACCGCAGGACCACCTGAGCCGCAGTGTGGCCCGCGCGCTGCGGTCCATCCCGGCCCGCGCGGGCGCGGACGGCACGCCGGTCACCGCCGACGTCGTCCGGTGGCGCGGGTCCGAACGGGAGGCGCTGGCGCAGTCCCTCGGCCTGCTGGCGCGGGTCTGGCCCGAGGCCGCAGCCGAGGTGCGGGAGTCGGTCGCCGAGGTCGCGCTGCTGACGGGCGACGCCATCGACGGGTACACCGACTTCACCGTGCACGGCGCCGTCCTCGTCCACCGCGCGCGACTGACGGCGAGCGCCGCCGGGCTGCCCGGCCCGGTGCGGTTCGCCGAGGCGCTGGTGCACGAGGGCGCGCACACCAGGTGCAACGCCGCCGCCCTCGCGGAACCGTTCCTGCTGCCCGACCGGCCCGCCGGCCCGGACACCCCGGGCCGGCGCACCGAACTGCTGGTCGCCACTCCGCTGCGGGCCGACCCCCGGCCGCTGACCGGACTCTTCCAGCAGACCGTGGTCCTGGCGCGCAGCGTGCTGCTGTACCGGCGCTTCACCGGTCCGGGCCCGGCCGTCGACGCCCGGCACCAGGACCTGCTGGCCTCCGCGCACCAGGCCGTGACCACCCTGACCGCCCACACCGACACCCTCACCCCACACGGCCGACGGTTGCTCGCGCAGTGCGCCGCCGTCCTCGGGGGGCCCGCGTGACGGCGTGGACGCCCCAGGTGTTCACCCCCTACCCCGACCAACCGGAGCTGCTGTTCGCCCGGGTCGCCGCCCGGTCGCCCGCGTTCGAGGGCACGAGCGCCGCCGACGGCGCGCCGGTGCTGGTGGGCAGCGCCGCCGGGCACGACCGGGACCAGGTCGCCACCGGAGCCCGCGGAGAACTCCTGGAACGCCTCGGAAACGTGCTGGCCGGGCGCGAGGCCGAGACGGCCGCTGAGGTCGTCACCACCCACCGGGAGCTGCGCCGGCAGGGCGTACCCGCGCTGGCCCCGCCGGTGCGGCCCGACGCCCGCCGGCTGTGGGTGCGCGGTCGCACCGTCCGGGGCGCGGAGGTGCTCGTCCCGGCGGGCTCGGCCTTCCTCCAGCACCGCCCCCCGGCCGGTTGCGACGCCACGCCCGCCGCCGGCTCCACCGGCATCGCCGCGCACCCCGACCCCGCCGCGGCGGCGCGGCACGCGGCCTGGGAGGTGCTCGAACGCGACCTGGTGCGCCGCAGCTGGTACGGGCTCGCCGACCGGCCGCCGAGCCTGCTCCCGGCCGTCCCGCCACCGCCGCTGGCCGCGTTCCTGCGGGCCGGTGAGCTGGTGGCGACCGCGTTCACCGTTCCCGCCCCCGCCGGAACCGCCTGCGCCGTCGTGTGCCTGCACCGGGCCGACGGCACCGGCCAGGCGTTCGGGGCCCGCTGCGGGCCGGCGGACACGATCGGGGCCCTGGTCGAGAAGGCGGCCTACGAGGCGGTGATGGTGCGCTGGAGCATGCGGACGCAGGTCGCGCGCCGCACCTGGGAGCGGTGGCACGGCGCCACTCCCCCCGCCACCGCCGTCCAGCACGCGCTCTGGACGTTCCACCGCCAGGACAGCCTGCGCCTGTGGGGTGTGCGGCCGCCCCCGGCCGGTCGGCCCGGCAGCGCCGGGCGCACCGACCCGCTGCACGTCCCCGCCGGGCACACCGACCCGCTGCACGTCCTCGCCGAGCACACCGGCCAGGACGTGGTCCTCGTCGAGACCACCGCGAAACCCGCCCGCGACGCCGGGGTCCGGGTGGTACGCGTGATCGCCCCCGGCGCCCTCCCGCTGCCCTCCGGTCCCGACACCGGCCGCCCGCACCCCTTCGGTTAGGAGCCCCGTGCACCCCGCCCCTTCGGACCCCTCCCCCGTGAACCCCGGCCTCCTGAACCCCGACCTCCTGAACCCCGACCCCTCGCCCCCTCGGCCCGACTACGCCACCGAGTTCGCCGACACCTACGACCGCTGGTTCGCGAAGCCCGGCGTGAGCCCGGCGACCGTCAACGCCCTCGCCGCCCTCGCCGGGGCCGGCCCCGTCCTCGAACTCGGCATCGGGACGGGCCGGTTGGCCCTGCCGCTGAAGGCGCGCGGGATCGACGTGCACGGCATCGACGGCTCCGAGGCGATGGTCCGCCGCCTGCAGGCCAAACCCGGGGGCGCCGACATCCCGGTGACCATCGGGGACTTCGCCGAGGTCCCGGTCACCGGCAGCTTCACCCTGGTCTACCTCGGCGGCGGCACCTTCTTCGAACTGCCCGACCAGGCCGCCCAGGCACGCTGCTTCGCCAACGCGGCCGCGCACCTCGCCCCCGGCGGCCTGCTCGTCCTCGACGCCCACGTCCCCGAAGCCCTCGCGGCGGCCACCGGCCCCGAGGTCGTCGCGGAGGGCGACGACCACCTGGCGCTGTGCTACCGCCGGCTCGACCCGTCCACCCAGCGCTACCGCTCGCACTACGTGATCCACGAGGACGGCCGCACCCGGCACCTGCACGTCGCCTTCCGCTACGCGGGCCACGGCGAACTCGACCTGATGGCGGACCAGGCCGGCCTGCGGCTCAAGGAACGCTGGGGCACATGGGCCGGCGCCCCCTTCACCCGCGACAGCGCCTACCACGTCTCCGTCTACGAACGCCCCTGACCACCACCGATGGAGAGCAGCGTGAGCCGGACCGAACACATCGAGCCCTTCCCCTTCCCGCACCGGGACGGGCTCGAACCGCTCCCCGAATTCGCCCGGCTGCGCCGCGAGGAACCCGTCGTCCGGGTCCGGCTGCCCAGCGGCGACACCGCGTGGCTGGTGACCAGGCACGCCGACGTCCGCCGCGTCCTGGCCGACCCCTCCTTCAGCCGCGCCCGCGCGACCCGGGGAACGGGCCCCCGGATCAACCGCACGACCACGCTGCCCGACTCGATCCTGGCCGCCGACCCGCCCGACCACTCCCGGCTGCGCCGGCTGGTCGCGCCCGCGCTCAACGCCCGCCGGGCGGAGGCGATGCGACGCGGCATCGCCGTCCTGACCGACGACCTGCTGACGGCCCTGGCGCCGCGCCCGTGCCCCGCCGACCTCGTCGCGCACTTCACCCGGCCGCTGCCCCTGACCGTCATCTGCGACCTGCTGGGGACACCCCGCGTGGACGGCGACCGGCTCGACGCCTGGGACGACGCGATGCGCAGCGTCACCGCCCTGACGGACGCCGAGGTGATGACGGCCGTGGACGAGATGACCGGCTACCTCACCGGACTCGTCGCCGCCAAACGGGCCCACCCCGGCGACGACCTGCTGAGTGCCCTCATCGCGGCCCGCGACGACGGCGACCGGCTGAGCGAGGGCGAACTGATCTCGTTCTGCATCGTCCTGCTCACCGGCGGCTACGGCACCACCGCGGACCGTCTCGCCGGCCTGGTCCACCTGCTGCTGGAACAGCCCGCGCGCTACGAACTGCTGTGCCGCGAGCCCGCGTTGATCCCCGGCGCGGTCGAGGAGCTGCTGCGGTACGCGCAGGCCACCGTGGGCGCCAACCTGCGGGTGAGCACCGAGGACGTGGTGCTGGGCGGGGTGACGGTCAAGGAGGGCGAGGCGGTGATCGCGCTCACCTCCTCGGCCAACCACGACGAACGCGTCCACCACCGGCCCGACCTGCTCGACCTCACCCGGGACACCCCGTCACACCTGGCCTTCGGACACGGCGCCCACTTCTGCGTCGGCGCGCAACTCGCCCGGGTCCAGCTCCAGGAGGCCCTGTCCGGCCTCGTCGCCCGCTTCCCGACCCTCCATGCGGCCGACGCTCCCGACTGGAAGCGCGGCCAGGTCACCCGGGCCCCGCGCACCCTGCCCGTGGGGTGGTGACACCCGCACCCCGAGCCGGCTCGCCCCCCCCGGAGGTCACGGTCGCGGGGGCACGGCCCGAGGGAGGTCACGGCCGTGACCGGGCACCCGGCCACCGCCCCCGGTCACGGCTGCGCGCGCTCCGGTGCGCGTTGCAGGCGGAACGCGTCCGCGAGGACCGCCTGCGCCAACACCCGGGCCGGCCCGCGCGCCGTGGTGCGTCCCGTGGTGAGGGCGAACTCGGTGGTGCCGAGGTTGGGCAGGCCCGGCTGGTCGGGCAGCATCCGCAGGCCCGACGGGATCAGGCTCCGGGCGTGCGGCACCACCCCGAGGCCGGCCAGCGCGGCGGCCCGGACCCCGGAGAGGCTGGTGCTGGTGCAGGCGATCCGCCACGGCCGCCCGTCGCGTTCGCAGACCTCCAGGGCGCGGACCCGGGTGAAGCTGGGCGGCGGGTAGACGATCAGCGGCAGCGGCTCCGCCGGGTCCGTCCGGAAGTCCTCCGCCCCGATCCAGACCAGCTTGTCCTGCCACACCAGCTGCCCCTGCGAGCCGCCGGGCGGGCGCTTGCCGAGCACCAGGTCGAGCCGTCCGTCGGTCAGTTGCTCGTAGAGCACGGCGCTGAGGCCGACGGTGAGTTCGAGGTCGACCTGGGGGTTGCTCCGCCGGAAGCTCCGCAGGATCTGCGGCAGCTCGGTGTGGGCGAAGTCCTCCGAGGCGCCGAACCGCACCCGCCCGCGCACCTGCGTCTGCGCGAAGTAGCCGAGCGCCTGCTCGTGCGCCTCCAGGATCGTCCGGGCGAAGCCGAGCATGGCCTCACCCTCGCTGGTGAGCTGCACGGAGTGGGTGTCGCGCAGGAAGAGCCGCCGGTCGGCGGCCGTCTCCAGCCGCCGCACGTGCTGGCTGACCGTCGACTGCCGCAGCCCCAGCCGCTGGGCGGCCCGGGTGAAGCCGCCGGTCTGGGCCACCGCGAGAAAGGACCTCAACTGCACCGGATCGAACATCCGGCCACCCTATCCGCTGATATCACGAACCATGATGACAGTGAGTTCAGCCAGCGGGATTCACAATCACCCCGGCGGACGGCAGGCTGAGGTCGTCCCACCCGCCCCGCCCACCGCGGAGAACCATGCCCCGCCCCGACCGCCCACTCCACCCGCTCATACCCCGGCGCCCCGTCCGCCTCCGGATCGACCCGTTCATCGCCTCCCTGCTGGGCACCGTCGCACTGGCCGCCCTGCTCCCCGCCCGCGGCGCCGCCGCACCGGCCTTCTCGGACGCCGCCACCGGCGCGGTCGCCGTCCTGTTCTTCCTCTACGGCGCCCGGCTCTCCGCCCGCGAGGCCTGGGAGGGGCTCAAACAGTGGCGGCTGCACGGCACCGTGCTCGCGGTGACCTTCGGCCTCTTCCCGCTGCTCGGGGTGGCCGCCCACCTGCTGGTACCGGCGGTGCTGTCGCCGCAGCTCTACCAGGGCCTGCTGTTCCTGACCCTGCTGCCCTCCACCGTGCAGTCCTCGATCGCCTTCACCTCCATCGCCCGCGGCAACACGGCCGCGGCGGTCTGCAGTGCGACCTTCTCCAGCCTCTTCGGCATCGTCCTGACCCCGCTGCTCGCCGCCGTGCTCCTGCACACCAAGGGCGGCATCTCGCCGGGCACCGTGCTGGAGATCGCCGAGCAACTCCTCCTCCCCTTCGCCGCCGGCCAGGTGCTGCGCCGCCGGATCGCCGCCTGGATGGCCCGCCACCACGCCGTCCTCGGGCTGGTCGACCGCGGCTCGATCCTGCTGGTCGTCTACAGCGCCTTCAGCGCCGCCGTGGTGGGCGGGGTGTGGGGTGCGCTCTCGCTGCCCCGGCTGGCGGCGCTGCTGGGGGCGGAGTCGGCGCTGCTGGCGCTGGTCCTGACCGCCACGCTGCTGGTCGGCCGCCGGCTCGGGTTCGACCGGGGCGACCTGATCGCGATCGTCTTCTGCGGCTCCAAGAAGAGCCTGGCCAGCGGCGTCCCGATGGCCACCGTCCTGTTCCCGGGCGCGGCGGCCGGGCTGATGGTGCTGCCGCTGATGCTCTTCCACCAGCTGCAACTGATGGTCTGCGCCGTCCTGGCCCGCCGCTGGGGCGCGCAGGCCGAGAACGCCGGGGCCACGGCACAGCCGTCGGCCGCGCCGGCCCTCGACCACGTGGCCTGACGGACGCCGCGCGCCCTCAGAGGCCGACGACGTCGACGGCCTGCGGGCCCTCAGGGCCGCCCTGCTCGACCTGGTACTCGACCCGCTGGCCCTCCTCCAGGGTGCGGTAGCCGAGCCCGACGATGGACGAGTAGTGGACGAAGAGGTCCGGGCCGGGGACGTCCGGCACGATGAAGCCGTACCCCTTCTCGGCGTTGAACCACTTCACGGTGCCGAGGTTGACCAGGGCCCGGCACCCCTCCGTCGACCGGCCAGCCGCCACCTTCCCGGTGTCCGCCCGCCCGGTGTCCGCCCACGCCGGAGGGCCGGACCGCAGTACTGGAGCATTCGAAGCGTATCGGCGGGATCCCCGGGATGGCGACGGCCGGAATTCCTCGCGCCGTGCCACCGTCACCCTTCGGCCCGCCCCGCTCCGAGTGCGAGGGTCTCACCCCCGGTCCGACGAAAGAAAGGGAATCCACGTGTCCGTACGCCGAAGCGCCGTGACCGTGTCCGCCGTTCTCGCCGCCCTGTGCACCGCCGTGACACCGGTCGCCGACGCCGCCCCGACGGCCGCCGCGGAAATCCTGAGCTGCACCGTGAACGCCGCCGTCAACTTCAGCCCGCCGCTCTCGGCCGGCCCGGAGGCCACCACCGTGGCGATCGGCGGGACGGTGAGCGGCTGCCTCGACTCCCAGGGCGGCCCGACGGCCGTCACGGGCGGCACCGTCACCGCGACGCTCAAGTTCGGCACGCTCAGCTGCAACCCGCTGACGCCGCCGGCCATGGCGCCGGGTTCCACCGCGACCTTCACCTGGAACCTGAAGGACGGCACGCAGGCGAGCAGCACCATCACCGACATCGCCGTCGTCGAGGTCGACGGGGCCGGGACCCTCACCGGCACCGTCACCGGCTCCTCCACCCGCCTGGCGGGGGAGAACCTGACCACCGTCCTCAACATCGACAGCGACCAGCCGATCCTGGACAACTGCGTCGACGTCCTGCTCGGAGTCGGCCAGCCCATCGCCCAGTCGACGCTGACCGCCGACGCCGCCTTCAGCTGACACCAGGCCGACCTGTCGTCCCTCCGTCCCTCCGTCCCTCCGTCCCTCCGTCCCGCTGACCTGTCGTCCCTCCGACGCGCGCAGGGCCACCCCGCAAGTGGCGGGCCCTGCGCGCGTCGGCGCAACCACCGTACGTTGGCGTCGAGTTGTCGCCATGCCTCCCGTCGTCCAACCACCGCCCCGGGTCAGCCCGCAGGGTCGGTGAGCCGGTAGACCGTGAGGCCGGCGGCGCTCGCGACGGGGCGGTAGCCGGCGACGGGGAGGGAGCGGAGGGCTTCGGCCTCGTCGCGGGCGGGGAGGAGTCCGTCCCCCGGGCGGTCGGCTGCCACCACCCAGTCGGGCCTCGCGCCGGGGCCGCCCGGGTAGCGGGGGAAGAGGTAGACCCGGGTGCGGCCGGTGAGTTGGGCCGCGAGACCGTTGGGGGCGGCCACTTCGGCGCCGTCCGGGATCCGGCGCAGCAACGCGCTCACGGCGTCGACGGTCGCGTCACGCTGCCAGGTGGCGGGCCGGGCCAGTTCCGCGAGGGGTTGGGCGGGCAGGGCGGCCGCCGTCACGGCGAGTCCGACGGCCACGGAGCCGCGGACCGTCCACCGTCGCAGGCCGTGCCGCGCGCGGAGCCGGAACCGGAGCCGGGTCAGGGCGTCGGCGAAGGCGATGAAGACGATCGGCATCAGGACGGCGCCGTAGTGGAAGCCCGTCCCCCAGTAGACGGGGTTGGTGGACCAGAACCGCCAGCCCAGGGTGGGGAGCGCGAGCAGGATCAGCGGGGAGCGCAGCGCCAGGAACGCGGTGGGGGCCAGCAGCACGGCGACGGTCCCCCACTTCTGGGCGGGCAGGAACAGCCTGCCCACGGGATCGCCGGACGGACCGTCCACGTTGGAGAGGTAGGTGTAGACGCCGTCGGGGTTGAGGGCCGGGATGACGACCAGCACCACCAGCGCCACGGTGGCGACGGCGAGCGCGACGACGCCCGTGCCCAGCCGGCGACGGCCGTGCCAGAACAGGTAACAGCCGACGACGGCGACCGTCGCCGCCAGGTCCTCCTTGACCAGCAGCAGCGGCAGGGCGAAGCCGACCGCCGACCGCCACTGCCGGAGCATCAGCCGTTCCAGCGAGAACGCCAACAGCGGCACGGCGAAGGCGATTTCGTGGAAGTCGAAGGCGACGGCCTGTTGCAGGCCGACCGACAGACCGTACGCCACCCCGATGCCCGCGCCCGCCCACCGGCCGGCCGCCCGCACCGCGGCCCTGGTCACGGGGACGGCGGACACCGCGAACAGCACGGCCTGGGCGACGAGCAGCGTGAGCGGGGAGGGTAAGAGCCGGTAGAGCGGTGCGAGGGTGGCCAGGATCGGGTGGAAGTGGTCCCCGAGCAGGTGGAAGCCCGGCCCCTTCAGCTCGGAGACCGGCGCGCGGCCCTCGGCGTAGCCGCGCACGGCCTGCTCGAAGATGCCCAGGTCGAAGGCGTTCGTCCGCAGATGCAGGTGGCGGGAGACGGACAGCGCGGTGTAGGCGGCGAACAGCACGGCGGCGAGCGCCCAGGGCAGGAGGGCCGTCCTCGCGCCCGGGGCGGCGGACCGCCGCCGTTCGGGCACGGGCCGGGTCCCGACCGTGGCGCGGGTCGCGCGGATCAGACTCAGGGGCAACGGGAGGACTCACCTTGCGACGGGGCGGACGTGGAGCGACCCCCGAAGCCTCCGTCCAACCCGCTGAAGATCCGCTGAAGGAACCTGAGAACACCTTCAGGAACGGTGATGCTCCTGCGCCGTGCCCGTCGTGCCGACCCGGCCCCGACCGAACCCGCCCCAGCCGACCCGGCTCCGACCGAACCCGCCCCTGCCTACCCGGCGCACGCTCTGGCGTGTCCCGGACGCCCCTCGCGCTCCACGGGGTCGGAATGCGCACCAGTGCGCGCCATTCACGCCGATGGCGGCAGCGGCCGCCCGGGCAGTAGTTCCCCCGGTGCGACTGATCGGCGCCCACCCTTGATTGAGCCGGTCGGTCCGAGCGCGTCCCCACGTGCGGAGGAATCGTGACCAGGTGCTGCATCGTCCAACTCCCCTTCCCGTCCACCCGCGACCCCGATGACCGGATGTCCGCCTACTACCAGGACTACGACCGCCGCTTCCGTGCCTTCCTCCCGGAGTACTTCATCCCGTCCGACGGGCTCTGGGAGATACCGCTCTGGGTGGCACACCTGACCGCCCTGCTGGACAGCACGGCGATCGAGTCCTGCTTCCGCGACCTCTCCCGCACCCCGGCCGACATCGCGGCCTGCGGCGCTCCGATCCTGGCGGCGACGACACCCGGCGACCTCGTCCTGTTCTCGCCGCTGGCCCAGAACTTCCGACTGGCCCTGGACCTCGCGGCCGAGTTGGAACGCGCCGGGCGGCGCGTCGTCCTGGGCGGGAACATGACCCCGCTGGCGCCCGAGGGCTCCGTGCACGCCGTGCACCGCGGGCAGCTCGACGCCGGTTTCGCGGCCGTCCTGGTCGAGTTGGCCGCGGGGCGGGGCGGCCGTACGGAGAAGCCGGCCGCACTCGGGCTGGTGGCCGAACCCATCACCTGGGCGCCGGACTACCGCCATCTGGACGGCTACAGCGGCAAGGTGCCGATGCTGCGGCTCAACGCCAGCCACGGCTGCCTGTACAAGTGCGCCTTCTGCGGCGACGCCTGGAGCAAGCAGCTCACCCTGGTGGGGAGCACCGCCCTCCGCACCGAAGTGGACCAGCTCGCCGCCCGGTTCCCGGACACCCGGCTCATCTACGTCGGTGACAAGACCTTCGGGCAGTCGCGGGAGGCGGTCCGCAACCTGCTGGAGGTGTTCCGCAGCCGCCCCGGCTACAAGTTCATCGTGCAGACCCACGTCCTCCAGGTGAAGGAGTGGGTCATCGAGGCGATGCTCGAACTCGGCGTCGTGGCGGTCGAGCTCGGTTTCGAGTCGGCCGACTCCCAGATGCTCAAACGGCTCGGCAAGCTGTCGCGCGGACTCGACGACTACACCGAGCGGATCCACGCGCTGAGCGACGCCGGCCTGAAGGTGGTCCTCAACATGATGGGCGGACTGGACGAGGAGACCGAGGAGTCCCACGCGCAGACCGTCCACTGGCTGGAGGCGAACAGCCGGGCCCTGTGGCTCTTCAACCTCTACAACTTCGTCCCCTACCCGCTCACCCCCGACTTCCGGCGCCTGCGCGAGCGCATCTTCAACTGGGACTTCGCGCAGTGGCGGGAGGACGCCCCGGTGGTCTACCGGCCCAGCCACCTGACGCCGGAGCGCAGCTGGGAGCTCTTCCAGGAGAAGATCGCCGCCGCCCACCGCATCGTACGAACCCCCGTACCGGCCCACCCCGACCACTCCGCAAGGGAGACCGTATGAACCAGCTTCCCGACCAGCCCCCCGGCCCGCCCCTCGACCCGTTCCCCCACCGCCCCCTCAACCAACTCCCCGACCGGCTACCCGACTTCGAGGCACTCCACCGCAGCGTCAAACCCGAGGAGTTCGAGACCGACCCGCTGCCCGGGTGGGCCGGCCTCGCCACCCTGTTCGGCGCCCCCGCCGCCGACCGGGCGCAGGTCGACGTCGGGGAGGACGGCTGGGTGGCAGCCGGCGTCCCGTACGACGCGACCGCCAGCTCCCGCCCGGGCGCGGCCGAAGGACCGCGCGCGATCCGGCAGGCGAGCCTGGTGTTCTCCAGCTACCTCACCAGCCTGGGCCAGTGGAGGATGCTGGACACCCGCAGCGGCCGGACGTTCCGCTACCGCGCCCCGCGCGTGGCCGACGCGGGGGACCTGCACATCTACCCGACCGACACCATCCGCACCTTCCAGGCGGTCGCCGCCGCGAGCCGGAGGCTGAGCGGGTCCGCCCCACGCCTGGTCTTCCTCAACGGAGACCACTCGACCACCTTCCCCACCTTCGCGGGCTTCCGCGCCGGCCGGCTGGACCGGGGCGCGCGGCGGGTGGGATTCATCAACATCGACCACCACTTCGACTTCGGGAACTGGAGCACCCTGCACGGGCCGCTCTACCACGGGTCGAACTCCCGCCGGATCAGCGAGCTCCCGGGGATGCACCCCGAGGACATCGCCTTCGTGGGCGTCGGCGACGTGACCAAGTACGACCAGTTCCGCAGCCTGCTCGACCGGGGCTTCCACGTGGTGCCCGGCTCGCAGATCCTGCGCCAGGGCGCGGCCGCGGCCCTGCGCCCGCTCGTCGAACAGCTCGGCGAGCGCTGCGACACCGTGTACGTGTCGCTCGACATCGACGTCCTCGACAGCGCCGTGGCGACCGGAACCGGCCACGTGACCATGGGCGGCATCGACACCGGACACCTCCTGGACGTCTACGAGGAGTTGCGCGCCCTGCCCGTCGAGGCCGTGGACATCGCGGAGGTGGCCCCCCGCTACGACCCCTCCGGCAGCACCGCGCAGCTCGCCGCCCGGCTGCTGTTCGAGTTCCTCTTCCGCAGCGAGAGCACCGCGCCCGACCTGGCCCCCTGGGCGGACCGGCACCAGGAGCCGTGATCCCTCCCCCTCCTGCCCCTCCCCCTCTTGCCCTCCCCCTCTTGCCCTCCCCCTGGTCACGACATCGAGTAGCGCCCGGTGTCCACCCGCCGTCCCAACGCCAGGTACCCCACCGCGGCCACCGTGCCGAGGACCGCGCAACAGCCCCAGAGGGCGCCCCGGCCCGCGTGGTCCAGCAGCAGCCCGCCGGCGACCGGTCCGAGGAAGGAGGCCGCCGACCAGGCGAGCGAGTTGACCCCCTGGTAGCGCCCGCGGGTACTGGTCGCCGACAGCTCGCTCACCAGACTCATGCTCGTGGGTGCCTGAATCATCTCGCCCAGCGTCCAGACCCCCACGGTGGCGGCGTAGTAGAGGGCGGAGGAGCCCGCGAACGCGGTGAGGCCGAAGCCCGCCCCGGTGAGCAGCGCGCTGACCAGCAGCAGCATCCCGCGGTGCTGGCCCTTCGTCAGGCGGGTCACCGGGATCTGCAACAGGACGATCAGCAGACCGTTGATCCCGATCACCACCCCGTACTGCGTGCTGGTCAGCCCGGCCTTGCCCATGTCCACGGCGAGCGTCGTGTTGCCCTGCTGGAGCATCAGCCCGAAGGCGAAGGTCAGCCCGACCAGCGCCATGAAGCGCCGGTCCCGGAAGACGGAGCCCAGCCCGGCACCCGGCCCGACGCCCGGCCCGGCGGCGTCCTGCTGCGGCTCGGCGGGCCGGGTCTCCGGGACCCTGACGAAGACCACCACGGCGCAGAGCAGCGTGGACAGGGCGTCCACGAGGAAGAGCACCCGGTAGTCGTGGGCGGCGACCAGCCCGGCCAGCGCGGCCGAGACCCCGAACCCGATGTTGATCGCCCAGTAGTTCAGCGCGAAGGCCCGGGCCCGGTCGGCGGCCGGCACCAGGTCCGCGATGATCGCGGACGTCGCCGGACGGGAGGCGTAACTGCTCAGACCGACCAGGAAGGCCGTCGAGGCGATCGCCAGCTGCCCGTCGGCGAACCCCAGGGCCGCCGTGGTGAGCGCGGTGAGCAACTGGGCGGCCAGCAAGGTCGGCCGCCGACCGATCCGGTCCGCCAGCACACCGCCCACCAGCGCGGCGATCGCCGAACCGAGACCGATGAGCGAGGCGACCACCCCCGCGTAGGAGGCCGAGTAGCCACGGTCCGCGGTGAGGTAGAGCGCCAGGAACGTGACCACACCGCCGAGCCGGTTGACCAGGGTCGCGGCCCAGAGCCACCAGAAAGCACCCGGGAGCCCCCCGAGCGACTCGGCGACGGAACGGTGAAACCGGACGATCGGACCAGCAGGGGCAGAAGCGGTCATGGGGCAGCTCCCGGGCGGCAACCGCCCGTCAGACGGTGGCGACACCCGACGGAACGGCCCCAACGGTGAGTACCGACACGGGGGGTGCACGCATGACTGAGGATTCTCAGCCCGGCCAGACCACCCAGGCCGACCGAACCGGCCCCATCCTGCCCTGCCCGAACCACCCCCCGCACGTCTCGGCGAGTTGCTCGAATCCCTACCGTCACACCGCCCCGTACGACGCGCTCCGCCGAGGGCCGCCTCCTGACACGGACGTTCCGCTCGACCCGGGGACTACTCCGCGCCGGGCGCCGCGTGATGGATCTCGGTGATCCTCGCAGCCGCGTCGAACCCGAGGACCAGATCGGGGCGGTCGGAGAGCAGGCTTTCGTACAGCGGCCGGTAGTGGGCGACCTTCCGGGGCGTCCGGCCGTCGGTCCCGAAGGCGGCGAGAAGGTCACCGTCCCGGGCTGCGAAGCCGGTCATGGAGGTGTGGTCGATCCACACGTCCACGCCCGCCCGGCCGAAGACCAGAGTGCTCTCCTTGCTGCTGGAGCCGGTGAGCCAACTGCTGCGCAGACGTGCTGTCCCCGACTCGCCGCGGGACCGGTACTCGGCGGTGCACCACGCGCTGGCACCGCCGTCCAGCTGCCGGGCGGAGGTGAGCGCCGTGAGGTCGACCAGGCGGGTGAGCATGCTGAGCTGGTTCACCCCGGAATCCATCCAGCTGGAGCCGTAGGACGCATAGGCGTCGGCGCCCTTGAGGACGTAGGGGTCGTAGAACGCGGAGGTGACGGCCGTGACGGGCCCCCACTCGGGGTGCTCGGCGAGCAGCCCTGCCGCCCAGCCGACCTCCGGCGAGAAGGCGAAGTGGTGCGCGGTGAACAAACGACCCCGGACGTCGGCCGCTTCGTCCAGTGCACGGAGCCGCCCGAGCGAGGCGAGGTCGTGGACGAGGGGTTTCTCGACCAGCACCTTGGCCGTGGAGAGCTGGAGAGCCTGGACCGCCAGCTCCACGTGCGTGTGCGTGGGAGTCGCGAGCACGAGCAGGTCGGGTCGGTGCTCCGCGAGCGCGTCGCCCAGGCCGGCGTAGTGGCACGGGGTGGCTCCACGGAACGAGAGCGGCTCCGGCCGGTGCGGATCGGCCGTGAACTCGACGAGCACATCGGCCCGTTCGGCCAGGACCGCGAGGTGGGTCTGCGCGATGGTGCCGACACCGACAAGGCCGACGCGTACGAGGTCAGTCATCGAGCTCTGCTTTCTCCGGACACTCGGCCCAGGTGCGGGGGCCGGGAGCGTCATCGACGTGTCACCACCGCTGCCCAGCGGCCCAACGACGCGGTGGGGCCGTCGACCCAGCCGACGGCAGGCAGGTGCTCCGCGGCGGCGGGGGATCCGTCGATCCAGGAGGTCGCGATGGGAACCCAGTAAGTGTTGCCTCCTGACGTACGGGTGCGGGCATCGAGCGCGGACCGCGTGCGACGAGCGCCCTCGTGGTCACCGACGAGCACACCGAGGAGGATCTCGGCCACGTCGGCCAGGTTGTGGCCGCCCCGGTAGGCGATCCCGTCCGCGAGGTGCCGGGTGTCCCCCACCGCGGCTCGGGCAGCGCCGGCGTCGTCGGCCATGGCATGGGCCACCGCCTCGGCGGACCGGAGCTTGACCAGTTCGACGGGGTTGGGCACCAGGTCGAGCAGTTCCCGGGCCCGGCCCGCCGCGTCGGCGACGGCTGCCGTGTCCCCGGACCAGCAGGCGGTCTGCGCCAGATTGGCGAGTGCCTTCGTCTCTGCGGCAGCCAGTCCCTCGCGCCTCGCCAGGTCGATCGCCTCGTGGTAGACGGCAGTCGCCTCCTCGAAGCGGGCGTTGACCCGCCAGATGTGCCCGGTCAGCCGGAGCCGTTCGCCTTCGTCCTCCGGGCCGCGGACCGGTTGTTCCCGCAGGGAGGCGAGAGCGGCCGCGAACCGCCCGTTGAGGTAGTCGAAATCGCAGAGCCAGTAGCGGGCGGCCGCGTCGAACTCGCCTCCCACCAAGCCCCGGTAGATCTCCGCGGCCTGCGTGTAGTCACCGTGGTTGCGCAGGGCGTGGGCGAGGTGGATGCGCACCAGTTGTGCCGTGCGGCCACCGTGCCGTACACCTTCGGCTGCGCCGCCTAGCAACTCGACCGCCTCCTCGACGCGGCCGGTCCGACGGAGCTGGACGCCTCGGATGGCGGCCCGGATCGCCCGGTACTCGGGGAGGCCCACCGGGCCGCCGGTAAGACCGGCTCCGAGCTCCGACCACTGCCCGGCCTCGACGAGTCTCTGCGTGGCCAGTGCCATCCAGTCGTCGAAGACACCGTACGCGGCGGAGAGCTTGAGCCCGGTTTCGAGGGCCTGGGCCGTCGCCACGCGCCCGCCGGAGGGGCCCAGACGTTCGCCCAGCCAACTCAGCAGCCGGGCGGCGACCTCGCTGCGGTCACGATCCGACCAGCCGTCCGGAAGCGTCCGGTCCGCCTCGCCGATGGCCTGGCGCAGTGCCACGTGCAGCGCGTACGGGAACGCATAGGCGTCATCGTGTGTCAGGAACGGTCGGCGAAGGAACCGTGCCACGCTCCCGTCGGAGACTCCGGGTTGACCGGCACGCAGTAGCTCCGCACCCACCCGGTCGGTGAGCGCGGCTGTTCGGACCAGGTCGCGCTCCTCCCGGGGCAGGTCCCTGATCGACCGGGTCGCGACGGCCGTGAACGAGCCGCCGAAGTCCGCCACGGAAGGCTGCCCGCCGCGTGCCAGCAGGGCGGCACAGTGCGAGACCGACAGGTCCAGGTAGAGGGGGAGCCCCTGGCCGCCGGAGATGACGCGTTCCCGGATCTCCGCCGACATCGCGGGCTCACCGCCCCGGACGAGTGCCTCACGGAGATAGCTGTCCGCGTCGGAGTCCGACAGGTACCCCACGAGGTGCTGCCGCGGTTCGGCCGTGTCGTTACTGAAGTGCAGATGGGGCCAGCACTCCGGGCCGGTGAAGTCCAGCTCGCCGCCCGCGCCCGAGTCGGCCCAGTCGATCCGGTTCCGGCCGGTGATGACGAACAGCACGTTCGGCATCAGATAGACGCAGCGCTGGACGAGGCGTTCCACTGCCCGATCGGCCTGACCGTTGATCACCTCGAAGGTGTCGAGGAAGACGCACACTCGGGGTCGTCGGCCCGGCCGACCTCCCCGGGGCTGCCGTTCCAAGTCCCAGGCCAGCAGGTAGGGGAAGTACGAGAGCGTCTCGTAGTCGGCGTCCGCCTCGACCAGTTCGGCGAACAGGTCGCAGTCGGCCAGCAAACGCCCCTCCCGCACCCGGTCCCGGACGGCGCGGTACGTGACCAGCGCGGCCCGGTGGGCCAACCCGGTCAGACCTCCCAGACCACCCGGGTCGACCTGCTTCACGGCCTCCGCGATCTGGTCGCCCAGCGCGATGCTCCGCGAGGCACGCCGAAGCGCTGGTGAGGCGTCCAGGAAGTCCTGTAGGGCCTCACCGGGGTGGGCGCGGGACCAGTAGGAGGCCAGTGCCAGGTCGAAGGCCGGCCAGCGGCTCCCCAACTGCCCCAGGGCGGCCCTCAGACGCAGCAACAGGCTCTCGATGTCGCCGGCGCCCTCCTCCGAGACGTCGATCCGCAGGGTCACGACGTCGTCGCGTTCCTTCTCCCGTGCTTCGGCGAGGAGGCGGCGCTCCAACTCGTGGGAGAGCGTCGTCTTCCCTATGCCGCCCACGCCGTAGAAGGTCAGCACATTGCGGCGCCCCTGCCCGCGGTCCGCGACCGGCGAGACCTCGGCCTCGTCCAGCAGCCGGTGAAGCTCGTCGACCGACCGGGCGAACGCGGCCACTTCGTCGACCCGGTTGGTGAAGACCTGCTGCGCCGTAACGGTGGACGAAAGGCCGCTCATGAATGCAGCTCGCAGGTTCACCCGTGCCATGCGGCCTCCTCGCGTACGTCGAACCACGGTCGAATCAACGGCATCTCCTGTGGGAGGGTGCCCTCCTGAAAGTTCGTCAGCAATTATCACCTCTTCGCACCCGCTCGTTGCGCACCCTGCCGCCGAGAGAATCGGCAACGACGAGCCGCACCTTCCCGTCGGGCATCGGGGAGACCTCCCCCGGGATCCAGGGCCCGCGCACGCACGGGGGGCGTACCAGCGCCGGACTTCCGTCGAACGAGCGGGGCGGCTGACGGCGTCCGAGGAGGTACCCGGACCGGTTCGCGGAGGAGGACACCAACCGCCCGCCCGGGGGCGTCACCCTCTCCGCGCCCTTGGCGCCGTCACGCCGTTCTGACCGAACCTCCACCCGCACGGCGGCCGGAAGCTCCGAGACCGGGTAAGGCCGCTCGGTCTGCGTCATACGCGCCCGCTCCCCCATGACGTATGCAGAGTGCTTCACCCACTGTACGGAGTGAGACCGACACCGGGGGTGGCTTCCGACAAACCACTGCCGGGCCCCTGGTGACCGATCACGACTGGCGGTGGCGACTGCCTCCCCAACTCGTCGGCGCCAAGCGGGACCGGGTCCGCTCGATGATGAACGGCGAGGCCAGGATCGTGGTCTTCTCGGCACTGCTGTTCGGTCTGCTGGCGACGATCCCGCCGCTGATCGGCATCAGCCTCGGGCTGACGAGGTCGCCCGTTCCGGGCATTTACCCCGTTGGCCTCATCGCGATCATGGCGGTCACCATCGCGCTCTCCTGGGGTTCGATCGCGATGGCCACCCGGTCCGCCCTGCGGCCGGCGCCGGTCGACGCGATCGGCGGGCGCGAGTGAGACGGATCGGCCGGACCCGTTAGTCCGCCAGGTCGGCGGCCGCGGCGGCGTCGTGGACGTAGCGGACGACGTCGGCGTAGCAGGGACACGTCCGGGGCCGTGAGGGGGACGCGACGAGGCCGCACCTGCGGGGGCAGGTACGGCCTCGTCCCGGGGGGGGAACGATCAGACCGTCGCCGGAGCGTCGGCCTCATCGGTGGACTTCTCGGCCGGCTTCGGCCGGGCGAAGTGCTGGTAGGCGATCGTCAGGGCCGCCAGGGACGCCCCGACCAGGCCGGTGACCGCGAAGCCCCAGGCCGGTGCGGAGTGGTCGATGACGGCCCCGGCGAGCGGCGCGCCGATCGCCGCGCCGATGGTCATCGCCGAGCCCTGGAGGCCCGCGGCCTGGCCGACGACCGACTGCGGCACCGCCCGGGTGATCTCCTCGGAGGCCGAGGCGAGGGTCGGCGCGCACATGAACCCCGACGGGAGCAGGGCCACGGCGAGCCAGATCCAGCCCGCGTGGCCGATGATCCCGACGGGGGCGATCGTGAGCCCCATCAGCAGCATCAGCCTCGGCAGCCGCCAGGGCCGGCTGGTGGCGCCGTGCCAGAAGCCGCCGACCAAGGAGGCCGCGCACCAGATCGCGACGCAGATCCCGGCCCACTCGGTGTCACCGATCCCGCGCAGGACGGCGGTGATCGAGATTTCGCTGCCGGCCAGGACGAGGTTCGCCGACAGGCTGACGCCCAGCACCAGCAGGAAGCCCGGGCGGAGCCAGACGCTGCGCCCGTCCGCCCGCGGGTCCGCCGGGTCCTTCGGGCCGGTCGCCGCCCCGTCGGCCCCCGGAGCCGGGGCGAGCCGGGTGAGCAGCAGCCCGGCTCCCAGGTAGAGCACGCCGATCCCGGTCATCGTCGCGGTCGCGTCGTTCACGGCGGTGATGGCACCGACCGCGACGGCCGGTCCGACCATGAACACCACCTCGACGAGGATCGCGTCAAGGGCGAACGCCTGCCGCTGCTGCTCGGCGGGGATGTTCGTGGCGATCGCCCGGCGGATGGCCGTGAACACCGGGAGCCCCATGAACCCGGCCACCGCGGACGCGGCGAGCAGCCACGGATAGTCGAGGTAGGGCGCGCCGATCCAGAACACGGCGTCGACCGCGCCGGTGACCAGCACCACCGGGCGCACGCCGAAGCGGTCCAGGGAGCGGCCCAGCAGGGGCGCGCCCACGGCCCCGCCGACCGTCAGCATCAGGTCCGCGAGCCCCGCCGCACCGTAGCCGCGGTCCAGGTCGATGACGACGTGCAGGGCGAGGGCCATCGAGGCCGCCGTGAACGGGAGGCGGGCGAGCAGTCCGACGACGAACACGGTGCGCGCTCCGGGGAGCGCCAGGAGTCCTCGATAGGACGCGAAGGCCTTGAACACCGGTCACTCCTCCCCGACGCGGACGAGCATCTTGCCGGTGTTGTCGCCCCGCAGCACCCCGAGGAAGGCCTCGACGACGTGCTCGAAGCCCTCGACGATCTGCTCGTCGGCGACGATCCGGCCGGCCTGCAGATGGGGCGTCAGCCAGATCTGGGCCTCCTGCCGCAGGTGCATGAAGTGCCGTACCTGGTAGCCGCGCAGGTGGATGCTGCGGTCCGACACGGCGTAGAGGTTGCGGGGCGCCGCGGGCGGCCGGTCGGGGTGGTTGTACTGGGAGATCGAGCCGACCCAGGCGATCCGGCCGAACTCCCGGGTGGCGCCGATCGCGGCCTCCAGGTGGTCGCCGCCGACGCCCTCCAGCACGGCGTCGACGCCGTTCGGGGCCGCCTTCGCCAGCAGGTCGGTCACGGGCCCGTCGTGGTAGTCGAAGGCGGCGTCGAAGCCGAGCCGCTCGACGACGTGCCGCACCTTCGCCGCCGAGCCGGCGCTGCCGACCACGTGCCCGGCGCCGGCCAGCTTCGCGATCTGGCCGGCCACGCCGCCGACCGCGCCGGCGGCCGCCGAGACGTAGAGCGCCTCCCCGGACTGGACCCGGAGGATCTCACGGACGCCCACGTAGGCCGTCAGGCCGGTCGCGCCGAGGACGGACAGGTACGTCGCCGTCGCCACGCCGGCCGCGGGCCGGATCACGCGTCCGTAGCCGTGCTGGATCAGGGAGTGCGTGCTCCAGCCTCCGCCGTGCTCCACCAGGTCGCCCACCCGCAGGTCGGGGTCCTCGGAGCGGACGATGCGGCCGATGGCCCGGCCGAACCCCAGCGGTTCGTGCAGCGGCCACTCCTCGTCCATGAGCTCCCGCATGTACGGGTCGACGGACAGGTAGATGTTCTCCGCCAGGGCGGTGCCGGGTTCGACCGCGGGGAGCGGATGCTCCACCACGGCGAAGTGTTCGGCGCCGGGAACGCCATCGGGGCGTGCCACCTGGTGCACGGCGCGGAATGTGGAAGACATCGTCTCCGTCCTGGGTTGTGGGCTGGCGGGCGTCGGAAGCGGGGTCGGGGCGGCTAGGGCACGCCCTAGGGCGTGTCCGGGTACAGGAAGATCGGGGCCAGTCGCCGGTCGGTGGAGTCGGCCGGTTCGCCGGAGTGCACGAGCCGTCCACCGCCGCCGCCCAGACCGCCCGGTACCCAGTACAGGCCCAGGCACGCGTCCCAGGACTCCGTCAGGCCGGTCTCGGCGTTCACCACCGGTTCCTCGCGGGGGACGACCCGCTGCTGGGCCACCGCCCCCTCGGCGGCGCCGCGCCGCAGCGCGTCGGCCCACTGCCCGTCGGAGACCAGCCAGCCGCAGGTGATGCCCTGGCCGCCGAAACCGCCGTCGGGCTTGAGGATCAGGTGCTCGCGGCGCTCACGGCAGTCCGCGACCACCTCGTCGAGCCCCGCCGCGCCGGGCACCAGGGCGCGGGTCCACGGCAGCACCCGGTCCACCAGGGCCCGTTCGTCCGCCGACATGTGGCCGCGCAGCCGGGGGTCCGACAGGTACGCCAGGAACCGCTTGTTGTCGGTCAGATCGCACTCCAGCGGGGCCCACAGCGCCACCTGCCCGGACCGGTGCGCGTCCCGCAGCCGGACGGTGGTGCGCCAGGCGTCCGGGTCGTCGACGACCTGGTCCAGGTCGAACAGCCGGTACACCAGGTCCACCCGGTGGCCCTGGAAGCGCACCCCGGAGGCGGTCACCTCCAGCTCGTGCACCTCCCCGATCCGGCAGTCGAGCCCTTCGGCCTCCAGCAGGCGCCGCAACAGGTACCACGAGCCCTCGGCGTAGAGGTCGAGGCCGCCCGTTCCCTCGACCATGGCGATGACCGGGTCGCGGCCCGGGCAGACCGGGGTGGCCGCCTCCCGCAGCGCGTCGGCCAGCAGCCTCGTCTGGGGCAGGTGGTGCAGGCCGTGCGCCGTCCCGAACGCGCGGAACGCGTCGTCGGCCCAGAACATCTCCGCCAGCGGTTGCACCCACTCCTGGCCGCCCACGGATCCGCCGACGTTGAACTCCAGGACCCGCAGCGCCTCGCCGTCGTGGTAGGCGTCGATCCGGCCGAAGCGCGGCGGGCTCTGCTTCTCGAAGTCCCCGACCAGCTCGGCCTTGCGCGGGTCCAGGCCCAGCGCCCGGCAGGTCCGTTCGACGTCGCCGTCGAACAGCCGCGCCGGCAGGGTCGTCAGCAGCTCGACCGCGCCGAGCAGATCGGCCTCGAAGGCGCGCAGCTCCGACTCGGGGTAGACCAGCGGCCGGCTCAGGTACCGGGCCCGCCGCAGTTCGGCGAGCACGGGGTGGCGCCGGGGGTCGATCGACCGCAACGGGCTGTCCGGCCTGGCGAGTTCGGCGTTGAGCAGCGCGCTCACCGGTTCCTCGGGCATCACGACTCCACCCGTCGGTCGATCACGCCGCGGACCTTGCCGCTGACCGGGTGGCGCGGCAGCTCGCCCTCGCCGAGGCATTCCACGGCGAAGTGGAACAGCAGTTCGTCGCTCTCGAACTCCTGTCGTGAGCCGAGGAGTTCGAACTTCGACTCCAGGTGCGCCTTCACCACCGCCGGATCCAGCGGACGGGCGGATTCGGTCCGGATCACGATGGACTCGTGCCGGTCGCGGGAGGCCACCTCGACCTGCACCTGGGAGACCTCGAACAGGGCCAGCTCGGCCGCGACGTCCGCGTAGAGCATGGTCTGGGCGTGGGCCTTGATCTGCCCGTCGGACCGCCCCAGGTACTCCAGCACCCGGCCGGTGAGGCCGCAGCCGCAGCTGTGCCGGAAGATCCGGCCGATGTCGCCGATCCGGTAGCGGATGAGCGGCCCTTCGAGCTTCTGCAGGCTGGTCACCAGCAGTTCGCCGACCTCGCCGTCGGGCAGTGGACGGCCCTGTTCGTCGACCACCTCCAGCAGGTTGTAGTCGTCGCAGACGTGGTGCAGCGTCCCGCTCATCTCGGAGCACTGGTAGCCGAGTTGGGCGCCGTCGTTGGCGGCGAGGATGCTGGCCACGACCTTGGCGCCCAGCTCGTCGCGGAGCCACTGCTTGTCGGTCTCCATCATCGGGCTGCCGCCGTACAGCACCTTCTCGATCCGCAGCTCCGGGAAGGCGGCCTTGGCGGCCCGCAGCACCGGCAGCAGCAGCGCGGGCATGCCCAGCACGGCGTTGGCGTCGAAGCTGCGCACCAGCATCAGGATGTGGTCCGCGCTCGCGCTGCCGCCGACGGTGTAGGTCTCCACCGGCATCCGGGAGAGCTCGTTCTGGCTGGTCACCAGCCCGCCGTAGAGCTCGCCGCCGAACAGGGTGTTGATGACCCGGTCGCCCGGCCGCAGGCCCAGCGCGTACAGCACGGGGATCGCCTCGCGGATCATGTTGGTCCAGTCGGCGCGCGAGTAGACGATGTACCGGGGGGTTCCGGCGGTGGCGCCGCTGCGGAGGACCTCGCCGCTGGGCCGGTCGCCGCTGGACAGGTCGCGCGCGGTCGGCAGGGAGTGCCGCTCCAGGTCCGACTTGTGGAGGATCGGCAGCCGCTGGAGGTCGGCGCGGGCCGTCACCCGCGGCAGGTCGAGCCCCCGGTAGTACGGGGTGCGCCGGGCCCGCTCGACGAGGTAGCGCAGGCGCGCCGCCACCCGGCCGTCCAGCCCGTCGGCGGCCGCGGCCCGGGCCCTGGCCAGCGTGGTGCCCGGGAGGTACTCGCGCCGGGACAGCCCCTGGGCCCAGCCGGAGGTGCAGTCGAGCCGGAAGCGCCGGGCGTCGACGGCGGCGTCCGGCGTCCCGTCGCCGACCGTCGGGAGCGGCGGGACGTCGACCACGACGGCGTCCGGGAAGGGCTCGCCCGGCTCGGCGGTCCGCAGGGCGGGCAGCGGGAAGCCCGGGGCCCGCAGCAGGTCCTCGACCGTCCGCCACCATTGCGGCCGCGTGGTCCGGACGATGACGTCGTCGCCGGACGCCCAGGCCAGCAGCAGGCCGCGGACCGCCGGCTCGGCGGAGTCCGGCTCGGCGGAGTCCGGCGTGGCTTCCGACCGGGAGTCCGGCGCGGAGTCCGGCGCGGAGTCGTCGAGGACGACCGTGCCGACCGGCGAGAAGGCGATCACGTCGTCGCTGTCCGTCAGCGGGCGCCACGGGTACTGGCTCACGCCGCCGAAGAGCTCGTCGAGCCCTTCGGCCAGTTCCTCCGTCCGGAACAGGAAGCCGACGCCGGCGTCGACGAGCGCCCGGGCCGCCGGCGAACCGGGCTCGCGCGTCAGCGCCTGCTCGACGTGTTCGACGGCCAGCAGCAGATCGGTCGGGTGGTACGGCCCGGCGCTCGCGGTCTGCGCCTCGGCCGCCGAACGGATCGGGGTGGTGGTGGCGGTCACGGCCTGGGATCTCCTGGAGTGTGGGCGGGCTCGGGCTGGCTCACCCGGATGGAACGGGTGCAGTCCGCGAGGAAGCGGGCGAGTTCGACGGGGTCGGGGTGCGAGGCCTCGATGAAGGCGGGGACCTGCCACTCCTGGTACGTGATCCGGGCGGAGCCGCCCTCGGACTCGATGCCGGGGTCTTCGAGCAGGTGCAGCCGGTCCAGCGCCGGGTGGTCGCGCAGGTGCTCGGGCACCTCGGTCCGCCAGGGCAGGGAGGGGTCCAGCCGGTGCCCGGGGAAGATGGCGAAGCCGTGGTACCGCCCGCTCGGCGCCAGGCGGTCCGGGCGCGGCAGGCCGAGCCGGATCGCGATCTCGTGCCGGGCCAGGTGGACCCCGGTGTGCCGCAGGTGGGCGGTGACGATGCCGCCGCCGCCGAGCCGGTTCGCCACCTCCAGGAACACCAGCTCCCCGGCGGCCGTCTCGAAGAACTCCAGGTGGATGCACCCGGCCTCGATCCGGAGCGCCTCGACCACCTGCGCGGTGAAGACCGCGTGGCGCGGGTCGGGCGGCAGCTGCCCGGTGGCGATGGGGGCGCCGGCGGCGAAGTCGACGGGCTTGCCGACGTACCGGCTGACCACCAGGTCGGTCACCCGGCCGGCGGTCACCAGCCCGTCCGCGTGCAGGAGTTCGCCCTCGACGTACTCCTCCAGCTGGTAGGCCTCCCGGTCGGGCAGACCGCGGTGGTGGGCGACGGCCTCCTCGGCCGTGGCGTGGACGGTGACCCCGTCGCTGGAGGCGCCCAGCCGCGGCTTGACGACCGTGCGGCCGGTCCACGGCAGCCGGCCCGAGGCCGGCGGAGCCGCCACGAACCGGGGGTGCCGCACGTCGGCGTCGACGAGCGCCTGCTTCATCGCGACCTTGTCGCGGATCAGTTCCAGGCTGGCGCGGTCGGGGCCGGGGATGCCGAGGTGCTCGCGGATCGCCGCGGCTTCGAGGATCCCGAACTCCGAGAGGGCCAGCACCTGTTCCCACCCGTCCTCGCGGCGGGTGCGGGCGATGATCTGCTCGGCGAGCCCGTCCGGACCGTCGAGGACCACCCGCCCGCAGCGCAGCGGCTCCGGGATCTCCGCGATCGAGTCGGCCGTCCCGAAGTACGTGACGTCGTGGGCCTCGTGGTCGATCCCCAGGTGGTAGTCGATCTTGCGGTACGGGACCTGATGCATCACCAGGATCTTCACAGTCGGCACTCCAGGGCCGTGATCCCCCAACTGAAACCCATCGCGCTGGTGGCCAGCAGGATCAGGTCACCGTCGCGCACCCGGCCCTCGTCGACCAGCTCGCGCAGCGCGATGAGGGTGTCCGCGCCGCCCATGTGGCCCTGCCGGTCGTAGGCGAACACCGACTTCTCCTCGGGCAGGCCGAGGGTGGCCAGCAGCCGCTGGTGCATCCACCGGTCGCCGTGGTTGATCAGCAGGTGGGCGACATCGTCGAGCTTGGCCCCGAGCGCCCGCAGGGTCTCGTCGACCAGGGTCCGGAAGTTCTCGACGTAGGCGTCC
The DNA here is from genome assembly GCF_044745805.1 of Kitasatospora sp. NPDC086801. Taxonomy (NCBI): domain Bacteria; kingdom Bacillati; phylum Actinomycetota; class Actinomycetes; order Kitasatosporales; family Streptomycetaceae; genus Kitasatospora; species Kitasatospora sp. NPDC086801. Next base: position 168,808 of record NZ_JBIVAX010000012.1, read on the forward strand.
GCCAGGCCGCGCCGGTGGGGCTCCTGCCGGATCACCACGCCGTCGGGGCGGCGCTCCCCGCGGTAGTAGTCGGCCCAGCTGCCGTCGGTGCGCATGGCGGAGTGCGCGAGGGTGAAGGACCCGGCCCCCGCGGTGAGCAGGACGGCGGCCGCCGCGTCGCCGAAGTTGAACAGGTCCAGGCTGTCGGCGTCGGAGCGGTCGACCAGGCGGCTCAGCCGGTCGGCGACCAGGACCAGGGCGTAGCCCGAGCCCTGCGCGTCGAGCCGTTCGCCCGCGATCCGCAGGGCGGTGGCACCCGCGTTGCAGAAGTTGCCGACCTCGAAGCAGTGCGCCCGCTCGATGCCCAGCGCGTGCGCGACCTTGGCCGCCGGGGACCAGAACGGGTGGTCCCACTCGCCCGAGCCGGCGTAGATGACGGCGCCGATCCGCTCCGGTGCGACTCCGGTGCGCTCCAGGACCGCGCGGGCCGCGTCCCGCGCCAGCTCCCAGGAGGCCTCCTCCTCGCCCAGCCCGGGGAACCCCTCGGCGTGGGTGACGGCCCGGATGTCGGCCACCGGCACCCCGGAGGCGGCGTGCAGTCCCTGCACGTCGACCCGCCCCTCGGGGTACCGGACGGCGAAGTCCGCGATGGCGCTCACTGCACCCGCTCTTCGACCGGCTTCGCTTCGCTGCCCGCCGCCTCGATGCTGACCCGGTGCACGGTGCGCCCGACGCCCGGCTCGACCTCGGTCGCGATGTGGTAGGTCGTGCGGGTCTTCCAGATGACCAGGTCGTGCGGCGTCCACTGGTGGGTGTAGACGTGGCTCTCGTCCGTGATCAGGTCGTCCAGCAGCGAGAAGAAGGCCTCGTTCTCGTTGGGGTCGAAGCCCTCGATGCCGTCCATGTACTCCCGGCTGCCGTAGACGTAGGTACGGCCGGTCCGCTCGTCCTTGGTGACCACGGGGTGCTGGACCGGCGGGTGCTCGTACTCGGCCTGGGCCCGGAACTCGGCCGCGGACAGGCCCACGTGCTCCGGACGGATGCGCAGCCGCTTGCTCACGGTGTGGTTGCCGGTCCGGTCGGCCAGCCGGGCCTTCCACTCCTCGGGGAGGCGGTCGTACACGTCCACCGCACTGGCGAACTTGGTGTGCCCGCTGGTGGAGGGCACGTTGACGCCGTGCAGCATGGTGAACGGCGCGGGGTCGGCGACGAAGGTGGAGTCCTGGTGCCAGAAGTTGCCGACCCGGGCGACGCCGACCGGCTTGCCGTCCTTCTGCTCGTTGGAGGAGATCATGATCTCCTCGAACTCCGGGTGCCGGTACTTGCTGATCACGAACGGCACCGGGCGGCCCAGCCGCCGGGCGAGCTCGATCTGCTGCTCGGGCGTCAGGTCGATGGAGCGGACCACGACCACGTCGTGCGCGTGCAGCGAGTCGATCAGGTCCGCCCACAGGGCCGGGTCCCGCAGGTCGTCGTAGGTGACGTCGGTGAACTCCGCGCCGACGAACGGGTTGCTCTGCTTCTTGGTGGTCATCGCGCTTCCTCCGGGGTCGAGGTCGGGGTCGGGGTCGGGGTCGAGGGGTCGAAGGCCTTCAGGCAGTCGTGCAGCGATTCGGCGAAACGGGCGATCTGCTCCGGCGTCCGGAACGGGGCGACCGTCACCCGGTAGCGCTCGCTGCCCTTGGCGACAGAGGGGTAGTTGATCGGTTGGACGTAGATGTCGTGCTGCTCCAGCAGCATCGTGGCCACCTGGCGGACCCGCTCGGCCCCGCGCACCATCACCGGCACGAGGTGGCTGTCGGCGTCGAGGAACTCGATTCCGCGGACGCGCAGTTCGGCCTTCAGCAGGGCGACCTTGGCGTTCAGTTCGGCACGGAGCTCGATCCCCTTCTGGACGATGTCCAGCGTGCAGAGGGTGGCGTCCATGGAGGCCTGGGGCAGCGCCGTGGTGAAGATGAACCCGGGCGCCTGCGACCGCACGTAGTCCAGGGCGACGTCCGGGCCGGCCACGTAACCGCCCACCGTGCCGAGGGACTTGCCGAAGACCCCCTGCACGAAGGTGGCGCGGTGGTCGCCGAGCTCCTCGCTGAGGCCGGCGCCGGTGGCACCGCGCACCCCGATCGAGTGGGTCTCGTCGAGCCAGGTCAGCGCCTGGAACTCCTCGGCGAGGTCGAGGATCTCCGACAGCGGCGAGGTGTCGCCGTCCATGGAGTACACGGACTCGAACACGATGAGCTTCGGCAGGTGGGCGGGGGTCGCCTCCAGCCGGGCGCGCAGGTCGTCCACGTCGTTGTGCGCGAACACCTGCTTGGGCGCGCCGGAGCGGAGGATGCCCTCGATCAGCGACCGGTGGTTGAGCGCGTCCGAGAACACCACCATGCCGGGCGTGGCGGCGATCAGGGTGCTGAGCGACTCGAAGTTGGCCACGTAGCCGCTGGAGAAGACCAGGGCACGCTCCTTGCCGTGCCACTCGGCCACCCGGCGCTCCAGCTCGACGTGCGCCACGCTGGTGCCGGCGATGTTGCGCGACCCGCCCGTGCCGGTACCGTGCTGCGCTACCGAGGCCTGCTGCGCGGCGATGGCCTCCGGGTGCTGGCTCAGGCCCAGGTAGTCGTTGCTGCACCAGACCTGCACCAGGCGGTCGTCGTGCCGGGTGTGGCCGGGCTGGGCCGCCTGGTGGGCGACCGGGAGGAAGTCACGGTAGAGGCGGTTGGCCCTGAGTTCGTCGAGCCGGAGCCGCAGTGGGTCCAGGATCGACGTGTCTGTCGGTGTTTCCAGGATCTCGGCAGTCATTCGATTCTCCGCTGGCAAGTGCGATGCGTCCGAGGCGGCGTGCAGCCGCGGCACCGCCGGTGAAAAGAGTGCCGAGGATGCTTCCCGATCCGTTCCCGCACCGCTCCCGGACGCGGTCCGGCGGGAAGGAACGAGGCCGGGAAAAGCTCGAATTGTAACGCCAGGTAAAATGGGTCGACGGGTGCACCGGATGGCTCAAAAGCCTTGCAAGCTCACACTTTTGACTTTGCGGCAGGTTATGGCACACGGGTTACGAAAACAGACCTATTGACTCGTTCGCCCTCAACATTCCGACCGATATGCCGGAATTGCCATGATCCCGTTCGGAGGTGGCGCGCAATTCCCCGGCCGGTTGCCCGGGCGTTGCCGCACGTCAAATCCGGGGAAAGTGCGGTGGATCCCGCTCCGTAGATCCACCACGGCCTTAGAATGCGGACAGTTGTTCCAACGTGCGCGTATACGGGGGGAGGGAACATTGTGGGCAATCCTCGGTTCCTGCTGTTGGGTCCCTTGGAGGTGTGGGCGGGGGACCAGCGGATACCGCTCGGCGGCAGGGTCAACGAGAAGGTCCTGACCCTGCTGCTCCTGGCACCGGGGCAGGTCCTGTCCGTGCCGCGGATCGTCGAGGGGATCTGGGGCGACGCCTCGCCGGAGACGGCCACCCACCAGGTCCGCAAGGCGGTCTCCAACCTGCGCACCCGGCTCCCCGACGGCAAGCTGCTCATCGAGACCGCCGGCACCGGGTACCGCATCGCCGTGCACGACGACGACCTGGACTCGACCCGGTTCGCCGCGGCCGTCCAGCGGGCGCAGGCCCTGCTCGGCGACGGCCGGAGCGACCGGGCTGCGGAGGAACTCCGCACGGCCCTGGACCTGTGGCGCGGCGCGGCCCTCGACGACCACGGGAGCGCGGTGATCTCGGCGGCGTCGGCGACCCTGGAGGAGCGCCGGATGGCCGCCCTCGAACAGCTGCTGGCGCTCCGGCTGGACTCCGGGGAGGGCCCGGAACTCATCGGCGAGCTGCGCGACCTCGTCGCCGCCAACCCGTTGCGGGAGCGGCTGTACGGCCACCTGATGCTCGCCCTGTACCGGTCCGGGCGCCGGGCCGATGCGCTCGACGTGTTCCGGTCCGTGCGGCGGCTGCTGCGCGAGGACCTCGGCGTCGACCCGGGCCCGGAGCTGATCGGCCTGCACGAGGCGATCCTGAAGGACAGCCCGGACCTCCTGGCCGCCGCCCCCGCGGCGCGGACGGCGCCCGAGCCGGCCGAGCCCCCGCAGCAGCCCGGCTGCATTCCCCGCCTGCTGCCGAGCGACCTGCCGGACTTCGTCGGGCGGACGGCGGAGCTGGCGGCGGTCGTGGCGGCCGCCGCCGAAGCCGGCACGGCGGGCGGGCGGATCGTCGCCGTCGACGGCATCGGCGGCTGCGGCAAGACCTCCTTCGCGATCCGGGCGGCCCACACCATCGCCGCGGCCTTCCCGGACGGCCAGATCTTCCTGGACCTGCTGAGCCACAGCCCGGGTGAGGAACCCATCAGCGCGAACACCGCGCTCGACATCCTGCTGCGGTCCCTCGGCAAGCGCCCGGACGAGATCCCCGACGACCTCGCGGGCCGGACGGGCATGTGGCGCAACTGCCTGACCGACCGCCGCTACCTGCTCGTCCTCGACAACGTGCGGGAGGTCGGCCAGATCCGACCCCTGCTGCCGGCGACCGCGGGCAGCATCGCGATCGTCACCAGCCGCGCCCGGCTGGTGGACCTCGACGGAGCCCGGTGGGTCTCGCTGCGGGAGCTCGCGCCGCACGAGAGCTCCGCGTTCCTGGCCCGGACCCTCGGCGCCGACCTCGTCGCCGCCGACCTGCGCGGCGCCCGGGACCTCGCCGAGTTCTGCGGCCACCTCCCGCTGGCGCTGCGGATCGCCTCGGCCCGCCTGCTGAACCGCCCGGGCTGGACGCTGGACCGGATGGTGCGCAGGCTCGCCGACCAGACCAGGCGCCTGGACGAACTCAGCAGCACGGACCGCAGCGTCGAGGCGACCTTGCGGTCCTCGTACGACGCCATGGAGCCGCCGGTCCGCACGGCGTTCCGGCTCACCGCCCAGCACCCGGGCGGCGCCCTCGACGTCCACTCGGCGGCGGCCCTGCTCGGCCGCGACCTGCCCGCCGCCGACTCGGCGCTGGAATCACTGATGGACGTGCGGTTCCTCCAGCTGCGCACCGACGGCCGGTACGGATTCCACGACCTGGTCCGGGCGTTCGCGCTCCGGCTGAACGACGCGGACGGCGAGGCCGGCATCGCCCTGCGGCGGCTGCTCGACCACTACTGCCAGACCAGCGACGACGCCTGCGCCCGGGTGTTCCCGTACTGGCGCCGGCTGGACACCACCTTCCGGCCGGAGTCGCCGTACCTGCCGCGCTTCCCGGACCACGGCGCCGCCCTGGAGTGGCTCGACCGCGAGCACTCCAGCCTGATCGCCGTGGTCCGGCGGGCCGAGCAGGAGCGGCTGGACCTGCACGCCGCGTACCTCGCCCGCAACCTGGCCTACCACCTGAACCTCCGCGGCTACTTCGAGGACTACTACGAGGTCGCCAAGATCGCCGTCGCCTGCACCCGACGCCTCGGCGACTCCTCGCTGTTGCTGCTGAGCCTGTCGAACCTGGCCGCGGTGTGCTGGAAGGTCGGCCGGCTCCCGGAGGGGGTCGCGGCCGCCGAGGAGGGGCTCGCCGCGGCCATCGCCATCAACGACGCCCACGCCGAGGCGCGTTGTCGAGGCACCCTCGGGATGCTGCTGACGACCGTGGGCGCGTACGACGCCGCCCTGCCGCACCTGGAGCGGAGCATCGCGCTGGGCACCGAGGCCGGGCTGTACCGGGAGACCGCCGAGTCGCTCACCGTGCTGAGCATGCTCCACGAGAACTGCGGCGACTTCCGCCGGTCCGTCGAATCGGCCCAGGCGGCCGTGGACCTCAGCCGCCGGCTGCACGCGGTCGAGATCGAGATCGCGGCCCTGACCGACAAGGCCGTCGCCCACCTGCGCTGCGGCGAACTGTCGCAGGCCCGGGCCTGCGTGGATCAGGCCAGGCCGCTGTCGGACGAGTCGAAGCTCCCCGGCAACGTCGCCCTGCTGCTGGCGGTCTGCGCCGAGGTCGCGGCCCTGAGCGGGGATCCGGTGGCGGCCGTCGAGCCGATCGAGAGCGCCCTGCGGCTGGCCGAGGCGAGCCGGACTCCGGTGCGCCAGGCGGCTGTCGCGAACATCGTGGGTCGGGTGCGGTTCGCCGTGCGGGACTTCGAAGGGGCGCTGGAGGCGCACCGCTACGCCTACCGGCACGCGAGTGGGATCGGCTACCGGATCGAGGCGTCCCGCGCCCTGGAGGGCATGGAGGCGGCGGCCGCCGTGCTCGACGGCGCGGACCACCGGCCCAGTGCGGGGCGCATCCCGGTCTGACGCTCCATCCCGGCCGGTCCCGCTCCGGAACCGGTCCGGCCCGCTCCGCAACTGCTCCGGCCCGCTCCAGTGCTGCTCCATCACCACTCCATCACTACTCCAGAACCGATCAGCATCGTCCCGTGTCGAGCGGTATCGAAACGGGAACTGCCCGGGATTGTCATGCCCGAGGCTGTGCCAGGTACGGGAAACGGTTTCATTCACGAGAGGACATGAAGGGGCATGGTCAAGAAGATCGCCGTCCTGATCGGGGACGTCGACGCAGCGGTGGCACGCGCGGCTTCCCCGGCGGCACCGCACGAGTCCTCCGTCGCCGCAGGACGCTCCGGCGGAGGCGCCGACATCGGGCCCAGCTGATCCGACGGGGCTCGCGACCCACCCCGGCGTCCCGCTTCGAACGGAAGGTCCTCATGCACATCGGCACAGTCCGCAGCTCCCTGGCGAAGGCGGGTGTCGTGGCCGTCGCCGTCGTGACCGTCGGAGCGGCCACCACGGCCGCCGCCGCGAACCCCGCCGACGGCACCGGCGTCACCTCGGTCGGCAAGCCGCACCCCAAGCACGGCGGGACGGTCCGCATCGCGCAGCGGCCGAACGACAGCCCCAATGTGATCTGGCCGTTCATGGACGTCAACCAGGTCACCTCGATCAACATCGGGGAGTTCCAGCAGTTCTTCTTCCGGCCGCTGTACTTCGCCGGACGCGACGACCGGATCGCCATCGACGACGACCTGTCGCCGGCCCGGGCCCCGGTCTGGAGCGCCGACGGACGGACCGTCACCATCCGCCTCAAGAACTGGAAGTGGAGCAACGGAGAACCGCTCACCGGTCGTGACGTCCAGTTCTGGATCAACATGTCCAAGGCCGAGAAGGAGCACGACGGCTACTACACGCCGCCGATGACCATCGCGGGGACGACGACCAACTACTTCCCGGACAACGTGGTCTCCACGGCGGTCGCGGAGCACGGGATCTCGATCACCTTCGACCAGGCCTACAACCGGACGTGGGTGCTGCAGAACGTCCTGACCACGATCACGCCGATGCCCCGGGCCTGGGACGTGACCGGCCCCGACGGCGCGCGCGGCAGGTGCGCGGCGGACGCGGTGGACACCCCGACACTGAAGGCCGACTGCGATCCGGTCTTCCGCTACCTGAGCGCGGCCTCGGTCGACAGGAAGACCTTCGCGACCAACCCGCTCTGGCAGATCTCGGACGGCCCCTGGAAGCTCAAGTCCTACGACGCGGCGTCCGGTTCCTACGCCATCGTCCGCAACAAGGCCTACTCCGGCGTCCACAAGCCGTACCTGGACGAGGTCGACTTCGTCCCGTACAAGGACGCCGAAACCCAGTACGCGGACCTGCGGGCCGGCGCGTCGAGCCCGAACGCCCTGCAGATCGGCATCCTGCCCAAGGCGCACGCCGCGCGGTACGACGCGAACGACCTCCAGGCCGGCAACCCGCTGGCCGGGCAGGGCTACCACATCGCGCCCCTGACCTACCTGGACTCGATCAGCTACTACCAGCTCAACTTCCGGAGCAGCCGGCACGGCAAGCTGTTCCGGCAGCCCTACTTCACCAAGGCGCTCCAGGACTCCTACGACCAACAGGGCGTCATCGACGGCGCCCGCAAGGGCTGGAGCCACCCGACGACCGGCGCCGTGCCGTCGATCCCCGCGGGCAACCCGCTGTCGCCCAACGCCCAGCAGCACCGGATCAAGTTCGACCTCGCCGAGGCCCGCAGCCTGATGGCCGCCAACGGCTGGGACCTGAACACCACCCCGGCCGTGTGCCGGAACCCGGGGACGGGCCCGGGGCAGTGCGGTGCCGACATCGCCGCCGGCGACAAGGCGGAGTTCGACCTGGACTACCAGTCCGGCAACGCCGACCTGCCGGGGATCATGGCCTCCTACCGGACGAACCTCGCACAGTCGGGGATCTCCGTGAACCTGGCCGAGGTGCCCGTCGACCGCCTCCAGAGCGAAGCGTCCCTGTGCACCCCGGCCAACCCCGACGGCTGCGCCTGGGACGCCGCCCTGTACGGCGGCTGGGTCTACTCGCCCCAGCTCTACCCGACCGGCGACTCCCTCTTCGCCACCGGCGCCGCGGCGAACGTCTGGGGCTACTCGGACCCGCACCTGGACCAGCTGATCGCCAAGACCATCACCAGCAACGACGTCCAGGACATGTACGCCTACGAGGACTACGTCAACGACCACCAGCCGGTGATCTACACCGACGACATCGTGGCCATCTACGAGGTGGCCGACGGCCTCCACATGCCGGTCCAGGACCCCTTCGAGGGCTATCAGCCGGAGTTCTGGTACTACACCGGCTGAGGCGTGACCGGGAACCCCGGCAGGACCGCGGCACAGCCCGCTCGAGCCCCGTCAGCGCACCCGGCCTCGCGCCTTCAGCGGGAGGCCGGGCAGCTCCGGCGCGCGCAGCCGGGCGCCGTCGTAGCCGTGGACGTCGCCGAAGCGGGCGGTGGACGTCCAGTCCTCGCGCGCCCGGGTGATCTCCTCACCGGACCGGCCGATGAAGTTCCACCACCTACCACGCGCTCCACGGTTCGTGCCAGGTCAGGGGCCTGGTGGACCATCCGCAGTCAGCAAGGCGTCAGCATGAGGCAGGACTGCGACGGCGATCAACAACTGCCGCGCTTCGGACGCCGCCTGGTGGATCCCTGTGATCGTCACCGCGTTGTCGAAGCCGCACGCTGGGTCAGACCATGAGCAGTCAATGCGGGCGACACTGGGCGACACTGCACGAGGTCCGGCGCGGCACCCTGCTTCCAGCCCATCACTGGCGCAGACCTCAGCCCCATCCAGCGCCCGGCACCGGCGCTCCACTGGCCAGTTGAAGGCAGCAACTCGTCGACTCGGTCGCAAAAGCCATGCCTCGCCGCGCCGATGGGCTACAACCTGCTCATACACGCGGCCGACAGGTCCACCCTCGCCATCCCGCCTCCCCCTCCGCACCGTACCCCGGCGATGACGCCAGCATCGCCTGAAGCGCACTACGGCTCCGCAATTGACATGACGGCGCTCTGGGCGGCTGCCAGCAGGAGCCGCCCACCGCTGCTGGAACACAGCTGGACACGCGCGTCCTCTTCTCACGGCAGCCAGCGGGCGGCCTGCTCCCGGGCCACCCGCGCGGCGTCGACGTACCAGAGCCCGTTCGGCTTGTCCCAACGGGCTTTGAGGAGAGCCTTGGCCTCATCCTTGTCCCCGTACGGGACGTTGAGGTAAAGCCGCCCGTCGATGACGTCCCCGGGGCGGATTCCCGCCGTCCCAGTCGCGCCGTGATCAGCAGGCCGGGCTGCGGCAGGCCCCACGCTGCCGGCAGCCTCCCCGGCCGCCCGCGGGTTCCACGCAGCCCGCTCCTTACGGGCCCGGTCGATGACTCGGCTGACCCGCTCACAGGATGCGGGGTCGGTGAAGCGCATCATCAGGTCGGTCGGGCCGCTGCTCGCGAACAAGTTGAGCGAGCCGTGCCAGAGCACGGTGCTGTCGAGGATGAGCACCTTCTCGTGCATCCGCTCGCGGAAGCTCACCTCGCAGCCGGCCGCCCTGAGGATGTCGATCTGCCGTTGATGGCGGGCTGCTCCGGTCGCTTCCCGCTGCTCCTCGGGCGACCGGGTGTGGACGACCACCCGTACACCGTCGGCCACGCGGTTACCGAGCAGTCCCGACCAACGGCGCACCGGCTGCGGATCCAGGAAGGCGCAATAGACCTCGATGCTGGCCTGGGCCCGGGCGATGTCCCACTCCACAGCCTTCTGCACCTCGTCAGCGGGGAAGAAGGCCGGACGTGCCAGCTCCTCTTCGGACAGAACCGACAGCTGAGCGGCGTCGCGCGTCGGGATCAGCTGATCGGCCGAGATCACCTGCGCGTGGCTCTCCAGGTGGTCGAGCATGGCGCGGGCTTCGCTGTGCACGCTGAGGTGCTTCCGCAGATGCTCGACGTCGGCGACGACGACGAGGTGGTCCTGGGCTCTGCTGAGCGCAACGTTCAGCAGGCGACAGGTCTGCGAGGAAAGGCCGGTTCCGGCGTAGAAGATGCCGGGGTCCTTTCCGGCACCGACGGCGGTGTCGAAGACGACGATCGGGCGCTGACTGCCCTGGAATCGGTGGATGGTGTCCACCAGGCCTTCGTAGTCCTCTCCGAACCGGTACTTCAGGCTTCCCTTGAGCGCCTTGACCTGCGCGCGGTAGGGCGCGATGACCGCCAGCCGGTCGGTCGCTCGCTCGCCCACTCCGATCTCGGCACTCCCCCACTTGCGGCCAGGAAGCACCCCCTCGTGCTGGAGGCCGCGGACGAGCTCGTGCACGACGGCCTCGTTCACGGTGTTGGCCCGGTAGTCGGGGCCCGGAATGCGCTGTCCGGAGGTGTCGACGAGGATCACGGGGACATCGATCAGCGGATTGGCCGGGATCCGGCTGCTGTCGGCGCGGCCGGTGGCGAGCGGCGCGTCAGGATAGGCGACGGCGTTGACCAGCCGGCAGATCGGCTCGCGCATGCGGTACTGAGTGTCCAGTGCCACCAAACGGGGGTCCTGGCGCACGGATCCCTCCTCGCTCACCAGGCCGGCGGCGTGGAAGGCGTCACGGGCGGCCCAGTACCGAGAGTGGCTACGTTCGTCCTCCGTGGCCTTCCGGTCGCCGTCCCCCTTGGTGACCGCAGGCAGCTGCCGGAAGTCGCCCGCAACGACGATCCGCTTGCCGGCCAGGCCGGCAGCCAGCCAGGCCGAGGGCAGGTCCACCATGCCCGCCTCGTCGACCACCACGACATCCACCCGGTCGAGCAGCTTGCGCGACTGGACCGCCTTGGCCACCGTGGCCCCCATGACCCGGCACCGGGACCGTACGGTCTGCTTGATACGGGAGAGCTGCCGGTCGATATCCTGGATGCGCTCCTGCAAGGTGCCGGCCTCGTGGACGAGCGTCGCGTACGCGGGAAGACCGACGAGTCGGGGTCGGAGGCCCGCGAGGCTTCCACTTGTCGCGCTGATCCGGGCAGCCAGTTCCTCCGCCTGCTTCCGGGCAGCCGCTCCGACGTACTGAGAGGTGAAGGCAGCCTCGGTGGCCTGGGCGAGTTCCTCCCGCAGCGCAGCGAGCCGCTGCTCCTTTCGCCCGGCGAAGAAACCCTTCGCTTCCCCCGCCTCGCTGATGGCCAGCCGCAGCCGGGCCGCTTCTGCCTCCGCCCGCAGGGCGTCCCGTTCCATGGTTCCGGTGGAGTCGGCCGCGTTCTGGTGGGCCTTCCGGTCGTCGGCGAGACGCTGCTCCAGCTCCCGGACTTCGTCATACAAAGCAACGCCGGCACGGGCGCGCTGCAGGGCGTCCCGCGCCGTCCGTACCGCCTCATCCAGCTGCGCCGAGACCCGGCCAGCGATCCGGGCGGGATCAACGAAGTCTCCGTACCGCTCGCGCAGCGATGACAGTTCGATCTCCCCGGCCCGCTGGACGAGGCCCTCAGTGAAACCCGGCTCGGCCTTCAGGAGGTCGCAGATCCGCTCCAAGGCCTGGTCGACGGCGACCTTGGTCGGTGCCAGGAACAGGACATTGTGCCCCTGACGGACGTTGCCCTCCACGATGTGCCCGACGACATCGGTCTTCCCCGTGCCTGGCGGACCCCAGAGGAACAGCACCTCGCTCGCGAGAGCCTGGGCGACGGCGGTCCGCTGACGCGGGTTGAGCTTCAGTCCGTGCCAGCCCGCCACCCACCGTTCGGGATCCGCTACCCGGCCCACCGCCGGTGTTCCCTGTCCGACGATCCACCCCGCGCTCTCGACCCGGATGCCGCCGTCGTCCGTACCTGCGGCCTCCAGGCGTTCGGCGAGCACCAGCAAGCCTGCCGAATCGTCTTTCCGCACCTGCACGTTGCGCACCCCGGACGGCAGGCTCTCGGCCACCACCAGTCGGACCTGTCCGTCCGGCATCGGGGACGCCTCGCCGGGGATCCAGGCACCGCGCGCCTGGGAGGGGCGCACGAGGACGGGGCTGCCGTCGAAGGAGCCCGGCCACCGGCGGCAGCCGAAGAGGTACTCGTAACGGCCCTCCGACACGGACACCGGCCGCCCGTCCGAGAGCGCTGCCTTCTCCGCCTCTTTCGCGTCGTCGCGGCGTTCCGCCCGGATCTCTGCCTGCACGGCGGCCAGTAGCTCGGAAACCGGATAGGGCTGATCGACCTGCGTCATACGTGTGCGCTCCCCCGCGGCGTGTGCATAGTGCTTCGCCCACTGTACGGAGTGCGACCGACACCCGGACCCAATTCCGTCAAGCACCGCCTTGAAGCACTCCGATCATGTGCGCAAACGGGACTCCAACCGAAGGCATGTGTACGCCGCCAACACGCATGACCTTTCCGAAAGACAGCCAAGCCGTGTACGGTGGCCGGATGAAGGACGACACTCGCCCCGCCCCCGATCCGCTGATCACCGGTGCCGAGATCGCCCGGCTGGCCGGCGTCACACGGGCCGCGGTTTCGAACTGGCGGCGCCGCTACGACGACTTTCCGGCACCGGCCGGGGGCGGACCGACCAGTCCTCTCTTCAAGCTCACCGACGTAAACGCCTGGCTCGCAAAACAGCGCAAGGGGCACGACGTGTCCGACGAGGTGCGACTGTGGCAATCCCTGCGCGGCGAGTTCGGCGACGACGTCGTCCAGGGGCTGGTGGCGGTCGCCAGGCTGCTCACGGACGGTACACAGGCGCCTCGCCTCAGGCCGGAGGTCTCCCGGCAGGCCCTCGACATCGCGCAGAGCACTTCCGGAGCCGAGCTGATCGACGCCCTCACGGAGCGCTTCCTCGACCTCACCCGCCGGGCCGGCTCCGACCAGATGTCCTCCCCGCGGATCGTCCGGGCGGTGCGGCACTTCGCCGACCCGGTCTCGGGCACCGCGACCATCCTGGACCCGGCTTGCGGAATCGGCACCCTGCTCCTCTCCGCCGGTCCGGCGGTCGGCCCGGCCCGGTACGGTCAGGAGATCGACGTCTCGACGGCCGAGTTCGCCCGGCTCCGCGCAGGGCTGAGCGGCCGTACGCACACCGAGATCCGGGCAGGAGACTCGCTGCGCAACGACAAGTGGCCGGGGCTCAAGGCGGACCTCGTCGTCTGTGATCCGCCGGTGGCCTCACCCGACTGGGGGCGTGAAGACCTCCTCCTCGACGCGCGCTGGGAACTCGGCACACCCTCACGTGCCGAGAGCGAGCTCGCCTGGCTCCAGCACGCGTACGCCCACACGGCTCCCGGCGGCAGGACCGTCATGGTGATGCCGGCCTCCGTCGCCTATCGGAAGGCCGGCCGTCGCATCCGCGCGGAACTCGTCCGTCGGGGCATCCTGACCCAGGTCGTGGCCCTGCCCGCCGGAAGCGCGACCGCACACACCCTTCCCGTCCACCTGTGGGTCCTCGTCCGCCCCGACGGTCACGCCGCCCGAACGGTGCGCATGGTGGACCTCACAGCCAACGCGCCGGACGGACCCCTCTCCCCCGAACCCGGCCAGGTCGTCGACGTTCCCCTCATCGACCTGCTGGACGACACCGTCGATCTCACCCCGGCCACCCACATCGGCAGCGTCAACCGGGACTACCTCGTCGAATACACGGCTCTCCGCGACCAGTTGCAGGAACAACTCCACGCCCTGGACGCTCTGCTGCCCCGACTCGCCCCGGGAGGCGGACCGGGCACACTCGACACCGCATCGGTCAGCGTCGCCGACCTCGCTCGCGCCGGACTCGTCGAGTACGCCGCGGGCGAACCGGTCTCCGTCAGCGAACACCTGGACACCGACTATCTGCACGGGTTCCTGGTCAGCCCTGCCAACAAGCGCCGTTCCACCAGCGGCAGCGGCACTTTCCGCACCGACACCCGCGGCTCCCGCATCCCCCAGATGGGAATCGAGGCCCAACGCCAATACGGCGCAGCCTTCCGCGCGCTTGAGGATGTCGAAGCGTGCACCCGCCGACTCGCGCAGCTCAGTCAGCAGGCGACCGACCTCGCCCGTGAGGGCCTCACGAACGGTGCTCTGAACCCTTCTGCCGAGGACGACTGACCCCTCCTTCAGCCCAACGAGGGCAGGAAGCCGCTCGGAGACCCACTCCACGAGACGGCGAGTGCCTCCCTCGCGCGGGTGCAGGCCACGAAGAGCAGACACCGCTCGCGCAGCATGTCCGTCTCGTGCTGCGACTCGTCCACCTCTACCGGGGTGATCTCCCGTGCGAACGGCACGGCGCTCGCGCTCACCCCGAGGACTGCCACCGCGCGGAACTCAAGTCCCTTCATGGCGTGCATGGTGGCCAGCCGCACACCGTCGGCGTCCGGCGCCGGACCGTCCTTGACCCGCACCACGGGCACACCAGCAGCGGCCAGCCTGTCGTAGGCCTTGTCGAGCAACACGTTGAAGCGGCTGGAGACACCGATGTCAGCCGGACGGATTCCCTGGGCTGTCCACCTCTCGACCCGCTGCACAAGCGCGGCAATCTCCGCTTGCTCGGAGCTGTAACCCTCCGCATGAGGCCTGCGTCCCCGGAGCAGCGAGCGGTACCCGGCGAGGCTGTCCGCGCCCTCTCCGCCCAGGTCCTCGACCGCAGCAGAGCCAATGATCCCGGTCGACCAGGAGAGAATCTCCTCCGTGCTGCGGTAGTTGATGCGAAGCCGACTGGCGCGGCCCTTCACCTGGATCCCCAGCGAGCCAAGTGAAACACGTGAGTCGTAGATCCGCTGGTGCGGGTCTCCGGCGATGAACAGGTCGTCCGGGCCGGATGCGACGGCCGCCCGCAGTACCCGCCACTGCGCGGGGTGGAGGTCCTGCGCCTCATCGACGACGACGTGCTCGTACCGCGCCGCCGCGCCGTCGAGCGCCCGGGCCGCCTGCGCGCAGACCTGAAGGTGCGTGGCCGACCCCCGGGCCTTCAGCGTGGCCTCGAAGAGCTCGACAGCCGGCCACAGCAGCTTGCGTCGCCCTGTCATGAGCGACTTGCCACGCCCGGGACGGTCGGACGCAAGGTAGTCGTCGAGCGTACGCAGGTCGTGAGCGAGGACCACGTGCCGGTACTCCTGGGCCAGGAACTGCTCGGTCCACGGGAGCTCCAGCCGCTTGCGGATCCGCTGCCAGACCAACTGCTCCTCCCGGTCGCCGATGAGTGCGGGCACGCGTCCCGCGTGCCCGGTGAGCGTCCGGTGCGCGAGGGCGTTCACCGTCGTGACGTCCACCCGCGCGAGCTGCTCGTCGTTGCCGTCGAGCAGCAGCGCCAGGTTCTCCCGCAGGGTCGCGGCCAGCGCGTTGGTGTACGTGGTGAGCAGGACACGCGTGTCGGGCGAGCGGGAGAGCAGGTGCTTGACGCGGTGCAGGGCCACGACCGTCTTGCCCGTGCCAGGACCTCCGGTGACCTGGACGGGGCCGCGGTAGGAGGCCCGGTAGGCGACCCGCCGCTGCGAGGGGTGCAAGAAGACCCTCCAGGCGGCGAACGGCTTCTCCAGGATGTCGGCCAGCTCGTGCGGGCCGGAGACGAGGGTGATACGGCTGGTGGTGTTGGCGATGGCCGCGGCCAGGCTCTGCTCGGACTCCGGAACGGGGGCCGCCGGGCGTCGTTCGACCACAACGTCCCGGTACACCTCCTCCGGGGTGAAGCCCTCCGCCAGGAACTGCAGGACCTCGAACTGGTCCTCCGGCAACAGCGTCCCGAACGCCTCCAGCTGCGGCCGGTCGACCACGGTCCGGACGGCCCGCAGCACCTGCTCGTCGATGCCGAGGTCCCGCAGCACCGTGTCGGAGTGCTCTGCGAACAGCAGCGCCGGCGCGGTCGTCGCCGCCTTCTCGAGGGCCGGGGTCAGCTGCTCGATGGCGACGACGTTGCGGACCTCCAGGGCGCGGGTGGCCGTGTTGACGGTGTAGAGCCGCTTGGCCGCCCAGGTGTACGCGTCGTCGTGCGGCACGACGTTGATGAGCAGGAAGACGTCACTGCCGTCGTCGGGGGCGAGAACGACGCCGCGCCAGAAGTCGTTGATCCTGATCGTGCGCATCCGCGGATCGCGCGCCTTGTCGACGGACTCCAGGTGCAGGCCCTTGTCCGCGTGCAGCTCGGGCACGGTGAGCTGCTGGAACTTCGTCATCGCCTTCCGGACACCGGCTTTGACGGGCTTCTCCAGGACGTCGTAGCTCTCCCAGAAGCTGTTCGCGAACGCGAGCTGCGGCACCGATGGACTCCCTACCCCCTGGCGGCTGTTCCGATCGTGATCATAGCGTCGCGCCCGGGGCCATCTGCCGGGCCAGGGAGCGGATTTCACCGAGCAGATCGGTCGGCCCCCGGTCGAGGTCCAGCGCGTGCTGGTGGATGACGATGCCGGCGTGCCGCACCCGGTGGGCGGCGTGCGGGGCGTTGCCCTTGGCGTAGACGAGGTGCCCCGCCCGCAGGCCCAGGGCGGTGCAGTAGGCCAGCATCTGGTAGAGGTCGCCGTCGGGGTATCCGCCGGACTTCTCGGCCTTGTACTTTGCGTCGGCCACGGCCTGCGGCGCCCCCTCTGAGCCGTAGAGGACGAAGTCGGGCTTCATCCGGATCTCACCGGCCTCGTCGAGGTGGTGCGGGTCCTGGAGCCGACACGTTCGGTCCGCGCCCCGGAACGCCTCGCGCAGGGCGACCGTCACGAAGTCCTCGAAGAGCTTGTTCATGTTGAACAGGAAGCCGTCGATGCGCAGTTCACCGGCGGTGTGCTCGGGTGACGATCCGTCGAGGACCAAGCGGGCCAGGTGGAGTGCGTGCTGGTAGCGGGCGTTGAGGCGAGTGGCGTGCCAGATGGGGAGCGCCTGGCCGCGTATGAGCGGGGAGACGTCCGCGAGGCGTACACGCTGGTGCAGCAAGCGGCGGCGCACGTCCTGGGGTACGCCGGGCAGGCGGAGCAGGCGTTCGACCGCGGCCCGCAGGATTCGGTTCTCGGCGATGTCGGTGGTGAACTCGTCGTACGCGATCTCCACGGGCAGAACGGCGCCGAACCTGCGGCGTATCTGCTCGGCTTCGCGAATCCGGCCTCGGACCACAAGCGCGGACTCCTCGACCGTGCGGTAGCCCTGGAGGAGGCCTTGGCACAGCGCCCGGTCCACCTGACGCTCCACGGCGTGGGCGAGGGCCGGCAGGAGTTCGTCGTGGTCGCCGACCTCGACGTCCCCGTCCCGCCAGCCGCGTGGGTCGAGGCCGTATCCGATGAGGAAGAAGAAGCGGGCGATCGGCACCTTGGGATTGATCCGCACGGTGACGGGACCGCCGCCCGGCACCGCCAGGCTCACCGTGCCGACCTTGCTACCGGCCCGGAGGGTCCAGTGGCCCGTCCGGTACGGATCGGGGGCCGCAGTGTCGAGGATGCGGGAGGCGACGATGGCCCGGCCGGCGGCGTCCGGGAGAGGAACAGACACCGCCGGGGCGTGCTCGGTCAGGTGGACGACGGTCACGACTCGGCCTGGGACTGGTCGTCCCGCACGACGTCTCCCGGCTGCATGACGAACCTGGAGCGCTTCGCGGCCACTTCGGCCTGCAACGCTTCGAGGCCGTAGCGCTTCTCTATGTCGACGCCCTCGCCGTAGTGGTGCTCCTCCAGCAAGGGGAGAATCTTGGTCCGCCACGTGCGGTCCAGGCCGCCATCGCGGTAGACGCCCGGCTTCATCAGGTACGAGGGGCCGATCCGGAAGTCCACGTCATCGATACGGGCGTTGAGAGCGTCCAGAAGGTCGGCATGCTCACTGTCGCGCTCCTGCGCCGCGAGCCAGCGCCGCAGCAGACCGCTGGTCGGCTCCGTCCGCGGCGACAGCTCGACGAATGCGAACCGGCGCCGCATCGCCGCGTCGACCAGCGCGATGGAGCGGTCAGCGGTGTTCATGGTGCCGATAATGAACAGGTTCGGCGGGAGGGCGAAGTCGTCGCCGGAGTAGGTGAGCCGGACGGCCTTGTTGCGGTACTCCAGGAGGAAGTACAGCTCGCCGAAGACCTTCGCCAGGTTGGCCCGATTGATCTCGTCGACGATCAGGAAGTGCGGCACGTGCCGGTTGCCCTCGCGGGAGGCGAGGTCGGCGAGTTCGCGCAGCGGGCCGGCGGTGAGGCGGAAGGCGACCTCGCGGGTCTCCGGGTCCTCCTTGGGGCGGAACCCCTCGAAGAAGTCCTCGTAGGCGTAGGAGGGGTGGAACTGGACGAGCTTGACCTGCTCGGGGCCGCCGCCCAGGAACTCCGCGAGCTTCTGCGCGAGGTACGTCTTGCCCGTTCCCGGAGGGCCGTAGAGGACCAGCTGGCGCTCGTCCCAGAGGAGATCGCGGACCTCCTGGAGCCACGTCACGTCGTGAACGAGCAGTTCCTGGGCGAGCTCGGGGGTCGGCTCCGGCAGTGCCAGTTCGCGCCGGGCGATGAGGATCTCTCCACTCGGGTCACGCTCTATGGCCTCGGCTTCCTCCTCCAGCTCCTGGTCGGTCAGCCCGAGCCCCTCAATCAGGGCCTGCACGGAGGTGAGGTCAACGACGTCGTGCTGTACCGAGAGCTTCTGCTGGAGTTCCTCGGGCAGGCCGGCGTACGGGTACCCCTCGCTCCGCCACTCCACCGGCCGGCGCAGGTTGGACCGGTCGTCGTCCGAGGCCGTCTGCTCCGCCGGCCCGGTCACCTCGCCCACGTAGAGCTGACCGCCGGAGATGGTGCACACGGTGTCGCCAGGCTTGATCCGGGAGAGGAAGGCGTGCAGTTCCTCGACGAGATCCTGCTTCTGGCTGTACGTGGCAGTGGACTCGTAGTCCTCCTGCACGAACGCACGCAGCTGCTCCTTGCTCGTGCCCTGCCCGACACCCTGCCGCAACCGGGACGCGGCGAGCGTGACCAGCCCCTCGGTCAGCCAGAGCCGCTGGACGAGGTCGAGGCCGGAGACATTGGAACCACGGACCAGCCAGGCGCGATTGGGCCCGGCCCAGACGCCCGGCATGAACTCCGACAACGGCCTGTCGCTCTCCGTCCGCCACCGCGACCACCCGTTGGCCGCGCGGCCCATCAGGATCTCGGCGGCGGCAGACGGCGAGCCGCACTCCACGTCCTCGGCCAGTTCGAGGTGCCCGGGCCACCGTTCGGAGGGCAGTAGCTTCCCATCGTTGATCAGCCGCGTCCGCAGACGATTCGAGGACGCATTCCGCACCGAGAAGGATGGAACCACGTTTCCTCGGGCCGGAGCCCCCGCGTACACCAGGAACTTCTGGCTACCGTTACTGCCTTTCTCCGGCAGCAGCCGACCGCGTGCTACAGGCCCGCCGTTGGGCAACCGCAACCGAAATTCCTGGTGCTCGTCCACCATGCCCCGCTCCCGCCCCTCACCCTCGAAGATCTTCTACGCACAATAGGGCCTGCCACCGACATGTAGCCCCGCAGGCCAAGAAATCGGACGGCTTCAGCCCCATCAAGTGAGGCGATGCCCAGGTGTCCGAGCTCCCTTCGCTCCCTCATCCCAACCAGCGATCCACCAAGCCTCGTGCCGGACTCCAACTCGACCTGTCGAGGACGACCTCCCTGGCGAGGTCGTTGCAGGAGTGCAGACGGCGCCCCTCGGGATCCACCACGAAGACGAAGGCCTTCGCCTGGTCCGCGAAGGCGCATGCAGGCTTCGTAGCAAAGCTCTCCGACACCACCATCAGGCGTCGGCCTTCCACAACGGCCGCGCCGTACAGCCGCTGCACGTCCCCGAGGCCCATGCTCTTCGAACGGTTCCACCACTCGACGCGGAAGGTTTCCGACTCAACTCGGCTGCACGTGCCGTCCGGCACGACGTCCGCGAATCCCATCCGGGCCAACTCCCGTGCCGCGCCTTCGACCAGAACCGAACGCGCTGGCGGGCCAGCCGCCTGCGACCGTTGCGCGGGCAGGCTGTCCCAGCCGACGGACCGCTCGGCCACAGTGGGGACACGGGGAAGGCGAGCCAGATCCGCAATGACTTCCGCCAGCTTCGCCCGGTCGACGCGGCCGGGCTCTACACCCGGGACGACGGACAGCTCACCGAACAGGAGACCGCCCAAGTCGAGCCGCTGCCAGACCCCTCCCTCGTCGGCCCGGACGCTGGCGCTCCACCCCGACAACGGCTTGCTGGACACCCTGATCAAGCACCCCAGGCCCTGGACGACGACGAAGTGCCCCTGGTCACGCCCGAAGTATTCGGCCTTCGTGCCTCGCTCAGTCTCCACCGCACGACACCAGTTCTGCGCCACGGCCATCAGCACAGCCACTCCGCGGGCCGCCAGGTCGTCCGCGAGCTCCACGACGGCCACGAGCCGAACCGTGACCTCCACCCACGGCAGGCCCGCGATCCTCCGGCCGAACCTCAGGAAGACCGTCAGCGCGAACCAGCCGACCGGCAGCAGCCAGACCAACCGGGCCCGCGGCTCCGGAGCCACGTCTCCCGCAGCGGCAGCCGATCCGAGGCCCTGCGGCGCCGAGGACATCGGCGCACGCTGAGGCGGGACGAACGGGCGCTCCGCCGTACCTGGGTGCTGCGGCACCGGCCGCAGCACCCGATCCTGCGCCCGGCGCAGCCGGAAGCCCGGCCGGACGCTGTCGTACTGGTCCATGTGAAGCCGGAGTTCCGCCTGGAGGACGAGAAGACGCTCCGCCATCTCGTCGAACTCGGAACGCCGGAGAACCGCAGCCGCCTCCGCCTCCACCTAGTACTCCAGCTGTAGATCGCTCTTTGGGCTGCTGGTGCCTACGCTTTCCGCGGTTTGCGGCGCTTGCCCCAGCTGCCGTGTGGCCGGTTCCGGTCC
>NZ_JBIVAX010000013.1:0-47860 GCF_044745805.1 Kitasatospora sp. NPDC086801
CAGTCGACGTTAGGACTCGGCTCATCCACGTGCAGCGTCATGGGCAGCACCCCGTGCCGCATCGCCATGACCATCTTGATGATCCCACCGACACCCGCCGCCGCCTGCGTGTGGCCGATGTTCGACTTCAACGACCCCAACCACAACGGGCGCCCGTCGAGCCGCTCCTGACCATAAGTCGCCAGCAACGCCTGCGCCTCGATCGGATCACCCAACGTCGTGCCCGTCCCATGGGCCTCCACAACGTCCACCTGGGCAGCCGTCACCTGCGCATTGGCCAGAGCCTGCCGGATCACCCGCTGCTGCGACGGACCATTCGGCGCAGTCAGGCCACTACTCGCGCCGTCTTGGTTGATGGCGGACCCTCGAACCAGCGCAAGTACCGGGTGTCCCGCGCGCCTGGCGTCGGAGAGGCGTTCGAGCAGCAGCAGGCCGGCACCCTCACCCCAGCCGGTGCCGTCGGCGGCCTCCGCGAACGACTTGCATCGGCCATCCGGTGCCAGCCCTCGCTGCTGGCTGAAGTCGACGAACGTCTCGGTGGTGCCCATCACGGTAACCCCACCGGCCAGCGCCAGCGAACACTCGCCCAAACGCAGGGACTGAGCAGCCAGGTGCAACGCCACCAGTGACGACGAGCACGCCGTGTCCACGGTGACAGCAGGCCCCTCCAGACCCAGCGTGTACGCGACACGGCCGGAGGCGACGCTAGCCATGCCACCGGCACCGTTGTTCATCGCGTAGTCGTGGTAGACCACCCCGGCGAACACGCCGGTCTGACTGCCTCGCAACGAACCCGGGTCGATAGCCGCGCGTTCGAGGGCCTCCCACGCCGTCTCCAGCAACAACCGTTGCTGCGGGTCCATGGTGAGGGCTTCTCGTGGGCTGATGCCGAAGAAACCGGGGTCGAACTCACCGGCGTCGTGCAGGAAGCCGCCCTCGCGCGAGTACGTCTTGCCCGGGGCGGCCGGCTCCGGGGCGAAGACGCCATCGGTGTCCCAGCCCCGGTTTTCCGGGAAGCTGGAGATGCCGTCCCGCCCCTCGGCCACGAGATCCCAGAGGTCCTCCGGCGAGCGGACCTCGCCGGGGTACCGGCAGGCCATACCGACGATCGCGATCGGCTCGTGCTCACGCCGTTGGTATTCGGCCACACGCTTCCGGGCTTCGCGCAGATCAGTGGTCGCTCGCCTGAGATAGTCGACCAGCTTTTCCTCGTTTCCCACCCAGGCCACCCCAAAGAGTAGTGTTCCACGCCCGCCCCACAACAGGGCTCAACACGCGTACGCTACGGGTCGGTGCGCGTCCTAAACACCCCTATCAGCCCCTAGGTCGAACATTTGCGAAGCCTGATTTTCCATCACGACTTCAGGAGCCTATCCTGCTTGCGTGTCTTTGGCGGCCTCGGTACGGTACAGGCGCGGCATCAACCCTTCCAACAATTCCTGGGAGTTCATTATGTGGGAGTACGAGCACATCATCACCACGACCGCGTCTCCGGCGCAGGTCTGGGCCTACTACCTGGACACCAATGCATGGCCCGAGTGGAACGTCACCATGGAGAAAATGCAGCTCGACGGCGCCTTCAAGGCGGGAACCACTGGGGTCATCCTGGCTAAGGAGATGGGCGGCCACTCTGCCGACCCCGCCCCGTTCAAGCTGCTCGAGGTGGCCGAGAACGAGGGTTTCACCCAGGAGACCGAAATTACGGCCCAGGTCAAGATGCATTCGACTTCGAAAATCACCCCGTTGTCCGACGGTGGTAGCGAAATCCAGCAGAAGATGGTGTTCATCGGCGAGGGCAGCGAGGCGATGGGCGCCGACCTCGGCGAGCTGCTCAAGCAGAATCTCATTACCGGCCTTGAGGCGTTCAAGAAGGCCGTCGAGACTCGCTCCTCCTGACGTTGCCGAATGCGAAGAGCCAGCTTCATCCACCACTGGTGGGAGCTGGCTCTTCGCATTTTCGTTTTCCTGACTCCACTCCGGGACATTAACGCGTTCGAGCAGGTGGACAGGTTGACAGCGGGGCCCCGGAGCGTCTGGGGTGGCTCCGGGGCCCCGCTTGTCAGTAACGTCAGGACACGGTCGAGATCGGCTTGCGCACGTCCCCCAGTTCCGGGTACTGCGCCAACGCCTGCTCGGTGGTCAGCGGGGGCAGCTTCGAGCCGCGCAACGCGCTGAGCAACACCGACGGCTTGGACAGCTGGGCCGGTGACGCGCTCAGCGTGGTCACGTCGAACAGGGTCCGCGAAAGAGCCGCATCACAGGTCGCGGTCCGCGCGATCCGAGCGCTGAACCGCTGAGCCATCGGGCCGCCGGCGCGTCCGTGGTTCGCCTTCACATCCGGGAACCACCGATCAGTGGTGGTCGCCATCGTCCACGCGGGCGTGCCCACCCGAACGATCCCGGCTTGCAGTCTCCGGGTCGACGCCGCAGCCAGCCCCCTCTTGCGCAACCGCCTGTCCAGGTGGAACGCGCAATGGGCGGCCACGGACATGCCGTGCCCGTAAATCGGGTTCAGCGCTGTGACTGCGTCGCCGACCGCGAGGAAGCCCTCCGGCACCGGCAGCTTGTCATAGCGCCGCCGGCGATTGGCCGTGGCCCGGTAGCCCCGGATCTCGCCGATGGGCTCGGCCGAGGCGATGATCTCGGCGACGATCGGGTTCCGGGTGGTTCTGGCGAACGCAAGGAAATCCTCGTCGCTGGTAGGCGGCTGAGCGCCACGCGTACCGTACAGCGCCACGATCCAGCGCCCGTCCTCGATCGGGAACACCGACGCGCCATGACCCGGCTCGCCGGTGCCCGCCTTCGGCTGCACCATCACGGCCGGGAACTGCTCGTGCACGCCGCCGGGGGCCTGGTAGAGCCGCGTCGCATAGGCCAGCCCCGGATCGACGATCTCCTCGCGCACCGTGGGCAGGCCCAGGGAGGCCAGCCACTGCGGCGCCTTCGACAGGCGCCCCGTCGCGTCTATAACGAGGTTCGCGGGCAGGGTCCGCTCTTCACCGTCCTGTTCGACCCGCACCCCGGAGATCCGCGCCGAGGTGCCGGCCAGGCCGACCACCTGGGTCTTCTGCAGCACCTTGATTCCGGCGGCGGCGGCGAACACCTGCTGCCGCACGACGTGGTCGAGCAGGTCCCGGCTGCAGGAGATCAGATGGGCATCGGAGTCCCGATGCCGTCGGTACCAGCCCTCGGCCGAGTAGGTGACGATGCCCCAAGGCATGCCCCGGCGGTGCGCACCGGCAGCGTACAACGCATCGGTGGTACCAGGCAGCAGCGCGTCCATGGCGCGCGCCCCACCCGCCATCAGCATGTGGCTGTGCCGACTCTGCGGCAGTCCCTTGCGCGGCTGCGGCGAGTCGGGCAGTGTGTCGCTCTCGACCACCGTCACCTCGGCGGCGTACCGGGACAGCGCGGTAGCAGCAAGAAGCCCGGAAAGCCCGCCACCGAGCACGACGACGCGGCTCACCGGGTCCCCGCTTCCTCGATGACGTCCTCGGGCGGGTTGGCAATGCCACTGCCGCCAGGCGGCATCAGCCCGATCTCACCCGCGGTCCAGCCACCGTCAACGGCGAGTTCCGCACCAGTGATGTAGTAGGAGGCATCGGAGATCAGGAATGCGACCGCCTCGGCGACCTCGTCGGTTGTGCCGACACGGCCCAGTGCGGAGGACGGGAAGGTACCCTCGCCCAGCTGCGCACCAAGCGGGGCGGTCATGTTCGTGTAGATCCAGCCTGGGTGCACCGAGTTGACTCGGATCTTGTCGTGCGCCAGCTCCACCGCGGCGATCTTGGTGATGCCCCGCACGCCCCACTTGGCCGCGCTGTAGGACGCGGTCGCCGGGACACCGGTAAGCGCGGTGGCCGAGGACAGGTTGACGATTGATCCGCCACCGGAGGCGCGCATCGCCCGGATCACGGACTTCATGCCGAGGAAGACACTGCCGAGGTTAACCTCGACAACCTTCATGAAGGTTTCGTAACTCTCCTGCTCGATGAACGAGTTGGTGTTGATTCCGGCGTTGTTCACAAGCCCGTCGATCCGGCCGTAGTCGGCGACCACTCGAGCCAACACCTCGCTCCACGACGCCTCGTCGGAGACGTCATGCCGTAGGAAGATGCCACCGATGTCCGCGGCCGTCTTCTCGCCGTCCTCTTCGAGCAGGTCGGTGACGATCACCTTCGCGCCGGCCTTGGCGATCCGGGCGGCGGTCGCCGCCCCGATACCCCGGGCCCCACCGGTGACAACGACAACCTTGTTCTTCAACCCAGTCATATTCGGAGTCCTTCGTTGGTGCGGGAAGAGGAACGGGGTTACCAGCGCACCGGCAGGCCGACCGGACCGCGCTGGAAGAGGCCGATCTTCCAGACCACCTCGTCGGCGGGAACCGCCAGCGAGAGCCCTGGGTAGCGCTTCAGCAGCGAACTCAGCGCCAGCTGCAGTTCCAGCCTGCCCAGTTGAGCTCCAAGACAGAAGTGCGCTCCGTGGCCGAACGCGAGGTGCGGGTTCTGCTCACGGGCTAGATCGACCTTGTCGGCATTCGGAAAAACGTCCTCGTCACGGTTGGCCGAACTGTGGCTGGCGAATACCGCGTCACCAGCCTTGATCCGCACCCCACTCAGTTCGAGGTCCTCGTTGGCTACAGCGGAGAACGTCCCCTCGGAAGCCAGCGGGATGTAGCGCAGCAGCTCTTCCACGGCGCTCGGCACCAGTTCCGGATCGGCCAACAGCCGCTCCCAGTGCTCCCGCTGAGTCATCAGCACGTAAATGAAATTCGCGATCTGATTTGACGTCGACTCGTAACCGGCGAACAGCAACGTCGCCGCAAAGTTGATCAGCTCTTCCTCGCTGAGCCGGTCGCCCTCATCCCTGGCCTCGATCAGCGCGCCCAGCAGATCGTCGGACGGCTCGGCGCGGCGCCGGCCGATGAGCTCGACGAGGTAGCCGAGGGCGATGTTGCGGGCTTCGACGATCTGCTCGCGACTGTGGGCGCCAGTGGACAGCGCGGTGTCGGTGAACCGGCGAAACCTCGGCTCCGCCTCGACCGGCACGCCGAGCAGTCGACAGATCACCGACAGCGGCAGCGGCTGGGCGAGGTGAGTGACGATGTCGCCGGGCCGGCCATCCTTCTCCATCTGATCGAGCAGGGCGTCGATGGTGCCCTGAATGTCCGAACGCATCTTTTCGACGCTGCGTGCTGCGAAGGCCTTGGTGGTCAGGCGGCGCAGGCGGGTATGCTCCGGCGCATCCATCGCGAGGATGTTGCCGCTGGGCATCGGTTCCGGCGTCACGCGGGGCATGTCCTCACGTCCGAACGCCTTGGCACGGCAGAACCTCGGGTCGGAAAGAACCGCCTTGACGTCCTCGTGGCGGGTTACCAGCCAGCCTTCGCCACCGAACGGCAGAGCAATCCGGACCACGGGTTCGTCTCGGCGCAGCGCCGCATAGCGCGGTTCCTCGTCCAGGGCCATGGGCAGATCGAAGGGAAACTGCCGTGCCTGATCCTGGCTGGTCAATGTCACTCCTCAAGAACTTGATGGGCTGAATGATCCGAGGATCCGAACCTGAAGCACCGGAGCCGCGTCCGCACTCAGCAGAACTTGGCCAAATGCCCTGCAAAGCAAGAGGTTTGCAGCGGATGCTACCGACAGCGGATAGACCGGAGCACCTCCTAGCAGCCCCTAAAAGGCGCGCCCCGCCCACAGTGGCCGGAGGCGGCTGAGGCGGCGGGAGCACCACTCTCCCCAGCCCGAGGATGGAGGCTGACGCTCCATCAGGAGGTGCCGCCCGCCCCGTAGGGGGCGCGGCGACCCCTCCAAGCCCCTCCCTGCCCACCGGCAGCCCCACGGCGGCACCGTCAGCACACAACTTCCAAACAACCGTCTAGATCTAAGGTCTAAGACCAGCGTATAGTTCGGCGCTATGAGCCAACCGACCTCGTCGGCGAGCGCCAAGCCCTGGATCGGTCTCGCCGTCCTAGTGCTCCCTGCTCTGCTGATCTCGACGGACCTGACTGTCCTGAACTTTGCTCTGCCTTCCATTGCCGAGGATCTACACCCCACGGCCACCACGCAGCTGTGGATGATCGACATCTACGGATTCGCGCTGTCTGGGCTGCTCGTGACGATGGGGGCGCTGGGTGACCGGATCGGCCGCCGACGGCTGCTGCTGACTGGCGTGCTGCTGTTCAGCCTCGCCTCGGTCCTCGCCGCCTATTCGCATGACATCCATATGCTCATCGCCGCCCGCGCGCTGCAGGGCATCGGCGGCGCGACCGTGATGCCTTCCAGCCTCGCCCTGATCCGCAACCTGTTCCAGAACGAAAAGCAGCGCGGCACAGCCATCGTGGTGTGGAGCATCGCCCTCACCACCGGTGTGGCGATCGGCCCGTTGCTGGGCGGATTGCTGCTGAGCAGTTTCTGGTGGGGCTCGGTGTTCCTGATCAACGTGCCGTTCATGCTGCTACTGCTGGTCATCGGTCCCCTGCTGCTGCCCGAGTTCCGCGACCCGAACGGGGGACGGCTCGACCTGTTCAGCGTCGCGCTCTCACTAGCCGCCGTGTTCCCGGTGATCTACGGGCTCAAGCGCATCGCGGTGGAGGGGTTCAGCGTCACTCACCTGGTCGTCATGGCGATCGGCCTGGCGCTTGGGGTGTTGTTCCTGATCAGGCAGGCCAGACTGCAGGTGCGGCTGATCGATATCAAGCTGTTCCGCAACGCCGCGTTCACTGGGTCCGTCGGATCCAACCTCGTGGCCTACCTGGTGTTGATCGGATTCTCCCTGTTCGGCACCCAGTACCTCCAGTTGGTGCTGGGCATGAGCCCGCTGCGCTCGGCCCTGTGGACACTGCCCGGCGCGCTCGCCGCCAGCATCGGATCTCCTATCGCGATCGCCCTGGCCCGCTCGGTTCGCCGCGGATACGTAATCAGCGCCGGCTTCCTCGTCTCGGTCGTCGGCTTCGTCCTGCTCGGCCGGCTGTCGACGGAGCGCGACATGCTGATCTACGTCACGGCCGGGGTCATCATGACCGTCGGGCTGAGCGCTGTACTGACCCTCATCACCGACATGGCGATTGGCGCGGTCCCAGCAGAGAAGGCTGGCGCAGCCGCCGGCCTGGTCGAGACCGGCCAGGAGTTCGGCGGCGCGATCGGCATCGCCCTGCTGGGCAGCATCGGTGCTTCGGTCTACCACCAGAAGATGGCCGGTATGACCGTGCCCGGACTCCCCGTCGACAGCGCCGATGCCGCGCACCAGAGCATTGGTGGCGCATTCAGTGTGGCCTCAAGGCTGCCGGCGTCAGCTGGGTCGTCACTGACCGCCAAGGCAAGCGAGTCGTTCGTCGATGGCCTTCATACGGCGGCCTACGCCGCTGGCGGTATCGCCTTGCTGGCCGCCGTAGTCTTCGCTGTGCTGCTCAGGCGGATCGGCCCGACTCCGCCGAACGAGAGTGACGAGGGGGAGGCCACCGCCGCGGCGGTGAGCAACGCGGCCGTGTGAGGTGTACGGGCCCGCTCCGAACGGTCAATTCGCCGCCGTCCCAAGGAAGGTGTTTCCCACGTAGTGCTTTGTCAGGTCGGGGCTGGTCTTGGCCTGGTGATCGCTCGGTGGCAGGTCGGGGCATGTCCCGCTCCAGGTGGCCAGGAGGTGCTGGAGGGCTCTGACGGTCTGGTGGAGGAACATGCCCGAGCAGGCACTTTTGGGCGGCTCCGGGTGAGGGTCACGAAGAGGTGAGCGGCGGTGACGAGGGAGACGTGGCGGTGCCAGCCGGTCCAGGAGTGGCCCTCGAAGTGGTCCAGGCCCAGGGCTCGCCGGCCAGACGGTCGCGCGAGCCGCCCCGCCAGGTCACCGTGTGGGCCGCCGGGTACCCGGCGGCCCACACGTGCTCAGCCACCGCATCGACTTCGCCGCCCGTCCAGTAACAGGCCACGAAGGTAGCTCAGGCCCTCCTGAAGAAGGTCGACCAGGCGGCCAGCCGTCGCAAGCGCGGCAGCGCCGGCGGTCGGCCACCCCACTTTGACACTGAACGGCACAAGAAGCGCAACACCGTCGAGCGGGTGATCAACCACCTGAAGAACTTCCGTGCGGTCGCGACCAGATACGACAAGCGCGCCTACGTCTTCCTCGGCACCGTCACCGCAGCATCCCTCGTGATCTGGCTCAGCTCGTGATCGCCAGGACAGTGCCTAGCAGAGTAGTAGGATTGCTTTATGGGGCATCGGGAAGATCTGCTAATTGGGGCAAAGCGCTGTCTTCAGGAGCGAGGCTATGCACACACCACGGCTCGCGATATCGTGGCCGTATCTGGAACAAACCTGGCTTCCATCGGCTATCACTTCGGGTCGAAGGAGGCGCTCCTCAACGCCGCAATGATGTCGACGTTCGAGGACTGGGCCAACGAATTGGAACGCGCACTCAGCGCCAGTATCCACCACGGTGAGACTCCGTTCGAGCGTTTCGAGTCGATGGTGGCCGAGGTGATCGAGTCAGTGAAGTCCAACCGGGCCATGTGGGCGGCAAGCGTCGACTCGTTCCCGGAGGCGGAGCGCTCGCCAGAGCTGCGTAGACAGTTGGCTACTGCGCATACGGCAGCCCGGCGCGGTGCTGTCGCGCTGATCTACGAGCTGAGCGAGAACCTGATCGATGATGAGCGCGTTCGTACGGTTGGCTCGCTCTACCTCACCATGGTCTCCGGGTTGATGCTCCAGTGGCTGACCGACCCGCAGAACGCGCCGGAAGCCACCGATCTCACTGCGGCCATGCGCGCCCTGACAGCGCCCATGCTGTCGGCAAAGCCGGAAGCCACCCCGGCGCCCGAATGAGTCCCGTCCCGTTCGCACACGATGGCCGGTGATCCTCCGAACCGCGGATCACCGGCCATCGTTTTAGTTCACCAGGTAACGGGCAGCGAATAAAGCCCGTAGATAATCACGTCGTTCTTGAACGGCAGCTCCTCGAGGGGAACGGCCAATCGGATTCCCGGAATCCGCTGCAGCAGCGTCGTGAACACGATCTCGAGTTCGATGCGCGCAAGTGTCTGACCGAGGCATTGGTGCACGCTGTGTCCGAACGCGATGTGCTCACTCGTGTCCCGTTGGACGTCGAACTGGTCGGGCTCGGCGAACACCGAATCATCCCGATTCGCCGCGCCGTTGGCCGCGATGACACCCTCGCCCGCCCGAACGAGCACGTCACCGATCTGGATGTCCTCCATCGCCACCCGCACTGTGGCGGAGTCGGAGATGCTGAGGTAGCGCAGCAGTTCCTCCACCGCATTGGGCACCAGCGTAGGGTCGCGCCTGATCTGCTCCAGCTGTTCGGGGTGCCGCAGCAGCGTCGCGATGCCCAGGGAGATCATGTTGGCCGTGGTGTCGAAACCGCCCACGAGCAGGACGCTGATCATGCTGATCAGGTCCTTCTGCGGCAGCATCGGCCCCTCCTGGTTACGCGCAATGAGCCTGCTGATCAAGTCGGCGCCAGGCGCCGCCTCCTTGGCAGCAACGAGCTGGTGCAGGTACGCCTGCATGCGGTACTCGTTGGCTCCGCGTTCCTCGGGAGTCGCGTCCCGGTTCAGCGTCATCACGGCGTAGTCCTGGAACAGCTGTGCGTCCTCCGAGGGCACGCCGAGCAGTTCGCAGAACACCTTGGAGGGCACCGGTAGCGCGAGCAGCTGTACGAGGTCTACCTGGCCGTTCTTTCCCTCCTCGAGCATCGCGTCGACGTGTTCGTCGGCGAGCTTCTGGATCAGCGGCCGCAGCGCCTGCATCTGCTTGAAGGTGAACTCCGGCAGCAGCAGCTTGCGCCGCACGGTGAGGTCCGGCGGGTCCATCGAGACCATCGGCAGTTCCATCTGCGCCAGGATCTCTTCCGGGATCGGCATCTGCAACGGATACGCAGGGTGCTTGATGTTGGAGCTGACCGCCGGGTGGCTGAGCAGAGCGCGTACGTCCTCGTAACGGGTGAGCAACCACGCCTCGCGACCGGTCGCGCGCAGCTTGACCTTCGACACGGGCTCTTCGGCCCGCAGTCGCGCGTAGTCGAGCGGTGGGTCGAGCGGACATCGCCGCGCCATCGGGAACAGCGGCGGCTCGATGCCAACGGGGGTGTCTGCGGTCGCGGCTTCCGCGCCGGCGAATTCGTTCATCGGCTTACGCCCTCTCAGATAGCCAGAGGAATTCTGCGCCGACGGCACGTACCAGTCGCGGCGACAGAATAACGGAGTGCAGGCGCAGGCTACCTCTGCCGATTCGCAGTCCCTAGCCCCTAAGTCCCCCACATCTGGGCCGCGAGCGCAGGGAAACCCCTGCTCCGATTGTCAACCGTGAGCTGCCCACGGCTCCACGAAGTCCGCAAGCGTCTGATCAAACAGTCCGTGAGTCTGCTCTCCTGTCGCACTCAGTGTGCCTTCTCGCACTTGTCCGCGGCCTCCGAAGTCGGTCGCGGTGACGGGGCTCGACTCCGTCGCCGAGATGCTCGGCAAGCAGTTCCCCAAGGTCAGGCAGATGCTGCTGGAGGCCACGGAACGACCTGACCGCCTTCGCGGCTTTCCCGGAGCGACATGGGAAGAAGATCCAGTCCACGAACCCTCTGGCAAGGAAAGCATGTCCGGGAGATCCTCGTCCGGCGACCAGTTCAAACAACGGGAATGATCACCTGACATTGAACAACAAACCAAAGGCTCAGGTGATGTCGACGAGGCTGCTGTCACTGAGCTTCGACGGCAGGTCACGACGCCGCTTGACGTTCAGCTTCCGGTAGATGCGGGTCAGATGCTGTTCCACCGTACTTACCGTGATATAGAGTTCGGTGGCGATCTCCCGGTTGGTGTGCCCGTTCGCGGCGAGGCCGGCCACCCGCAACTCGGCCTCAGTGAGGGCCTCATCCTCCTGAGCCAGGTCCACATCATGCCCGTTGTCCACTTTGACGTCTGCATCGCCCGGCATCAGCTGCTGGCACAGCGGCCCCGCGCCGCACGCCTTTGCGACATACCACGCCTTACGTACCAGCAGCCGGGCCTGGTTGAGCTCTCCCAGTGAGCGGTAGCCATTGCCCAGTTCGCCCAGAGCCGCAGCCAGCTGCAGCCGGTCGTCGCTGTTCTCCAAAATCTCCACGGACTCCTTGAGCAGCTCCAACCCGCGCTCGACCTTGACCGTCCGGGCGAGCGTGAGTAGCTGGGCGCCGCGGGTGCGGCCGGGGGTCGAGTCCCCACTCCACGGCTGCCGCTCGGCAAGGCGCCTAGCCCGCTCCGGTTCGCCGAGGGCCAGCCATGCCTCGGCGGCGTCGATACGCCACGGCACCAGCCCGGGGGCATCCACGCCCCACTCTTCCATGAGTTTCCCGCAGGCCAGGAAGTCCTCCAGGGCGGCGTGATAGCGGCCGGTCGCCAGATGGCAGCGCCCCCTGGCCCGTACGTAGTGCAGACCGAGCAGCGTGTCGAACAGGGCGTCAGGAACACGCTGTTCCAGAAGAGCTGTCGCCTCGCTATACCTGCCCATGCCAATCTCGGCCTGGATCAACACGCTGAGCGGGAGGGCAATGCCCACCCCCCAGCTCTTCGGCGAGATGAGCGACATGGCGGAGCGGACGTGGTGCGCTGCACCGGGCAGGTCCCCCTGGCGTAGCGCGATGTCGGCCCGTACGCCGGCCAGCAGCGCACGCCACCCGGGCACGCGCCGGGTCGAGCATTCACCCAGCAACCGCTCACACCAGACCAGGGCAAGGTCGACTCGATCCACATAGACCAAGGCCAGAAGGGCGAAGATCAAAGGCTGCAGGGTGCTGTCGCTGAGGCGGTAGCCCTGCAGTATCCGTTGGGCCTCGACAACCGCGGTATCGCCAAGGCCATTGGTCAGGGCCGCGAAAATGGCCGACGCGGCCTGGGTATGGGCATCGCCAACGGTGCCGCACGCATCATTCGATGCCGTGGTACGGCTGATCCCGGACGATGGGAAGGCACTCTCGAGTGACGGGCTGACCATCACGAGCCAGCGACGGCCCGCTTCCAGTGCGGCTTTCTCGTACCCCGGCAACCCTTCGATGGTCAAGGCGAGGGTACTCACTATTTTGCTCGCCTGCTCCAGCCGCCCCGACCAGGCCAAATACGACACGAACATCGCCAGGTCACGACAGGACAGCCCACCGAGCTCCAGCTCGGCCGTCAACCGTGGCAGGTGGGCTTCGGCAGCAGCGGGATTCAACCGCCAGACGAGGCTGACCAGCCGCGCCTTGATCGCGGCACGGTCCGTGCTGTCTTCCGAGGCACGGTGGGCAAGTTCGAGGCAACGCAGCGCAAGATCGGTGTCGTCGTCGACAAGCGCGTGCTCCGCCGCCTCCTGGAGGACGGGCGCCATGGCGGGCCCGACGTCCTGGTGGCCGGAGAGCAGGTGCCGTGTCACGTCGAGCGCCGGGGCGCCGTACTGGTGCAGCAACTGGGCAGCCCGCCGGTGCAGCTCCGACAGGGTAGCTGGCGGTGTGGCCTCCAGCACAGCAGCCCGTGCCGAGCGGGCACGGAACGTGCCGTTGTCCAGCACGGCACACCCCACAAGATCCTGAATGCCTTGCTCCACTGCCTCGGTCCGGACATCCAGCACCCGACCGAGCAGGGCAGTCGAGCTAGCGTCGCCGAGCACGGCAATCCCCCTGGCAACAGTCAGCATGTCGGGCTCGCCTCGGTGCAGGCAGTCCCGTATGGCCTGGGAGAATCTTTCAGCGGGGGCGACGTGCTGGAAGGGCTCGCCACGGTCAACACTGGCTTGGCAATCCTCGAGCAGTGCCTGGAGCAACAGCGGGTTGCCGCCGGTGATCTGGTGGGATTCGGAGGCCAGCCGTACAGCTAGCGAGGATGTGAAGTGGTCAGCGAGCACCATCGCAGCGCCCTGGGCCGAGAGCATGTCGACGTGGATGCGGCTGCAGTGCGGCTGGCGCAACAGCTCTGCGTGGAACGCCAACTGCTCCTGGTGCAACCGTGCGGACTCGGTCATGACGATCAGGATGCGTGCCTGTCGTACCCGTCGGACCAGATACAGAAGGAACTGCAAAGAATGCTCGTCACTGCAGTGAACGTCATCGACAGCGACGAAGACCGGGCGCTCCTGGGCAAGCTGCAGCAGCGCCGTGGCGACATAAGGCATGGGCCGCATGCAGGCCTGCAAGCTCGACTCTGCGGCCACCTCGTCCATCAGCCGCAACGCCTCGGAGTGGACGTCGGGCGCGATCGACGTATGATCGAGCAGCTTCTTGAGGATACCGAAGGGCAATGAACGCTCGACGCGCGAAGCGGTGGCGTCGAGCAGTATGACACCTTCACCAATCGCTTGCTCGGTAAAGACCTCAAGAAGTTGGGTTTTCCCACTGGCCACCGCACCGCTGACCAGACCGACACGCCCCCGGCCATTCTTTACACAGTGCAGCATCTCGCCCAACGCGGCCAGATGGACATCACGCTCAACTAACTTCGAGTACAAAGTCATCTTTAGGTTCCCCCGAACCAATGGGCGCCCACCCTTCAGAGCAAGGCGCCATGACAGTTCGCATGAATCACAACCGAGTGAGTGCCTGTCAGCAGAGCTTCTCAAATCAGGCCGTGAAGACCTGATCTCATCCGGAAGTAGCAGGCACACGACTACGCCGTCAGACTCGAAGCCCCGACCGCAGGGCATCGGACAGGATCCCTGCAATCTGCGGCTGATGACCAGCCAGGAAGAAATGACCGACCTCACAGTCACCATTGAGGTTTCGCGCCCTGGGTCGGCCCCGTCCCCCCACGAACATCTGCGCTGGCTCCTGTATATCAGAACGTTTGATCTAGGGGACACCCCTTGCCCGACGTAGGGGCTACCCCCTACGTTCCCCAGGGTTCACCCCTGCCCCTCGGCCAGCCATCCGACGCTGCTCCCGCGTCAGAGCCCGTTCCGGGTTCGGATCATCGTTACGCGGCTTGCCCACGCAAGGCGGTCGCGCGACCAGGCAGGAGTTCGGCATGCGAACTCCGCGCCCTGCTCACCTCCACGCGCCCGGCCGACAGCTACACTGCGACGCACATGAGTTGGCACTTCTCGCCGGGAACGACGCGGCGATTTGCTGACGGTCCACCAGTGTTCACTTCGCACACAAGCGTCCGTTTTGACTCATCGGCGCCCATGGGCGGCCATCGGGCGTGACCCCAAAGCGGTCCCCAGGACGGCCGCTCCGCCGTAGCCACTGTCGGCGACCGAGATCTGTCGGCCCTTCAGCAAGAACCATCGTGCGAGCCCGCCGGCCGCTGCGCAGACGCTCGTCGCCGCACCGGAACGTCACCGAGATCGCCAGGGAGCTGGGGGTCAGTCCGGAGGGGCTGCGGGGCTGGGTCAAGCAG
This sequence comes from Kitasatospora sp. NPDC086801, assembly GCF_044745805.1. Lineage (NCBI taxonomy): Bacteria > Bacillati > Actinomycetota > Actinomycetes > Kitasatosporales > Streptomycetaceae > Kitasatospora > Kitasatospora sp. NPDC086801. Next base: position 14,348 of record NZ_JBIVAX010000013.1, read on the forward strand.
GACCGCACGGACCGTGGCGAGGGCAGGCCGGGCGAGCTGACCAGTGCGGAGCGCGAGGAGCTCACCCGGCTGCGGCGGCAGACGGTCGAGCAGCAGAAGACGATCGAGATCCTGCGCAAGGCAGCCGCCTATTTCGCGGCCGAGACGACACGGTGATGATCCGCTTCCGTTTCGTTGAGGATCACCACGGCGCCTGGGGCGTCAAGCGGATCCGCCGTGTCCTGGGCATCGCCCGGTCCTCGTTCTGCGACTGGCGGGCCGGCGAGGCCGCCCGTCGCGCCCGCAAGCCGGTGTTCGTCCCGGACCTGATCGGGCGCGACTTCACCGCACCCCGCCCCGGGACGGGGCTGGTCGGCGACATGACTTTCCTGCCGGCCGAGGAGGGCTGGCTCTACCTGGCCACCTGCATCGACCTGGCCACCCGCGAAGTCGTCGGCTACGCGATGGCCGACCACCACCGCGCCGAGCTGCCGATGGCCGCGCTGCGGATGGCCGCCGGCCGCGGCGGTCTGGAACGCGGCTGCATCTTCCACTCGGACCGCGGCAGCGAATACGCGTCGAATGAATTCCGCAGTGAGATAGGCAAGTTGGACATGAGGCAGTCGATGGGACGAGTCGACTCCTGTTACGATAACGCCGCCGCCGAGCATCTCCCGGTACCTGTACGACGCCGGCGGCAACCTGCTCATCCAACGCGGCCCCGACGGCACCGTCCTCTACCTGTTCGGCGGCGCCGAACAACTCACCGTGTCAGCCGACGGCGCCGCGGTCACCGGCAAGCGCTACTACCGCCAGCCCGACGGAACCAGCATCGTCCGCTCCAGCACCGGAGGCCTCACCTATGAGCTGACCAACCCCCAGAACACCTCCACCCTCCAGATCGACGCAGCCAGCAAGGCCATCACCCGGCTCGATCCCTACGGAAGCCCCTGCGGAACCGTCCCGGCCTCGTGGGCGGACAACCACGGCTACCTCGGCAAGCCCGTGGACACGAACAGCGGTCTCAACCTTCTCGGCGCCCGCAACTACGACCCCACGCTCGGCCGTTTCCTCACGGCGGACCCGCTCCTGGAGCCTGGCAACCCCAGCCAGACGGGCGGATACACCTATGCCAACGACAATCCGGTCACCCTCAGCGACCCCAGCGGCCTGTGGCCTGGATGACTCAAGGCCACGGAAAAGTTTGTTGCAGGCGCAGTCGACAGCGTGGCCGGCTGGCTCGCCCAGTACAGCCCGTACACGGCGGGAAACAACACCCTGGCCGGGATCAACGGAGAGGTCGCCAAGCAAACCGGTGGTTATTCGGTGTTCCCCGGCATCACTCCCATTGAGCCCTCCGAGCACCCGGTGGCGGACCCTCGATTACCGTGAAATCCGCGAATCGGACAGTGACGACTGACGCATTCCCCGATTACGTAGAGCCACCGTGGGGTGGATTCGAGAGTCTCAACCTTCCCCGTATCGTCAGGGCTCCCGGAGAGGAGCATTCGCGCAGGACTTCACGCTTCCGAACTCCAAGGCGTCCCTAGATTACATCGATGGCTTGCTTGAAAAACAAAGTTACATGTTCGGCGAGTGGAACAAAGCGAATAATAGCTGCATTACGCACTGTACTGATATTCTTAGGGCGGGTGGCCTCGAGGAGTTCCTCCCGGGCGAGCCAGGAACGCCCTTGCTCCGCAGCCACATCCCGCCAGAGTTGCACGGCAAGAAAGGGGGATAATCAGCTTGGATGCATATGTGAACCCATATCAATTGTTTATCAATGTGCTATCCCATCGCCATTCGGGTGCACATCGGCGAGCCCTGACCGGACATTTGATCGCCGCCTTTGCGGAAGTAAGCCACCTCCTGGAACGCACTAAAGGAAATCTGACAGGGACGGCTTGGTCGGACTGTGCCGCCGAACTTGAGAGGTGCATGGGTCTCCATGAGACCGCATGGCTGCGGTTTGTCGCAGAGATTGGCGATGGCCTTTCGGATGGTGACGTGCATGTCACGCCGATTCCATCACTAGGGCCGGATACGACGCAGGCATTCCAGGCAGCTGTAGACGGGCCGAGGTCAGCGCTTGACGCCATGAGGAGGGAATCCCGCCTTATTGGCTGTGAGAGCTGGGTTCGCTAGCCTTTCCATTCTCATTGAGCCACTTCCCGCGCCAGCATTTCGACTTCGGCGATAACTGACCCACGGGACGTGCCGTGGCACGGGCGCCCGGGTTGCGGCCAGGGCGTGGGCCGGTTCGGGCTCACCGTCGCTGACCGTGGCGGCCGCGTGGGGTTCCGCTCCGGCCGGTTACCCGGTGGAGCTTTCCTGCCGCCCGGTGCGTGCGCCCAGGGACACGGGCTTCCAGCACAGTTGGAGGACCAGACCGACGAGCGCCAGCACGGACATGCACAGGAACACGGTGTCCATCGAGTCGGCGAAGCCGTGCCGGATCGGCCCGGCGGTCGCGGCGGGGAGGCGGTCCAGCACCGAGGTGTCCTCGACGAAGGTGCCGACGTCCTGCGCCTGTTGTCCTCCGGCGACGCGGAGTTCGGCGGCGATGTCGGGTGCGGCGAACGAGAAGAGCAGCGTCAGGAACAGGGCCACGCCCATGGTGCTGCCGATCTGCCGGAAGAACGTGACGGCGGCCGTAGCCACACCCATGTCGCCGGCCGGCAGGATGTTCTGCATCACCAGGTTCAGTGGCTGGTTGAACGCCCCGAGGCCGAGACCGACGATCAGCGTCAGTACCGACGCCTTCGGCAACGCCGAGTCGGTGGGCAGGAATTGCAGCATGAAGACGCCGGTCACGAACACCACGGCACCGACGATGGTGTGCGTACGGTACGTGCCGGTGCGGGAGATGATCTGTGCGGACACCATGGCTCCGATGACGGTGCCCAGCACCGTCGGCAGGATCATCAGTCCGGCCCGTGTCGGGGTCAGGCCGAGCACGACCTGGAAGTACTGGGGCAACAGTGTGATCACCCCGAGCTGCGTGGCACCGAGGACGACGGCCAGCGCCAGGCCCTGGCTGAACCGCACGTTGGCGAAGATGCGCAGCGGGATGAACGCGTGCTCCCCCATGGCCTTCTCGACGAGGACGAACACGAGCAGACCGCCGAACCCGAGGCAGTAGCACAGCACGGAGTCCGGTGCGCCCCAGCCCCAGGTACGGCCCTGGTCGGCGACGACGAGCAGCGGCACCAGTCCCACCGTGAGCAGCGAACCGCCCAGCCAGTCGATCCGCACGTCCGCACGCCGGACCGACGGCAGGGTGAGCACCCGCCACACCACCAGCAGCGACACCAGCCCGAGCGGCACGTTGACCAGGAACACCCAGCGCCAGCCGGTGACACCGGCGATGCTGCCGGTACCGGCGAGCAGACCGCCGACGACCGGCCCGAACAGGCTGGCACCGGTGTACACGGCCAGGAAGTACCCCTGGTAGCGGGCGCGTTGCCGGGGTGCGACGAGGTCGCCGAGGATGGTCAGCGTCAGCGACGCCAACCCGCCGGCCCCGATTCCCTGCACCGCGCGGAACGCGGCGAGTTGGTACATCGACGTCGAGAAGCTGCACAGCAGCGATCCCAGCACGAACACGGCGATGGCGAACATGAAGAACGGCTTGCGCCCGTAGAGGTCCGACAGTTTGCCGTACAGCGGGGTGGTGATCGTGGAGGTGGCCAGGTACGCCGTGGTCACCCAGGCCTGGAGCGTGTAGCCGTGGAAATCGTTGGCGATGGTGCGGATCGAGGTGGATATCACGCTCTGGTCCAGCACGGAGAGGAAGAGGCCGAGCAGTAACCCGGACAGGATGTAGAGCACCTGCCGGTGGCTCAGTTCGCGCTCGCTGTTGACGACGGTGGCGGCCATCGGTGGTGGGCCTTTCGGGTCAAGGTCACGGGAGCGGCCCGGTCCTTGGTTCGGGTCCGACCCAGTGCGCGACGGGTTTCCCGCTGTCGTACGGATCCCAGCCCGGGCTGCCGTCGGCGGCGAGGCGCACCAGTGCGCCTTGTTCGGCGGCGGCGACCGCGCGGTCGGTGTCGGTGCCCGAGGTCAGATCGCAGAACATCGACTCGATGTCGCAGGTGTGTATCGCGCGCCCCTTGATACGAGGGTCCGCCGCCGTCGGTGACGTGCTCGCGTGGTGGTCGAAGACCTGCGCCCAGCACGTACCGATGCCGGCGGCCGCGTCCAGCAGTCGCCGTGCGGGATCAATGAACACGTGACGGGACACGACGTCGACCTTCTCGTCGTGGGTCAAGGAGGGGTCCGCACCGGGCAGCGCCGCGTGCAGCCGGTCGATCTCGGTGTCGGAGACCAGGTCGTGCCACCGGGCCTCGTTGGAGGTCACGGACACCAGCAGCGGCACGTCGGCGATCAGGCCGTCCCGGACGGAATCCAGCGGCGCCTTCGGGATCAACTCGCCGTCGACCACCGGCCGGTAGTGGACGTGGCCCTTCCTCAGCAGCTTGCGGTGCATGTACCGGAGCTCCACGTTGGACAGGTCGGCGAGATCGGCCGGGCTGCCGGCCAGGGTCGGCGCCGTGCGCAGGAAGTCCTCGGCGAACTCGACGGCCTCGGCGGCGGTGGCGGGCTGCTCGGCGTTGCCGCTGTAGACGGCCGCCCGGTGGAAGAGGCCGCGTGCCTCGGGCACGCCGAACAGGGTGCTGACGTTGGAGGAACCGGCCGAGTTGCCGAACAGCGTGACGTTGTCCGGGTCGCCGCCGAACGCGCCGATGTTCTCGCGCACCCAGCGCAGCAGCAGCACCTGGTCGCGCACGCCAAGGTTGGTGCCGCCGGTGAACCGGTCGTCGAGCAGCCCCAGGTGCAGCCAACCCCACGGCCCGAGCCGGTAGTTGCCGCTGACCACGACGACCTCGTGCTGGGCCGCGATCGTCCAGTGGTCGATCCTGGGCTGGGCGCCGGCGCCGCACGTGTTCCGGCCGGGGTGTATCCACACCAGCACCGGTCGCGGCCGGTCGTCCCGGTAACGGCGGGACCAGACGTTGAGGTTGAGGCACTGTTCGGACTCGACGACGCCCGGGAGCAGGGTGACGAGCTTCTTCTCCAGGTACGGCGGCGCCTGCCAGCTGACCGGGCCCCAGCTCGTGGCGTCCAGATCACCGGCGGCCGTGACCGGTTCGGCGGGACGGAAGCGCCGCGGCACGACGCCGAACGGGACACCTCGCCAGTGGGCCACGCCCCGGTCGTCGAGGAAGCCCCTGACGACGCCGGACCCGGTCGGCACGCGCAGATCGGTGGACATCGGCTCAGCTCCGTTCCGGCGTGCGGCAGACCGGTAACTCGGCGGGACTGCTGCGTATGACCATGATTTCCCCACCCTGCGCGTCGGTCAGTAGATGCCTTCGACGACGGCCTCGCCGCCGAACGTCTCGACCGGCTCGGGCGCGGACACCGAGTCACCGAGGTGTCCCTCCGGGGCCGGCACCCGGATCGCCGTGTCGCGCTCCAGGTTGTTCGGCAGGAACATGACCTTGCTGACGTGGTTCATCACGACCTGGCCGCGGGCGCCGTACTCGACCTGTGCACCGGTCGCGGGGTCGACCACCCGGAAGGTCACCACGGGGCTGCGGGTGTCGTAGACGATGTCCTCGTCACGGGACACACCGGCCCGTTCCTTCGCGCCCTCCAGGATCAGGGCGCTGCTGTACCGGCTGAGCATCCGCACGCCGGGGAAGTGGTCGTACCCCAGCTCGAACCGCTCGTCGATGGTCATGTGCGCGCCGCCCCAGAAGATCAGGTCGACCTTGTCGTTGATCAACCTGGTCAGCTCGGGGCGGCGGGTGCACGCCTGCAGCAGCGGCGGGGTGATCACCAGCAGGCCGATGTCCTGGGTGGCCATGACGTGCTCGATCTGGTCCAGGACGTGCTCGACGTAGGCGGCGACCTGCTCGGTCTCACCACGGGTGATCAGCTTCTTCACCCAGCGCGGGTCCAGGTCGATGCTGAACTTGACGATGTTCTCCCGCTCGACCAGGAAGTCGTAGAACACGCCGATCTTGTGCGGGCCGGTGGGCGTGGCGACCAGGATGTGCGCCTTGCGGCGGCCCGCGAACTGCGGGCCCTTGCGCATCCGCTCGACGGCGGCCTCGATCCAGTCCGGCATCAGGATGATGCGCTTGGGGGCGCCGGTGGTGCCGCCCGTCTCGAAGACGTGCGGAGCCGGCGGGTTCGGACCGTACCCGCGCGGGATGAGGTCCTCGACCGGGACATCACGCAGCTCGTCCACCACGTTGGGGAACTTGCGCAGGTCGTCGAACGTGCTGACCTCGGTGAGGGGATCGAAGTCGAGGGTCTTGGCACGGCGCAGCCAGAACGGCGAGCCGGTGTCCTCGCCGAAGTGCCAGCGGACCGCGGTCCGCAGGTACTCGTCGGCGTCCCACGGGTCGACCGCCGGGTCGAGGATCTTCCATGCGGTGGTGTCGTCACCGGCCATCGAGGGACTCCGTCCTGGTGGTCGTCGAGGTGAGCAGGCGCAGGACCGTGCGCGCGGTCGCCGGACCCGTCAGGTTCCGGATCTCCTCGCGCAGGGCGCGCGAGGTGGCCTCGTCGCACCGGGTCCTGGTGTTGAGGTCGAACTTGAGGTCCAGATCGGCCTGGGACAGCGGCCGGAGCGGGCCGCCCCGGTTGGTCATCACGGCCACCCGCTCGGTCCGGCCGTCGCGCAGTCTCGCGGTCAGGATCGTCGGGAACTGGTGCGGGAAGTCCGCCGTGCACGCGGCGTCGGCGTGACAGCTGACCTTCGCTGCCAGCGCCAGTACCTCGGGGCGGCGGGCGGCCTCGTCGGTGAAGTCCTCCAGGTGGAGGCCGAGTCCGCCGCCTCCGACCAGTGCGGCCGCGATCGTGTACGGACCGGAGAACGCGGCCGCGTAACCGCTGTCCGGCGCAGCCTTGACGGCCGCCGGTTCGGCGATCGTGCGCAGCACCGGCTGCGGCACCCCGACCTCGATCGCGACGATGTCGGCCGGTGTCACGCCGCGCGCCCGCAGTTCCAGGGCGGCGTCGATCCCGGTGTGGGTGAAGTGGTTGCACGGATAGGGCTTGATGTGCATGGACTCCGAGTACCAGTGCGCGCCGAGGCCCCTGGTGACGGTCTCCGGTACGGCGTGGTCACCGCAGAAGGCCTGGAAGAAACCGAACCGCCCCTCCAGCACGGTCGGCGGACCGGTCAGACCGGTGGTCGCGAGCTGCGCGGCGGACACGCCGCAGTGCGCCGCCCACCCGGTGTGGATCCGCTTGACGCTGCCGCCGGTCCGGTTCGCCTCCAGCACCCCGGATCCCATGCTCGCGGCGATCGCGGCCGCGTGGGCGAGGGTGACCGCGTCGCCGCCGGACAGCATCGCGGCGGCCACGGCCGAGCCGATCGCACCGCAGATGGCGGTCGCGTGCTGGCCCCGTTCGAAGAAGATCGAGTTGCCGAACTCCTCGTCGTAGCCGGCCATGCCCAGCCGCACGCACACCTCGACCCCCACGGCGACGGCGTCGAGCAGTGCGGGCCCGCTGGCGCCGGTCTCCTCCGCGACGGCGAGCGCGGCCGGCACGACCGACGCGCTCGGGTGCAGCACCGACGGCAGGTGGGTGTCGTCGAAGTCCATGCAGTGCGCCAGCGTGCCGTTCACGAAGGCGGCGCTGCCCGGGGGAAACCGCTGCGACCGGCCGATCACGGTGGCCACGTCGGCACTGCCCCACTTGCCGACCACCTCGGTCACCAGGTCGGCGACCGGCTGGTCGGCCGCCAACACCATGACGCTGACCGTGTCCGACACCGCGCGCACCGCGCGGGAGCGCCGGTCGGCTGACAGGCCGCCACGCGCCACGGACTCGGCGTACTCGCCGACGACGTCGACCAGTCCGCGCGCCATCACACCTCGCTGACCACGGCCAGCGGCCGGACCGGCGACCCGGTCCCACCGACGATCTTCAACGGGGACAGCACGAAGGTGAACTCGGCGACGCCCCGTTCGGCGATCTCCGTCAGCCGCATGTGCTCGATGATGTGGATCCCGTGGTCCACCAACAGGATGCGGTGCACCGGCATGGTGGCGTGGCCGACCTCGGGGTGCACCTGCTCGAAGGCCGTGGTGTCGGAGCCGGCCGCGACGATCCGGTGCGAGGCGAGCCACTCGGCGGCGTCCGGTGCCAGGCCCGGCACGCCGCTGTCCCTGCCGAGGTAGGTGTCCGGAGTCGACCACCACGTGCTCCAACCGGTGTTGACCAGGCACACCCCACCCTCCGGCGGCTCCACGTCGGCGCGCCTCGCGGCGGCGGCGAGGTCGTCGGCGGTGATGCCGTGGCGGGCGGGCAGGCAGTCCACGCCGTGCAGGGCGGCGACGTCCAGCAGCACCCCGGGCACGATCATCGGCGTGATCGTGTCCACGCCGTGCACGGAGAACCTGCCGCCGGTCTGGGCGTCCATGCAGTCGACGCCCCCGTGCAGCTCGCCGTCCTGGGAGACGTGGGCCAGCGCGTCGATGTGGGTGCCGACGTGGCCGCCGGTGACGATGAGCTCGCTGGCCGCGGACCCGCCGTCGGGGCGGACGGTGTCGCCGTGCCGGCGGGCCAGCGACATCCGGAAGCCGGGGTGGTTGTCCGAGCAGGGGATCCCGTTCGCCAGCGGCTGGGCCAGGTCGTAGATCCGCAGTCCCGCGCGGACGGCGGCGAGCAGGGCGTCGGTCATGACGCCTCCGTCACCAGGTTGAGCGCGTTGGCCAGCGACAGCGTCTGCCGGGCGTTGGCGATGATCGGAGGCGCGACCAACCTGCCCTTGGCGGTGATCACGACGGATGCGTTGTTCTCGTGGGCGAGCTCGGCCGCTTCACAGATCTCCTGGGCGTCCTTGATCTCACCGGTGGTGGGCGTGTAGACGTCGTGGATGATCGGCAGTTGGGCGGGGTGGATCGCCATCCGGCCGACGAAGCCGAGGTTCTTGCCGTGCAGGCAGGAGCGCAGCAGGCCCTCGGGGTCGCGAGGCTCCGGCCACACGCTCTGGCACGGGCTGGGCAGGCCGGCCGCCCTGGAGGCGATGACCACGCGGGCCCTGCTGGCGTCCATCGTCGGGCCCTCCAGCCCGGTGCGCAGGTCCGCACGAAGGTCGGACTCGCCCAGACCGAGCATGCTCACCGCCCTCGCCGCGATGGCCAGCCCGTAGACGTTCTCCAGCGCGCGCGCCGACTCGATCAGCAGGTGGATGGTCGCCGAGCTGCCCGCCCGCTCCAGTGCCGACGCCACCCGGCGGACGTCGTCGGGGTGGCCCACCTTCGCCATCCGGACGCCTTCGAGTCCGCTGCCGACGACGGCGGCCACGTCGTCGAGACAGCGGCCGGTGCCGATCCCGTTGACCCGCACGTAGGTCGGCTTGACGGTCGGCTTGGCCGTGTAGCCCGCGACGATCTCCCGCGCGCGGTCCTTCTCCCACACCGGCACCGCGTCCTCCAGGTCCAGGATCACCGCGTCGGCCTGCGAGGCGTAGGCGCGTTCGATCCGCTCGGGCTGGTGCCCGGGAACGTAGAGGAAGCTCCGGAACACCGGACGGCGGCGCGTGTCAGGTTCCACTGGTCGTTCCCCGCTCTGCGGACAGACGCGCGAGCAGTTCGTCGGTGTGCGCCCCCAACGGGGGGCCGGCCCACCGGACCCGGCCGGGCGTCTCCGACAGCCGGAACGGCACGTTCTGCATCAGCACCGTGCCCAGTTCCCCGTCGGGGACGCGGACCGCGACCTCCCGGGCCCGGAAGTGCGGATCGTCCAGCACGTCGTCGACCTCGTAGATCGGGGCGACGGCCGCATCGGCGCGTTCGAACGCCGCGACGACCTCGTCCCGGTCACGGTCGGCGATCCAGCCGCCGACGAGTCCGTCGATCAGTGCCCGGTACCGGACCCGGCCGGCACCGGTGGCGAACCACGGTTCGTCGACCAGATCCGGCCGGCCGACGAGAGTGATCACCCGCTCCGCGACGGACTGCGCAGGCGCCGACACCGCCACCCACGTGCCGTCGGCGCAGCGGTAGACGTTGCGCGGAGCGTTGTTGGTGGAGCCGTTGCCGACCCTGACCGGCTTGGCCCGTGCCGTGTCGTAGCCGGTGATCTGGGCACCGAGCGCGCCGATCACGGCCTCGGTGATCGCCACGTCGGCGATCTGGCCGCGGCCGGTCCTCCCCCGCGCGTGCAGGGCGATCATGCTGGCCAGCGCCGCGTGCAGCCCGGCGAGGGCGTCACCGAGCGGAAACGACGGCAGCAGCGGAGCGCCGTCGGGCTCACCGGACATCGACGCGAGCCCGCTCATCGCCTCCGCGATCGTGCCGAACCCCGGCCGGTCGGCGTACGGACCGTCCTGGCCGAACGCCGTCACCCTGGTGACCACCAGCGCGGGATTGACCTCGCGCAGCACATCGGGGCCGAGCCCCCAGCGTTCCAGTGTGCCGGGGCGGAAGTTCTCGATCAGGACGTCGGCGTCGCGGACCACCGCGAGGAACCGGTCCTTGTCCTCGGCCCGCTTGAGGTCGAGCGTCACACACTTCTTGTTGCGGTTGAGCACCTTCCACAGCAGCGGGACGCCGTCGTGGGACTGGCCGAAGCGGCGCAGCGGGTCACCCGAGGGGTGCTCGACCTTGGTCACCTCGGCACCGAAGTCGGCGAGCAGCTGCGCCGCGTACGGACCGGCGAACAGCGTGGAGACGTCCACCACCGTGACGCCGGCGAGCGGCATCCGCGCGCAGACCGAGTCGTCTTGTCGTTCGCCCAATGGGATCACCATGCTTTCCCGTCAACGCGACTCTCGATTTCACGCAGAACGTGTAACCGACGAAAGCCACTCACGGATCTTCCCGGCCTCGGCGACTCCTGTGCGCGGCGCATATCAGCGGAATCGCCAGAACCACTGTCGGCGGTCCCACCGATTCGGTCAAGCCGATTATTTCGATGCATGTGATCGCATTGTGCAATCCAGCCACCCCGTCGGTGTGGCTGCACCACCGCGTTGCACTACCGCCCCGATGATGCCGATCCGCCCCACGCGCCGCCACCGCCAGCCGCACCTCATGGCGGTTGCTTCCGCACCCGCCCTGTCCGCCACGTGATCACGCAGGCGGCCCGAAAATTTCGGCACAATAGTGGCCTGGCCGGCCGTGAATACCGGGTCCGCCGGATCGCATCGGGCGATTCGATCAATCTGCATCATCAGCTCGACCGTATCGAGACGGCCCCCGACAGTCGTTCTGACGATTCCGCGTCGCCGCCGTTGACTGTGCTGGAATTCCGGACGACACCGCGACGGCAGAAGCGCAGCCGTATTCCGCCGCTCCGGAGATCCATGGAATGGAGACCGCCGTCGACGAAATTATCCGACCCGGCGGTCCGGAGCCGCCCCGCATGACGAACAATCACCTCACCTGCCGTACCGAGGTCCGCGACGTCCCGGTCACCAGGCCGGTCAGGCGGCGGGCTGCGGGTCGGCCTCCTCCGCGGTGGCCGGGGGCCGCGCCGCCGGGTCGGGCTCGTTGCGGCGGGACCAGGGCAGCGACAGCAGGGCGGTCAGGCCCAGCAGTACGGCCGCGCACCACAGCGGGGCGCGCAGGCCCAGGTGGGCGGCCAGCAGACCGCCGCCGAGTGAGCCCACCAGCAGGCCGAGCAGGCTGAAGGAGCGGGTGGCCCCGGTGACCCGGCCGATCAGTTCACCCGGGATCAGGCTCTGGCGCAGTGAGGACACCGTGATCGTCCACACGGTGGTGTAGAAGAAGTAGACCGCCAGCATCGCGGTCACCACCAGGGCCGAGCTGGTGACGGCCATCACCAGGTAGGCCGCGGCGCCCAGCAGCAGGGTCGCGCCGATGGTGCGCCCGGTGCCGAGCAGTCGGCGCACCGCCGGGGCGGCGAAGCTGCCGACCAGGCTGCCCGCCGCCGAGACGGTCAGTGCCAGGCCGTACTCGGCCGGGCTCAGCCCCAGGGTGTCGGTGGCGAACAGCACCAGCACCGAGAACGGCAGCATGTACGCCAGGTTGGTGACCACCGACATCAGCGCCAGGGTGCGCAGCAGCCGGTGCCCGGCCAGGTAGCGCAGGCCCTCGCCGATCTGCCGCAGCGCGTTCGGCCGCGGCGCGTTCGGCCGCGGCTCCGCCGGGCCGTCGGCGACCGGTCCGGGGGTGAAGTCGCCCTTCAGCCACCAGAAGCAGCACGCGGCGAGCACGAAGGACGAGGCGTCCAGCAGCACCGGCAGGATCGCGGCGACGCCGAACAGCAGGCCGCCCAGCGGCGGCCCGGCGATCTCGTCGCAGACGGTCTGCGCGGCCGCCAGCCGTCCGTTGGCACGGTCCAGGTGCCGGGGGGCGACCACGGTGGGCAGCACCGAGAAGGACGAGACGTCGGCGAGCGTCTCGAACAGGCCGAGCACGACGAAGACCCCGTACAGCGCCCAGATCGAGGCCAGGCCCAGCCAGACCAGCAGCCCGAGCGCCCCGAGCACCGCGCCACGGACCAGGTTGACACCGATCAGCAGCCGGCGGCGGTCGAAGCGGTCCACGGCCACGCCGCTCAGTACCGCCACCAGCAGCCGTGGCACCGCGTAGGCGGTGGACAGCCCGGCCACCAGCTCCGGGCGGTCGGTCAGGGACGAGGCGAGCAGCGGGACGGCGACGAAGCTCGCCCCGTCGCCGAGGTTGGAGACGGCGCTGCCCAGCCACAGTTTGCCGAACTCCGGCCCCAGCCCCTTCACCGCGCGCCCGCGGAGTCCGCGCCGTGCGCCGGACGCCGTTTCCACCATGTGTCGATCTCCTCCGCGATTCGCCGGACCCGGGGCCGGGTCATGACGCTGAAGTGGTCCCCCGGAACCCGACGGACGGTCAGCCCGCCGGACAGGGCAGTCTCCCAGGGCGCCCAGCGGCGGTCGGCGGCGTCCTGCTCGGCGGCGAGGTAGAGCACCTCGCCGTCGTACCCGGGAACCCCGGGGCGGGCCAGCAGGCCGACGTTGGTCCGGAACACCTCGGCCATCGCGCCGAAGCGGCGTTCGTCCAGCTCCGGGCCGATGATGCCGTGCTGCTGCGCCCAGGCCCACAGCGCCCCGTCGTCGGGGCACTCGGCCGTGGTGGTGCCCGCCGGACCGGTGCGGCCCCCGGCCGCGGCCAGGTAGCGGCTGAACTCCGCGGTCAGGTCCGCGTCCTCGTCTCCGGGGCCGGGCATCGGGGTGTCGATCAGCACGACCTCGGGCCGCCGGCCGGTGGCGGCCAGCCGGTGCGCCATCTCCACGGCGACCACCCCGCCCATCGACCAGCCGACCAGGGTGACCGGTCCGGCGACGCCCTCGGCCGCCAGCAGGCCGAGGAAGTGCTCGGCCAGTTCGGCGGCGGTGCGCAGCGGTGCGCGGTCGTCGTGCAGGCCCGGGACGGCGGCCGCGTACACCGGCCGGTCGTCGTCGAGCGCGCCGGCCAGCGCGGCGTAGCACAGGATGTCCCCGCCGATCGGCGGCAGGCACAGCACCGCCGGGCCGCTGCCGGGCCGGATGGTGCGCAGGGCCCCGGGGTCGGCGCCGGTCCCGGGGCCGGTGCTCTCGCCGAGCAGCCGGGCGAAGGACTCGACGGTGGGGGCCTCGAAGAGTTCGACCGGGTGGAGGTCGGTGCCGCAGATCTCGTTGAGCCGGGCGACGGCCTGGAGGGCGACCAGCGAGCGGCCGCCGAGCTCGAAGAAGTCGTCGTCCAGGTACACCTCGGGGCGCTCCAGCAGGGTGGCCCAGGTGTCCGCGACGGTGTGCTCCAGCGCGGTCAGCGGGGGCCGGCCGGTGCGGCTCCCGGACGCCGCGTCCGCTGCCCCGAGTACGTCCGCCGCCTCGGGCACGGCCGCCGCCTCGGGGAGCGCTTCGCGCAGCCGGGGGGCCAGCGACTCGACGGTCGCGGACGGGTCGTCCGCCGCCGCGCCCAGCAGCCGGACCAGGTCGTCGGCCAGGCGCTCGGCGGTGGCCGGGGCGAAGCGGTCGGCCGCGTAGGTCAGGTCGATCCGCAGGCCGCCGTCGCGGCGCTCGCCGATCCAGAGGCTCAGGTCGAACCAGGCGGTGGCCGAGTGAGCCTCGATGTCCTCGCCCGCCAACCCGCCCAGCCGGACGGGCCGTTCGGAGAAGCCCTCCACCGACAGGAAGGCCGAGAACAGCGGGTTGCGCCCGGACTCCCGGCGCACCCCCAGCCGGTCCACCAGCCAGTCGAAGGGCACTTCCTGGTGCGCGTAGGCCCGCAGCGTCGTGGCGCGCACCGCCGACAGCAACTCGCGGAAGGAGGCGCCGCCGTCCGGCCGGACCCGGAACACCGTGGTGTTGACGAACAGGCCGACCACTTCGGCCCACTCGACCTGCGCGCGCCCGGAGACCGGGCTGCCGACCACCAGGTCCGCCCGGCCGGTGTGTCGGCGCAGGACCGCCGTGTAGGCGCCGAGCAGCACCATGAACAGCGTCGCGCCCTCGGCCCGGCCGAGTTCGCGCAGCGCGCCGGTCACCGCCCCGGACAGCTCCCGGGAGACCACCGCGCCCTCGCCGGGGCGGCGTGCCGGGTCCACCGGGTCGGCGGGCAGGCCCAAGCCGGCCGGGGCGGAGGCGAGTTCGGTGCGCCAGAAGGCCAGGCTGCGCTCCGCCTCCGGACCGTCCAGCCAGTCCCGTTGGCGGGCCGCGTACCCGGGGTAACCGGCGGCCGGCGGCGGTGCGGGGACCGGTTCGCCGGCCAGGTGGGCGTCGTAGCGGGACTCCAGCTCGCCGTAGAGGAGGTCCAGGGACCAGCCGTCGGCGATGCTGTGGTGCAGGTTGAGCAGGAGGACGTGGTCGTCCTGGGCCAGCCGGAGCACGGAGGCCCGCGCCAGCGGGCCTCCGGCCAGCAGGAACGGGGTGCGCGCGTCCACCTCGGTGTACCGGAGCAGTTCGGCCTCGCGGTCGGCGGCGGCCAGCCCGCTCAGGTCGACCAGCGGGCACTCCAGCGGCGCTCCGGAGGGCAGTTGCAGCGGTTCGCCCAGCACCTCGACGTAGCGCATCCGCAGCATCTCGTGCCGCTGCGCCAGCTCGGCCAGGGCCCGGCGCAGCGCGGGCACGCTGAACCGCCCGCGGAAGCGGTGCGCCGACGGCAGGTTGTAGAGCGCGCCGCCGTCGGTGAGGCGTTCCAGGAACCAGAGACGCCGCTGGGCCTCCGAGAGCCGGAGCCGGGCGGCGGCCGCGGGGTTCGCCGCGGCGCGTGCCAGGAAGGTCTGCCGCTGCTGCGCGGTCAGCTGGGTGAAGCGTTCGAACCCGCCGGTTGCCATGCCGTTCCTCAAGACGTCGTCATACTGCGGTCGGGGCGTCCGGCGCGGTGATCCGGGGCCAGTTGCGCCGGTCCTCACCGTGCGCGTGGACCAGGGCGAGGGTGATCCGCTCCAGGCCGAAGGCGACGCAGGAGCTGTGCGCGACGTCCTCGCCGTGGTGGATGTCGAACCGGCGGCCCAGGTGGTCCCGGTGCCGGTTGGCCGAGGCGATGGCCGTCCCCGGGTCGTCGGCGGTGAGCTTGGCGACGAACTCGTACTTGAGCCCCTGTTCGAGCTGGGTGGAGCGCATCAGCCGCCCGCCCGGGCCGAAGAACGGGTCGGTCGCGGAGACCACCTCGACGTCCAGGCCGAGCCCGCCGAGGAACGCCTCGCAGCGCGGTATCCAGGCGTCCCGCCAGTCGGCCGACTGCTCGGGCGGGCCGAGGGCGACGAACTCGCGCATCCGGAAGCTGCGGAAGCGGCCGGTCTCGCTGGTCGCCTCGTGCCGGTAGCAGTAGCCGGCCGCGTCGAGGACGACCTGTTCCTCCAGGCGCTGCCCGGCCAGTTCGGCGTAGACGTTGTAGCAGACCGCCGGGGCGAGCACGACGTCGGTGGCCGGGCGGGCGCCGACCGGCTCGCCGCGCTGGGCGGACCGCTCGGGCGCGTAGGCGTGCACGGTGCCGAGCAGGTGCGGGAAGGACTCCGCGTACTCGGCCTGCTCGATCCGTGCGGCGCTCATCAACGGCGGGTACCAGGTCGGGCCGGGGCCGGTCCCGGCCGTCGCGGTGAGTGCGGCCTGGAGCTCGGCGACGGTCCGCTCGAACGCGGGCCCGAGCGCGGGCGCTCCGGGGATTCCGGTTTCCTTCACAGCTGAAACGCCCTTTCGCCGAGGAGCAGCAGGTCGGTGGTGGCCAGGTCGATCTGCCGGTTGGGGATCATCAGCCGGGCCGAGTGGAGGTCGCGGATGTGCCGGGCGACGGAGTAGGGGCCGTCCTCGGTGTAGCCGGCCATGCCGCAGATCTCCAGGGCGGCCTCGGCGATCCGCGAGGCCTCGACGGAGACCGAGGTCTTCAGGGCGTTGGCCCGGGTGGTGACGGTGTGCTCGCCGTCCGCGCCGCCGCCCCAGCGGGCGTAGTCGGCGGCGAAGCTGCGGACCGCGCCCTGCAGCAGGGCCAGCCGGGCGTGCACCTCGCCGAGGCGCTCGTCGGCGAAGGTGCCGCCGCTGCCGAGCGCGGCCCGCGCCCGGGCGCGGGTGAAGCGCGCGGCGCGGCGCACGGCGTCGCCCGCCACGCCCGTCCAGACCCCGGCCCACAGCACGTGCGAGAGCGGCACCATGCAGCGGGTGGCGGTGGTGCCGAAGGGCTCGGCGAGCACCTGGTCGGCCGGGACCGCGGCGCGGACCACGAACGGCGGGCTGACGGTGCCGCGCATGCCGAGGGTGTTCCACCCGCCGGTCTGCTCCAGCTCCAGCTGGTCGCGCCGGGCCAGCACCAGGACCTGGTCGGACGCGGCGGCCTGCTCGCCCCGGCGGGCGGTGATCAGGAAGGCGTCCGCGACCGGCCCGTACGAGACGGTGGTGGCCCGCTTCTCCAGGCGCACCAGCCCGCCGTCCGGGACGAGGGCCGCCCGGCTGGTGCGCAGGTTGCCGCCGATGCCCGCCTCGGAGGTGACCGAGGCGATCAGGTGCTGCTCGCGGGCCGCCTCGGCCAGGTACCCGGCGATCGCCGGGGAGCCGGCGGCGGAGCGGGCCAGGCAGGCGACCTGGAGCTGGTGCATCGCCCAGATCATCGCGGTCGCGGCGCAGTGCCCGCCCAGCCGGGAGCCGATCCGGGTGAGCTGTTCGACGCCCAGGCCGGGGCCGCCGTACTCGACGGGCACCGCCGCGGCCCACAGGCCGGCCTCGCGCAGGGCCGCGATGCTCGCGGCCGGGACGGTGGCGGTGCGGTCGGCGCGGACGGCCTCGCGTTCGAGCAGTTCGGCGCACTCCTGGATCGCGGCGAGCGCCGACTCCTCGGTCAGCGGAGCCGCTCCGGCCGTCCGGGCGGGTGCCGGGGCGGGCATGAGGTCGGTGGTCACCGCGCGGCCCCCTCGGTCTCCAGCAGGTCGACGCAGGCGTCGGTGAGCCGCTCGATGCTGGCGAACAGGGCGCGACCGAGGATCCGCTCCGGGAACTCGATCTCCAGCTCGCCCTCCACGGCCAGCATCACCCGGGCGGAGGCGAGCGAGGTCAGGCCGTGCTCGTACAGGTCGTCGGTGACGGCCAGCCGGTCGGCGGAGGGCTCCACCTCGGCGTTGCGGGCCAGCGCGTGCCGGACGGCGCGCTCGCAGCGCTCTCGGGTGGTGGTCATTGGTCCTCCTCGTGGTTCCGGTGGATCGCCGTGAGCAGCTCGGCCGCGGCCCGGCGCTGCTGCTGGTCGCGCTCGCCGAGGTCGCGGACCAGCCGCAGCTGGCGCTGCGGCGGGACACCGCCGGACTCCAGCCCGATGGTGTGGGCCAGGTACCAGCGGCGTTCCAGCGCGGCCAGACCCTCGGCGACCGGCCGCAGTTCGGGCAGCGGGCCGGCCAGCCCGGCCAGGAACCGGGCGAGGTACATCCGCTCGGCGGCCACTCCGCTGACGTCCGGGGCCACGGTGGTGTCCCCGGCCAGGTAGTCGGCGAGCGCGGCGGCGTCCTGCTCGTCGTGCGCGCGCAGCTGTTCGCCGAGGTCGCGGGCCAGCGCGGCCGGGCCGGGGCGCCGGGTGGGCGCCGAGCGGACCAGCAGCAGCCGGGCGTCCTGGGCGCTCGGCCCGGAACGCAGCCGTGCCCAGTCGGCCGGGCGGTAGCGGACCGGCTCGGGGTTGTTCATCGGGTCGACGACGACCACACCGTCGGCGTCCGCCGCGACCACGATCACGCAGTGGGTGAAGTGCCGCTCGCCCCCGAACGGGGAGGGCAGGTGGAAGGCGTCCACGGCGGCGGCCACCGGCACGCCGGCCACCAGGCTCTCCCGTTCGTACCCGGCCGCCCGCGCCGGGTCGGCGAAGCGCAGGTCCGCCACGTCGAGGCCGTACCCGGCGCCGGCCGCCGCGAGCCAGCGGCCGCTGCCGTCCAGGGCCGCGCCGCCGGGCCGGGTGAAACCCCAGCTCATGCCGACGGCCTCCTCGGCGGCGGGCACGCCCTGCCAGTCGAGCAGGTTGGCCACGCACTGCTGGTAGCAACTGCCGTACAGCGCCAGGCCGGTGAAGCGCGGGGCGAGGTCAGGCACGGGCGGCCGCCGGTTCGTCCGCGTCCTGCGCGTACACCTCGGCGGCGACGGCGACGATCTCGGCGAAGCCGGGCACCCGGTCGGCCTGGTCCCGGACCAGCGCGGCCAGGCCGCCGAGCGTCGAGTCCTCGAACAGCCGGGCCAGCCGCAGTTCGACGCCGATCACCGCCTCGATCCGGGACAGCACCCGCACCGCACGCAGCGAACTGCCGCCCAGGGCGAAGAAGTCCGCCTCGACGGCGCCGACCGGCCGCTCCAGCACGTCGGCCCAGAGCCCGGCCAGCCAGCGCTCGACGTCGTCGGCGGGTGCGGTGCCGGGCCCGGCCGGGGTGTCGGGCGCGGTCGGGGCGGGGGCGGCGGCCGGCAGGGCCCGGCGGTCGAGCTTTCCGTTGGCGAGCCGGGGCAGTTCGGCCACGGCCGTGAAGCGGACCGGCACGTGCGAGGCGGGCAGCAGCGCGGCGGCGTGGGCGCGCAGTTCGGCGGCGGCCGGTGCCGGGGCGCCGGCGGCCGGGACGTAGTAGGCGACCAGCTCGTGCGGCTCCGCCTCCCGGTCGGCCGCCCCGGTCGGGGACAGCAGCCGTTCCAGCTCGGTCAACTGGGCCTCGGTCAGGTCGTCAAGGCTGGGCAGCATGGGGGTGTCTTCCTCTCTCTCGCCGGGTCAGCGGGTTGCCGTGACGACCGTCATGCGGTCGGTCCACCAGTACTGGCAGTCCGCGGGCGGGACGAGCCCGTCCACGACCTCCACCGCGAACGAACTGAAGTACCGCAGCAGGCTGCGCTGGTGGCGGCGGCTGAGCGAGTCCCGCTCGTTGGTGTAGTAGGTGAACACCCCGCCGGGCCGCAGGTGGGCGGCGGCCTCGGAGAAGAACGCCTCGGCCACCGTGCTGTCCCGCAGCACGTACTGGTCGAACTCGTCCTCGCTGGTCGGGAAGGCGTCCCAGAAGATCCCGTCGAAGTCGCCGAGGGTGGGCATGACGGACTGCCAGTTGCCCTGGATCAGCTCGATGTCGGAGTCCGGGCGCCGGGCCCGCCAGGCCTTGGCCACCTCCAGCACCTGGTCGTTGAACTCCACGATGGTGTGCGAGCGGACGCCCTGCTCCTCGATGAAGGTCGCGGACAGGCCGAGGCCGAAGCCGATCTCCAGGATGTCGCCGTGGCCGGCGCCGACCCGTTCGGCCATCCGGCGCATCAACGCGGCCTCCCAGTCCTGCATGACCTGCTGGCCCTCGATGATCAGCGAGCCGTCGTGGTAGTCGGCCTCGCTGCCGTGCCATTCGGCGTTGATCTCGCCGCGGGTGGTGCCGTCCACGAACTCCGGGGCGATCACGTCGAGGTGGCGCAACTGCTCGGCCAGCTCGTCCACGGCCCGGTGCACGACCCAGCGCTGCTGCTCGGCCCGCGGGGCGGCGATGAACGAGCCGCGGTGCAGCCCCACGTCGATGGAGAAGTCCTTGTAGCGACGCAGCATGGTCAGTGCTCCGGATCTGTGGTGGTGGTCGGGGCGAGGGAGGCCCGGGTGACGCGGTGCCAGGCGGCGGCGGCCAGTTCGGCCGGCGCGGCGGCGAGCAGGTCGGCGACCCGCTCCCTGGTCCGGTCGGCGGCGCCGGCGGCGGCGGCGGCGGCGGGCGCCGCGAGGACGGCGGCCTCGGCGATCCCGGGGTGGGTCTCCAGGGCGGCGGCGACTTCGGCGGGTTCGACCCGGACGCCGCGGATCTTGATCTGCTCGTCGGCGCGGCCCCGGAACTCCACCTCGCCGTCGGGCCGCATCCGGGCCAGGTCGCCGGTGCGGTAGAGCCGGGTGCCGGGGAGGGCGCCGGCGAAGCGGTTCTCCACGAAGCGGCGCCGGGTCTCGCCGGCGTTGGCGAGGTAGCCGAGGCCGACGCAGTCGCCGGCCAGGTACAACTCGCCCACCACGTTGATCGGGACGAGTTGGCGGCGTTCGTCCAGGACGACCGCGCCGGTGCCGTCGATCGGCCGGCCGATCAGCACCCGGCCCCGGTCGCCGCCGGTGACCCGGTGGAACATCGAGCCGATGCTGGCCTCGGTCGGGCCGTACAGGTTGTAGAGCCGGGCGGGCAGGCCGAGTTCCTCGAACCGACGGGCCACCCCCCGGCCGAGCTCCTCGCCGCCGACGATGGCGACCCGCAGCGAGTCCAGCGCCTCGACCGCCTCCGGGCGGCCGGCCGCGTGCCGGACCAGGCCGTCCAGCATGGCCGGGACGAGGTCGATGGTCCGCACCCGGTGGGCGGCGATCACCTCCAGCAGCCGCTCCGGCGAGGCCTGCAGGGTGGGCCCGGACAGCACCGCGCGCCCGCCGAGGGTGAGCGGCCAGAGGTACTCCCACACGCAGCTGTCGTACACCGGCGGGGTGGTCTGGAGCACGGTGTCGGCCGCCTCGGTGCCGAACTCGCGGTTCATCCAGGCGATCCGGTTGGCGACGCCGAGGTGGTGGACCACCGCGCCCTTGGGGCGGCCGGTGGATCCCGAGGTGTAGATCGCGTACATCGGCCGGTCGCCGTGCTCCGGACCGAGCTGCCACGAGGTCGGGGCGTGCTCGCCGACCGGCGCCGAGGGCGCCCGCACCGTCCGGACGGACCGGACGGCGGGCGGCTCCGCGCCGTCCTCGGCGACCACCGCGAGCGGGCTGCCCAGCTCGGCGAGGAGGTCCGCGACGCGCTGCGCGGGCCAGTCCGGGTCGACCGGCACGAAGGCCGCGCCGAGGCTGTTGACCGCGACCATGGCGGCCAGCATCGCCGCCCCGCCGGGCAGCACCAGCGGGACGAACTCCGGCACCGGTCCGGCCGCGAGCAGCCGGCCGCGGATGTCGTCGACCAGGCCCAGCAGCTCCTGGTAGGTCAGGCTCGCGCCGTCGGCGAGCACGGCGGTGCGCTCGGGGTGCCGGCGGGCGGTCTCGGCGATCTGCAGGGCGAGCGGGGTGCGGGGGCCGGCGGCGGGCTCGCCGACGGCCAGCGCCCGGGCCCCGGCCGGGACGAAGGGGATGTCCTTGACCTTCAGGTCGGGGTCGGCGACGACCCGGTCGACCAGGGCGAGGAAGGTCGCGACCAGGCGGTCCGCGCTCTCCTCGTCGAACAGGTCGGCGGAGTACCAGAGCCGCCCCTCCAGCCGCCCGTCGTACTCGCCGAGGATCAGCGTCAGGTCGAGCGTCGAGGTCCGGGCCGGCAACTCCAGGGTGGTGACCCGGGCGCCCACCAGATCGAGGCCGATCCGCTCCTCGTCCATCAGGAACATGGCCCGGAAGATCGGGTTCTCGCCGGGGGTGCCGGGCCGGCCGGCGGCCCGCGCGATCTCGTCCAGCGGCAGGTCGGCGGCGCCCTGGGCGGCCAGCGTGCTGTGGCTGAGCCGCTGGACGGCCTCGGCGAAGCGCGGGTTGTCCGCCAGGTCGGCCCGCACCGGCAGGGTGTTGACGAACAGTCCGATCAGCCGCTCCAGCTCCTCCGAGCCGCGGTTGGCGGTGGGCACGCCGATCGCCAGGTCGTACTGGTCGCCGTGGCGGGCCAGGAACACCGCGTACAGGGTGAGCAGCGCGTGGTAGCGGGTGACCCCCTCGCGCTGGGCGAGCGCGGTGAGCGCGGCGGTCTGCCGGGGGCCGAGGGTGAAGGCCCGGGCCCCGCCGGCGCCGCTGGGCTCGCGCGGCGCCTCCCGGTCGGCCGGCAGCGCAAGGCTCTGCGGCAGCCCGTCCAGGTACTCCCGCCAGAAGCCGTGCAGGCCCTCGGTGTGCGCCCGGAACTCGGCGCCGGCCTGCCAGCCGCTGAAGTCGAGGTAGCGGGCGGCGAGCGGGGGCAGGGCCGGCTCGGCGCCGCGGGCGGTGGCCGCGTAGGCGGCGCCCAGCTCGGCGACGAACAGCCCCGAGGACCACTCGTCGAATGCGGCGTGGTGCACCGCGAAGGCCAGCAGCCGGTTCCCGTCCGCGCAGTCCAGCAGCGCCGCGCGCAGCAGCGCGCCGCCGGCCAGGTCGAACGGGCGGGCCACGAAGGCGGCCAGCAGCCCGTCGGCGGCGCGCAGTT
Source organism: Kitasatospora sp. NPDC086801 (assembly GCF_044745805.1). Classification (NCBI taxonomy): domain Bacteria; kingdom Bacillati; phylum Actinomycetota; class Actinomycetes; order Kitasatosporales; family Streptomycetaceae; genus Kitasatospora; species Kitasatospora sp. NPDC086801. The sequence goes on from NZ_JBIVAX010000013.1 coordinate 36,863, forward strand.
CCTCCGCCGCGGTGGCGCCGGTGGTGGCGGTCTCGATCCGGACGGCGGCCGGGCGGACGGACTGCACCAGGCCGCCGTCCTCGAAGCGGATCGCGGTGCGGAGCGGCTCGTGCCGCTCCACCACGGTGTGCAGCGCGCGCTCCAGGGCGCCGAGGTCGAGCGGGCCGGACACCTCGAAGACCAGCGGCAGGTTGTAGGCGGCCGAGTCGGGGGCCAGACGGTTCAGGAACCACATCCGCTCCTGGCCGGACCAGGCCGGGCCCTGCGCGGCCCCGGTGCGCGGCAGTTCGCGCGGGGTGAGCACGGCCGGGCCGCTGCCCTCGGCCACCGGAGCGTCGGCGGCGACCACGGCGGCGACCACCGCGGCCACGGTCGGCGCGGCGAAGAACTCGGCGAAGCCCAGCTCCACCCCGAGCCGGCTGCGCAGGCGGGTGAGCAGCTGGGTGACCATCAGCGAGTTGCCGCCGAGGTCGAGGAAGCTGTCGTGCGGGCCGATCTCCTGGGCGCCGAGCAGCTCCTGCCACAGCGCGGTGACGGCCGCGACGGCGGCGGGGTGGCCGGGGTCCTCCGGCACGGGCCCGGCCGCGGCGCGGGCGGCGGCCGGGCGCAGGGTGCGCGGCGCCTCCGCGTCGTCGGTGTGGACGGTGTAGCGCTGCGGCTGCGCGGGGGCGGGCAGTCGCTCGGCGGTCGCGATGGTGAGGGCGCTGACCAGCCGCTCGGCCTCGCCGCCGGGGACGGTCGCGAACACCTCGGCGGCCACCCGGTCCCGGCCGTCCGGGCCCGGCTCGGCCGTGACCACGGCCTTGGCCACGCCGGGCACGCCCAGCAGGACCAGCTCGACCTCGCGCGGCTGCACGGTGAAGCCGCGGATCTTCAGCCGGTCGTCGATGCGGCCGGCGAAGCGGAAGCTTCCGTCGGTGAGGGCCACGGCGCGGTCACCGGTGGCGTACATCCGGGCGCCGGGCTCCTCGGCGAACGGGTCGGGCCGGAACCGGGCGGCGGTACGGGCGGGCTGCCCGGTGTAGCCGCGGCCGACGGCCAGGCCTCCGACGTACAGCTCGCCGGGCACCCCGGGCGGGACCGGCCGCAGGTCGCCGTCCAGGACGTAGGCGCGGACGCCGGGCAGCGGGGTGCCGATGACACCGGTGCCGATCGGGTCGCCCGGGGCGATCGGGCCGGCCACGATCGAGGTGATCGCCTGCTCGGTGGAGCCGTACATGTTGTAGACCGCGCCGTGCGGGCCGGCCACCGCGTGCCAGCGGGCGATCTCGTCGGAGCCGACCTCCTCGCTGCCGACCGCGATCACCCGCGCGGTGGCGGGCGGCGGCGGGACGTCCCCGGCCTCGACGGCGGCGAGCCAGGTCGACCAGAAGGAGGTGGGCAGGTCGAGCGCGCTGACCCGGTGCTCGGCCAGGAAGGCGGTGAAGGCGGCGAGGTCGGCAGCGACGGCCGGGTCCATCAGGACCAGCGCCGCCCCGGCCACCCAGGCCGAGAACGCCTCCTCCAGGGTGATGTCCACGCCGAGCGAGGTGAACTGGAGCACCCGGTCGTCCTCGGTCAGGCCCCAGCGCGCGGCGATGCCCGCGCAGTTGTTGAGCAGCGCGGCGTGCTCGGTCAGCACGCCCTTGGGCCGACCGGTCGATCCGGAGGTGAAGACCACGTAGGCGAGGTCGGCACCGGTGCCGTCCCAGCGCAGGGCGGGCGCGGGCGGCCCGGCGGCGGCGAGCACCTCCTCGACGTCGACGACGTCGGCCAGGCCGGCCGCGGCCGCCACGGCCGCGTGCGCCCCGTCGACGAACACCCGGGCCAGCCCGGACTCCTCGGCCACCTCGGCGATCCGCGCCGCGGGCCAGGCCGGGTCCAGCGGCACGTAGGCCGCGCCGCTGCCCAGCACTCCCAGCACCACGGCCAGGAAGCTCTGGTCGCGGGCGCCCAGGTAGCCGACCCGGGCCTCCCGGCCGGCGGGCACCGCGGCGGCCACCCGATCGGCCAGCAGGCCGAGTTGCTCGTACGACCAGTCGCCGTGACCGCCGGTCACCGCGGGGGCGTGCGGCCGTTCGGCCCGCCGCGCCGCGAATGCCTCGATCACCGATGTCCAGCCCGTGGGCACCGTCACCGTCGTCTCCCCGTTCACCATCGTCCCCGTGCTCGCCGTCTCGGTGGGCGCCGTGCCAGCGGCGGCCGTCTCAGTGGTCATTGCCGTCCAGAATCTGTCGTGTGCCGGTGGTCCGGGCGGGCCAGCTGCGGCGGAGGTCCCGGCTCACCGACATCCGCTTGAGCCAGCGGTCGCGGCCGTCGTAGTTCGCCTGGAAGGGCTTGCGCCCGTGCACGGCGCGGTGGTTGTCGACGACCAGGATGTCGCCGGGCGCCAGCACCACCTGCTGGAGCGCCGCGTCCACCACGGCGTAGAAGTCGCGCAGGACGGCCGCCACGGCCGGGGCGGCCGGCTGCTCCAGGAAGTACGGGTCCACGCAGACGAAGGGACGGGCCCGGTCGCCGGTGAGCAGCGCGCGGGGCTTGACCGGCTCGGCGGCGTCGGCGTGCGACTCGTCCGGGCGGTGCCGGAACCGCTCCTCGAAGAGCAGGTCGTACTTCGGGTCCGACAGGTCCCAGTCGGCGGCGCAGCTGACCGTGGTGGCCGCCCGCTGCGGATTGCGCAGGCACAGCAGCCCGACGTAGTCCGGGCGGTGGCTGTGGAACGCGTCCTCGGTGTGCCACCAGATCGGTTCCTGGCTGGCGAAGTTGATCTGGGTGTTCTCGAACTCGCGCATCGGCAGCACGTCGTGGATCACGGCGCCGCCCTGCTGGGTGTTCCAGCCGAACAGCTCGCCGAACACCGATCCCACCAGGGCGAGTTGGCTCTCGTACCGGTCGGTGCGGCGGATCGCCGCCGGGTCGCGCCAGGTGTCCGGGGTGGCGCCGATCGCCTCGTCGTCCACCGGCAGGCCGGTCACCAGGGCGAAGGCGGCGTCCTCGTGCTGGCGCATGCCGGTCAGCGCGGCGCGCAGCCGGTGCGGCAGGTGCTGGGCCAGGACGGGCGCCTCGCGGAAGAAGGCGTGCGCCTGCAGCCCGGTCGCGGCCTCGGCGTGCGCGGCGGCCAGCTCGGTCAGCTGCCGGCGTTCCTCCGGCTCCAGTTCCAGGGTGAGGCCGGGGCTGAGGGGTTCAGCCATCGAGCCCTCCGGCGGTGTCGGCGCGGCGGGCGGCGAGCGGGCGCAGGTCGGTCCAGTGCTCGGCGATGTACGCCAGGCACTCCTCCTCGCTCGCGGGGCGGCCGAGCGCCGCCCAACCGAGCGGGGGCTGCCGGTCGGCGGGCCAGAGCGAGTACTGCTGCTGCTCGTTGACCACGACGGTGTGCGAGCCGGTCGCGGCGGGTGCTGAGCTCATGGGTGGTTCTTCCTTCCGTGGGGCTGCGCGGTCAGGGCCGGACAGGACCTAGTGCGCCGGGCCCAGCAGGTCGTCGAAGAGGTCGTCGAGGTGTTGGCGCGCCCGCTGCTCGGCCGCGGCGGTTTCGGCCGCGCCCTCGTCGGCGGCGGCGCCGGCGTCCGGCCGGGAGGCCGGGTCGGCGCCGCGCACCAGCTCGGCCAGCCCGGCGACGGTGGGCTGCCGGTAGAAGTCGGCGAGCGGGAACTCGACGTGGTGGCGGGCCTGGACGGCCCACAGCAGCTTGGTGGCGAGCAGGGAGTGGCCGCCGAGTTGGAAGAAGTCGTCGTCCCGGCCGACCCGTTCGGCGCCGAGCAGTCCGGCGAGCTCGGCGGCCAGGTCCCGTTCCAGCGCGTCCCTCGGTTCGGCGCCGGGCCCCGTTCCGGTGGTGAACTCCGGTGCTGGCAGGCGGCGTTGGTCCACCTTGCCGTTGACGGTGAGCGGGAAGCGGTCGAGCGCGACGAACGCGGCCGGGACCATGTACTCGGGCAGCCTGCGGCGGAGGAAGTCCCGCAGCTCGGCCGGTCCGGGCGCCGACCCGTCCTGCGGGACGACGTAGGCGATCAGGCGGCGCTCCGCCGAGCCCTGCCCGTCCACCTTGACGAAGGCCGAGCGCACCGCCGGGTGGGCGTCCAAGCCGGCCTGGACCTCGCCCAGCTCGACCCGAAAGCCGCGGATCTTGACCTGGCCGTCCGCGCGGCCGAGGAACTCCAGCTCGCCTTCGGGCAGGTGGCGGGCGATGTCGCCGGTCCGGTAGAGCCGGGCACCGGGCCGGTCGGAGAACGGGTCGGGCACGAAGGCGAGGGCGGTCAGCTCCGGCCGTCCCAGGTAGCCGTGGGCGAGCCCCGCTCCGCCGATGTACACCTCGCCGCGCGCGCCCACCGGCACCGGTCGGCGCGCGGCGTCGAGCACGTACACCCGGGAGTTGGCGATCGGACGCCCGATCGGCGCCCAACCCGGCCACTCGGCCGGGTCGGCGGGCAGGTGGTGGGCGGTGGTGACGTGGGTCTCGGACGGCCCGTACTCGTTGTGCAGCCGCCCGTTCGGCAGGTCGGCGAAGAGCCGGCGCAGGTCGTCGGTGACCACCAGTTGCTCGGACCCGGCGATCACCGTCTCCAGCGTGTGCGGCAGCCGGCCGCCCTGGCGGTAACCCTCGGCCACCTGCTGGAGCGCCACGGCCGGGATGAACAGCCGCTGGACCCGGTGCCGGTTCAGCAGGTCGACCAGGCCGTGCACGTCGCGCCGCTCGTCCTCGGTGATCAGCACCAGGGTGCCGCCCGCGCCGAGGGTGGAGAAGATCTCCTGGAACGAGACGTCGAAGCTGAGCGAGGCGAACTGCAGGGTCCGGTGGCCGGGTTGCCGGAGCCGGTAGCGCTCCAGCTGCCAGGCGACCAGGTTGCCGACCGCCCGGTGCGGCATCAGGATGCCCTTCGGGCGCCCGGTGGAGCCGGAGGTGTACGTCACGTACGCGACCGACTCCGGGTCGGCGGGGGCCGTCGGCCGGGCCGGGCCGTCCGCCACGGGCCCGGCGGGCAGCGCGCCGACATCAATCAGCCGGGCCCCGGTCGCGGGCAGCCGGTCGGCCGTCCCCTCGGCCACCAGGACGACCGGCGGGTCGGTGTCCTCCAGCAGCAGCGCGATCCGCTCCGGCGGGTGGCTCAGGTCCAGCGGCACGTACGCCGCACCGGTCCTGAGGGTGCCCAGGACGGCGGCCAGCATCGCAACCGATCGGCGCACGGCGATGCCGACGAACCCGCCCGCGCCCGCCCCGGCCTCCGCCAGCGCCCGGGCCACCGCCTCGGCCCGCCGGTCGAGTTCGCCGTAGGAGACCCGCTCGTCCCCGGCCTCGACCGCGATCGCGTCCGGGGTCCGGGCGGCCTGCCGCTCGAACCAGTGGTGGGCCAGCGGCTCGGCGCCCAGCTCGGCGGCGGTGTCGTTCCAGGTCCGCAGGACCAGCTCGCGCTCGGCGGGGTCCAGCAGCTCGTGGTCGGACAGCGGGCGGTCCGGGGCGTCGGCGAGCGCGCGGACCAGCCGGGCCAGCTGCCGGCCGAGCTGCTCCACCGTCGCGTGGTCGAACAGCACGCTGTCGTATTCCAGGACGAGCTCGGTGCCGGCGGGCCGCCGGGCGGCGAACAGGACCAGGTCGAACTTGGCCCGGCCGCCGTCGGCCTCCAGCGGGGTGCAGACCGTCCCGGGCAGGTCCAGCCCGGCGGCGCCGACCTCGTCGGCGGCGAACCAGACCTGGAACAGCGGGTGCCGGCTGCCCGAGCGGCTGGGCCGCAGCGCCTCCACCACCTCGTCGAAGGGCACCTCGGCCCGTTCGTACGCCTCGGTGACGGCGGTCCGCATCCGGCCGAGCAGGGCCCGGAAGGACGGCGTCCCGGTGAGGTCGGCACGCAGCGCGAGGGTGTTGAGGAAGAAGCCGATCAGCTCGTGCGTCCAGGCCGGGCCGCGCTGGGCGTACGGCGTGCCGATCACCAGGTCGTCCTGCCCGCCGACCCGGTGCAGCAGGGCCGCCCAGGCCGCCAGCAGCACGGTGACCGACGTGCAGCCCTCGGCGCGGCCGAGCTCCTCCAGCCGGGCCAGGTCCGCCGGGTCGGCCGGCACGGTGAGCTGCCGGGCCGGGCCGGGCCCGGACTCCCGCCCGGGGTGCGCGGGGAGGTCCACGGTGGTCGGCGCGCCCTCCAGCCGTTCGCGCCAGTGGGCGAGCTGTTCGGCGCGGCCCTCGGTCCGCTCGTGCTGTCGGACCGCCCAGTCGAGGTACTGCGCGCTCGGCGGCGCGAGCTCCCCGCCGCCACCGGTGGCTCGGCGGTAGAGCGCGGCCAGGTCGTGCTGGAGCACGCCGGAGGACCAGTCGTCGAACAGGATGTGGTGAACGGTCAGGGTGAGCGTCCACCGCCGGTCGCCGTGCCGGTGCAGGCGCAGCCGCACCGGCGGCTGTGCCCCGGCGAGGTCGAGGGGCCCGTCCGCCTCGGCCCGGACCGCCGCCTCGACGGCGGCCTCGCGCTCGGCGTCGGGCAGCGCGCCGTGGTCCACGATCTCGACGGCGGGCGCCGCCGCGAGCACGGTCTGGCCGGGCTCGCCCTGGGCGTCCACCGTGATCCGGGTGCGCAGCGCGGAGTGCCGCAGGCACAGTGCGCGCACGCTCTCCACCAGCGCGGCCTCGTCGAGGTCGCCCTCGATCCGCCAGGCCATCGGGACGTTGTACTCGGCGCTGCCCGGGTGCAGGCGGTCGAGCAGCCACAGCCGCCGCTGGCCCGGGGAGAGCGGCCCCTCGGTGCGTCCGTGCGGGCCGCCGGGGCCGCCGGGGCCGGCCGGGGCGGGGGCGCGCAGGCCACGCTGCGCCAGCAGTTCCTCGATCCGCCGCTCGCGGTCGCCGGTCACGCCTGCCCCGCAGCGGCGCGCGGGAGGGTGAGCAGGGCGTCGTCGGCGACCGTGGTGACCGGAGTGAAGTCGCGGGAGGCGAGGAACTCCGGCCGGGGTGCGGGCACGTCGACCAGCCGGTTGCGGACGCCGTTGTAGCTGATCAGCACCAGAGCGCGGTTGTTGGGCGACATGTTGGGCACCGAGCCGTGCAGGATGTTGCCGTGGAACAGCAGGACGCCGCCCGCCTCGCCCTTGGGCGCGACGATGCCGCGCTCGCGGGTGGCCCGGCCGAGGGTCTCGGCGGTCAGGGAGTACTTCATCTTCGCGGAAAGCGTCCGGCTCCAGTCCGCGTCCTCCTGCACGGTGGTCTCGTACACGCCGTCCAGGTGCGAGCCGGGGACGAGCATGAGCGGGCCGTTGAACTCGTCGACCCGGTCCAGGAAGACGGCCGCGCTCAGCGCGTTCGGCGCGGGCATCCCGTCCTCGTCGCGCCAGAAGCGGTAGTCCTGGTGCCATTCCCAGACCTCGCCGACCAGGGCCTGCTTGGCATTGATCTTGAACTGGTGGACGTAGACCTCGTCGTCCAGCAATTGCCGGGCCGGCTCCACCAGCCGGGGCAGCCGGGTCAGCGCGCCGAACAGCGGGTGGGTCGTGTGCACGCCGTGCACCCCGCGCACCACCCCGGTGCCGGCCTCCAGCACGCGGTGGGGGCCGGGTTCGGCGAATACCTCGGAAAGGCCGCCGCGGAGCGCCGCCAGCTCCGCGGGATCGAAGAAGTCAGGAATCAGGATGAACCCGTCCTGGCCGAATAGCCGGATTTGTTCTTCGGTCAGCATGTCGTCGATCAGTCCTCTCCGGTGGGACCGCGGCCGGGCCGATGTCCGAGGCATTCGACCGCCACCCTCACTCAGCCCCGGGCCTCGGGCGAGTCACCGCAACTGGTGACTTGACATGTTCACCGGTCTGTGGTGCGAGCCGCCGAGGCCTGTGGTTGACAGGATCTGGCGATACTCTCCGGATGCTCTCCGACCTGCTCGTCAAGCCTGTGGCCCGGAAAAACCCGGTGGTAGCCTGACTGCTCGGTGACGGGTGGGGCCATGCGGCCGACGCCCGTCGCCGCGCAATGGTCGATAGTTCAGACGGGGGTCGGGTCGGCATGAGCCTGGATTACGTGATTGATTTCTCGCCACGCGAGCGAGAGGTGCTGCACCAGATAGCGAGCGGATGCACCTACGAGCAGACCGCCCGCCGCCTCGGAATCAGCGTCCACACGGTCAACACTTATCTCCGTCGAATCCGGGCCAAGGCGCCCGCCGGGACCCACGCCGACCTGGTCCGGCTGAGCCTGCGGGTGAACGGCCCGGCAGGCAGCGGCCGGCTCAGCAAGGCGGTCGCGTGATGGGCGGCGGGCAGACCGCGGGCGGCGCTCCCGTCAGCGCGGCCGAGGCGCTGGCCTACTACGCGAACGGCTGGTACGCCGGCGGCGACACCCGGAAGCCGCAGGCGCCCCTCACCTGGGAGAACCCCGAAGCCCGGTGCATCATCGACGTCCGGGGCACCACCTGGACCCGCTACCTGCGCCGGGCCCGCCGGGCGGTCGAGACCAGCGGCTTCGAACTGCGCTGGGACACCGCCTTCGGCGAGGTGCTCGACTCCTGCGCGGTGGGCCGCAAACCGGGCGAGGGCACCTGGATCGACTCCGCGATGTCCGCGCTCTACCGGGAGTTGCACCGGGTCGGCGCCGCCCACTCCGCCGAGGTGTGGCTGGACGGCAGGCTGGTCGGTGGCGTCATCGGGATGGGCATCGGGCGGTGGCTCTCCATGGAGACCACCTTCCACTCCGCGCCCAACGCCGGGCACGCGGCGATCGCCGCCATGGCGGAGCTGATGGAACGCCGCGGCTGCATGCTCGTCGACGTACAGGAACTCCACGCCTTCACCCGGAAGTTGGGCGGCACCGAGATACCCCGCGACAGCTACCTGCGGCTGCTGCGGGCCGCCCTCGACCCCACCTTCGCCCCGCCCACGCCGGGCGGTTGAGGCCCCGGCGGCGCCACCGCGCGGTCAGCGGCGGCGCCCCCGGGCGGCGGCCGTCGGGGCGCGTCAGCCCAGTGCGCGGTCGAGGTTGAAGGCGGCGCTGATCAGCGACAGATGGGTGAAGGCCTGGGGGAAGTTGCCGAGTTGTTCGCCGGTCGGGCCGATCTCCTCGGCGAACAGCCCGAGGTGGTTGCCGTAGGTGAGCATCTTCTCGAAGGCGAGCCGGGCCTCCTCCAGCCGGCCCGCGCGGGCCAGTGCCTCCACGTACCAGAACGAACAGATCGAGAAGGTGCCCTCCGAGCCGCGCAGGCCGTCCGGGCTGGTGAGCGGGTTGTAGCGGTGCACCAGCGAGTCGGAGACCAGGTCCGCGGTGAGCGCGTCCAGGGTGGAGAGCCACTTGGGGTCGGTGGGCGAGATGAACTTGGCCATCGGCATCATCAGCAGCGAGGCGTCCAGTTCGCCGTCGTCCAGGGACTGGACGAACGCCCCCCGCTCGGTCGACCAGCCGCGCCGCATGATCTGGTGGTAGATCGCGTCCCGGGACTCCCGCCAGCGGGGCAGGTCGGCCGGCAGGCCGCGGCGGTTGGCCATCCGGATCGCCCGCTCCAGCGCGACCCAGCACATCAGCCGCGAGTACACGTAGTTCCTGCGGCCCGCGCGGGTCTCCCAGATCCCCTCGTCGGGCTGGTCCCAGTGGTCGCAGAGCCAGTCCGCCACCATGCCGACGTCCTCCCAGCCGTCGCTGCTGATCGGCTGACCCCACTTGTCGTACAGGTAGATGGAGTCGATCATGGCGCCGTAGATGTCCAGCTGGAGTTGGCCGGTGGCGGCGTTGCCGACCCGGACCGGCGCGGAGCCCAGGTGGCCCTCCAGGTGCGGCAGCTCGTACTCGGGCAGTTCGGTGCGCCCGTCGATGCCGTACATGATCTGCAACGGACCGGTCGCAGCGGTCTCGCGCATCCGCTCGAAGAGGAACCCCATGAACGCCTCGGCCTCCGAGGTGAACCCGAGGCGCAGCATGGCGTAGACGCAGAAGGCGGCGTCGCGGACCCACATGTACCGGTAGTCCCAGTTGCGCTCGCCGCCGACCTGCTCGGGCAGACTGGTGGTCGGTGCGGCGACGATCGCGCCGGTCGGCGCGTAGGTGAGCAGCTTGAGCACCAGTGCGGAGCGGTGCACCATCTCCCTCCACCGCCCGTGGTAGCGCGACCCGGCCAGCCAGCGGCGCCAGAACCGGACGGTCGCCTCGAACTGCTCCTCCGCCTCGGCACGCGGACACGACCGGGCCGGGACGTCGTCGCCGATCTGGTCGAGGGCGAACACGACGGAGTCGCCCTCCAGGAGCTTGAAGTGCGACCACACGTCCAGTCCGTCGGTCTCCAGCGGCGCGGTGGCGGTCAGCGCGAGCGTCAGCGACGGGGAGCGGAACACCGCGACGTGGCCTTCGACGGACACGGTGTGCGCTTCGGCGCCGTAGCCGAAGCGCGGGGCGATCCGCGCCCGGAACGGGAGGATCCCCCGGACGCAGATCAGCCGGCGGATCAGCCGGTGCCGGGCCACCTCGGGCGATTCGTCGGCCACGGGCATGAAGTCCTGGATCTCCGCCACGCCGTCCGCGGCGAAGAACCGCGTGATCAGCACGTTCGTGTCGGGGAAGTAGAACTGCCGGCTGCGGGTCGGGACGTCCGCGGCCAGCTCGAACGCCCCGCCCCGGTCCGCGTCGAGGATGGCCCCGAACACGCTGGGCGCGTCGAAGCGCGGACAGCAGTACCAGTCGATGGTGCCGTTCGTGCCGACCAGGGCGGTCGTCCGGAGATCGCCGATCAGGCCGTGTTCGGAGATCGGTAGGTACCGGCTGCTCTCCGCCTGCTCGAAACCCGTCGTGTCGAACGCCATGCCGACCTCCCCGCCGCTGCGGCGCGGGTCTGGAGATGAAACCTTCCTCCCCATGGTAGATCGCCGTCGACACGGGGGCCGGACCGCGACCAGCCGGGCCTCACGGGCGCAGGCCGCTGCGGGTTCCGTGACGAGGCCGGTTCCCTCATGGGCGTGGGGCCCCCCCCCCCGGGGGGGCGGGGGGGGGCCCCCCCCGGGGGGGGGGGGGGCGCGCCCCCCCCCCCACGCGCCCCCCCCCCCGGGGCCGGCCGGGGCGGAGAAGGGCCAGGGGGGGGGGGT
>NZ_JBIVAX010000013.1:47870-186831 GCF_044745805.1 Kitasatospora sp. NPDC086801
CGCGGGGGGGGCCCCCCCGCCCCCCGGCGGGCCGGGGGGGGGGGGGGGGGGGGGGGGGGCGGGCGGGGGGCGGGCCCCGGGGGGGGGCCCCCCCCCCGGGGGGGGGGGGGGGGCGGCCCCCACGCCGGTGGTCAGCGGGTGACGCTCCAGACCAGGCTGCGGCTCAGCGCCGGGGTCAGGGCCGGGTCGATGACGGCCGAGGTGGGGTCGTTCGCGACGGCCTTGAGCTCGTGGGCCGCGGGCTTGGGGCCGGTGGGGCCGAGGTCGGAGACGGCGATCGTCTTGCGGTCGCGCAGGGCCGTCACCTCCTTGCCGTCGAGGTACCACCGCAGCTTGGTGCCGGAGACCGGGAGGTCGACGGTGAGGCGGTCGGTCGCGGTCAGCCGGGTGGTGGTGGGCGTGGCGCTGGAGAGGGTGGAGGCGTGCCGGTAGAAGCCGGCGATCATCGCCTCGCGGCCGGGGAGGTTGAACTCGCGGCCGAGCGAGCGCATCACCGAGTTGTCGGTCGGCCGGTTGAGGCCGGACGGGTAGTTGCTGGCGCCCTGGTAGGCACCGACCTTGCCGCCGTCGGGCGAGGTCTTGCCGAGCCAGCGGTACCACTTGGTCTTGTCCTGGCGCATCCGGTCGGCACTCAGGGTGGTGATGTTGGCCTGCCCGGGCTCCGCGCCCTGGTAGGGCCCGGCCCCATCGGCCCAGTACTCGTCCGCGAGCTTGCCCAGCGAGTGGCCGGTCTCGTGCACCGCTATCTGCCCGGACGCGCCGTTGCCGCCCGCCACGGTGGCGATGCCCTCGTAGCCGAGCGGGGACTGGGTGCTGCCGTAGCCGGCGCCGCCGTACTTGGCGGTGTTGGCGACGACGATCACGAGGTCGGCCTGCGGAGCCTTGGCGGCGTAGGCGTCGACGGCCTTGACGTCCACGCACAGCAGCCGCTCGATGTTGTTGCACCAGAAGTGCGAGCCGAGGGCGGTCTTGCGGACGGTGTCCTGCTTCGGGTCACCGGAGACGCCCGACTGGGCGGAGACGGCGTCCACGGCCCACACGTTGAACAGCTTGCGATAGGTGGCGTAGGGCTCGACGGCGCTGATGTCCTTCCACTTCGCGGCGGCGTCCTTGCGGAACTTCTCCTGCTCCTTGGCCGTGTAGCCGTCACCGATCATGACCACGTCCAGCTTGCTGTCCGTGCTCCCGTTGTTGACGATCTTCGTGACGGCACCGTCCCCGGCAGCGGCCCCGGCGGCGTCCACGCCCATGGACTGCTCGGCGACGAAGGGGGACTCCGCAGGGACCTTGGTCCGGCTGATGGCGCCGTCCTCGGCGAAGACCTCGACGTCCTGGTCACCCGGGAAGGCGTCGGGGAAAGCGTCCGGGGAGTCCGCGATGGCGACCGGCTCGGATGGGGCGGCGACCGCCGGGCCGACGCCGACGGCGAGGGCCGCCAGCGTCGTGACGCCGGCCAGGAGGAGCGAGGTGAACCTGCTGTTGCGCAAGGGAATTTCTCCGAACTCGACGGGCAGCGAGGGCCGGTGGCGAGCTTTCGGGCTGGGGACGTGTATGCAGTACCGCACCGTCCCGTGCCGCGACACCGCCACCCACCACCAACACGGCCACACGAGGCCGGAGCTGACGTGGTGACACCGCCCGCTCGTCACCTCACCGGTGGATACGGCCGGCTGCCCACGAACGGTTCACACCTGCCGCCACCGCCCCGACACCCTCCACCCACACACCACCAGCGCACATCAGACCGGCGTAGCCGGGTTCGCGGTGCAGTCGGCCGGATCCCCGCGCGCGGGGGGCCGGCGACCAGGAGCTCCTTCTCCACCCGGACGGCCTGGCCGGATCCCCGCGCGCGGGGGGCCGGCTTCGCCGCCCGGACCGCCCTGCGCTGCCGACAGGAGCGGCTTCCGTACGGCAGGGGACTATCCGCGCGCGGCACGGGACTTGAGCACACTCCCGGCCCGGGCTGTCGCGAGCACGACCGGCGACAGCCGAGTGGCCAGGTTCCTGGCCAGGATGCCGCCGCGGCCGGCCGGGACGAGCAGCGCGAAGGCCGGTCGTACGGACTGCCGGGCCTGGTCCACCAGCCCCCGGTGCGCGGCCTCGTAGCGGGCCAGGGCCGCGCCGTGGTCGGCGGGATCGGCGGCCAGGGCATCGGCCAGGCCGTAGGCGCCCGCCATGGCCAGGCTGGAGCCGCCGCCGAAGAGCGACACGCAGGACGCGGCGTCGCCGAGCAGCGTGACCCGGCCCCGCGACCACTGCGGCAGCCGGACCTGGCTCACCGCGTCGAAGTACAGTTCCTCGCTCTCACGCACCTGCGCCAGCACCTCGGGCGCGCGCCAGCCCATCCGGGCGAACGCGGCGGTCAGCAGTCGCCGATGCTGCTCGGTGTCGCGGTGGTCGAAGTCCGGCACGGCGGCGGACCGGACCATGAACGCGGCCAGCGGCCTGCCGCATCCGGGATGCACGCAGAGGGCACGGCCCGGCGCGTTGTGGATCGCCACTTCCCGCAGGTCGCCCGCCGCCCCGGCCAACGGCATGGTGGCCACGTACATCCCCAGGTGGCGGACGAACCCGGGCTCCGGGCCGAAGGCCAGCCGGCGGACGGCGGAGTGCAGGCCGTCGGCGCCGACCACCAGGGCGAAGCGGCGGGGGCGGCCGTACTCGAAGGTGACGTCGACACCCGCCTCGTCCTGGCTCAGGCTCGCGATCGAGTCGCCGAACACGAACTCGGCGTCGTCCCGGCTCGCTTCGTGGACGATCGCGGCGAGATCGCCGCGCGGCAGCTCGACCGTGTCGGCCCGGGCCGCGCCCGACAGGCCCCGCAGGTCGATCCTGCCCACCCGGCGGCCCGCGCCGTTGTAGAAGCCCACACCGGTCACCTGGGTGGCGGCCGCACGGAGGCGGTCCCTGATCCCCATCCGCTCGGCGACCTCCATCGCGCGACCGGCGACATCAACCGGGCTGCCGCTGGAGCGTACGGCCGCGGCCCGCTCGACCACGGTCGGCTGGAAGCCGTGGCGGGCCAGCCAGTGGGCGAGCGTCGGTCCGGCGATGCCGGCCCCGGAGATCAGCACGGTGCGATCGGCCGTCTTGGTCGAGGCGTTCATGGACGCTCCTTCTGTCATCGCCTGATCGCGTGTCATCGCCTGATCGCGGTCAGGCCGACTCGCGGCAGCCGTCGCCGGTCAGCGGTCGCGTCGGCGCTCCCGGACTGACCATCGGTCAGTAATTCGACGCTACGCCCTGACCGCCGGTCAGGCAAGGGGCAGCGACTAGGCTCCCCACATGACTGCCGAGAACCCCGACACCCGGGCACGGATCCTTGCGGTGGCCCTGGAGGAGTTCGCCGCGCACGGCTACCACGCCACCTCGGTACGCGGGATCGCCGAACGGGTGGACGTGACGAAGGCCGCAGTGCTGTACCACTTCCCCAGCAAGGCGGACATCCTCGGCGCGCTGATCGAACCGATGCTGGACGACCTGGACGCCGCGCTGGCACCCACCGACCCGCCGGATCCGGCCGCAGCCCGCTGGGCGGCGATCGAGGGGCTGCTCGACGTCTGGCTGCGCCACCGCGACCTGCTGCGGATGAGCCTGTACGACGCGGCGCCGGGCCTCTCGGGCCCGGGCTTCACGCGGTTCCGCGACGGGATGATGCGCGCGAACGTCCTGGTGGCGGGGCCCCGCCCGGACTTCGTCGCCCGGGTGCGCGCCGCCCAGACGATCGCCATGCTCTCCGACCCGGTGATCCTGCTCGCCGACGCCCCGCCCGAGGACCTGCGCGCCTGCGTCCTGGCCGGGGTGCACCGGCTGCTGGACGGCCCCGAACCCCCCGCCGCCGCCCCCGGGCGCGTCGGCGGTGAGCGGCGCGGCCGACCGAGCGCGATGAGCCCGGCGATGGTCGACACCGCCCGGCGCCTGCACGCGGCCGGCCGCACCGCCGAGCAGATCGCGGCGGCACTCGGAGTCTCCCGGGCGACGGTCTACCGCCACCTGCCGACGTAGCCGGAGACACCAGAACGGCCGCCAGGCAACGGCTAATAATGAGACTTCATTGAGACATCGGAGGTCATCTCAGCGGTGATGCCGGTCGAACAGGCGCAGGAAGTCTCCACCCCGCCGGTGCTCCGGGTCTCACGGCGCGTCACGCGCCGCTGGCCTCCTCGATGCCCGATCTCGCGGCGGTGTCCTGCTGTTGACGGGGCAGAGCGACCGGCCCGGTCCCGGGACGGGCGTCAGGAGCGCGGATGAGGCGCCGCACGAGCGGATTGACGGGCAGGGTCGCGGCGAAGGCGGTGACGAGGAGGACGGTGAACAGCCGGTCGCCGATGATGCCGAGGTCACGGCCCAGCGTCAGGATGAGGACCTCGCCGAGACCCTTGGCGTTGAGCAGGACCGCCACCGTCGTGGCCTCACCGCGCGGCACGCCGATCAGCCGGGCACCCAGTCTGGCGCCGGCGAACTTGCCGCCCCAGGTGACGACCAGGAACACCACCACCGCGACCAGGCTTCCGGAACCCAGCCCGCCGATGTCCACGGACAGCCCGGTGAGCGCGAAGAAGACCGGCACCAGCAGCGCCCCCGCGTGGCGCATCGGCGCCTCGACGTCGTGCCGCAGTTCCTCGGCGGCGTCGCGCGGCATGGCCAGCCCGAAGGCGAAGGCGCCGATCACGGCGTGCATGCCGAGCCACGAGGTGGTCCACGCGGACAGCAGGATCCCGCTGCCGAGGGTCAGCAGGACGAGCAGGGGATGTCCGTCGGCGCGGGTCGGCCGGCGCAGCAGGCGCCGCAGCAGCGGGCGGATCACGAAGGCCATCGCCGCCGCGTAGCAGGCGAGTTCGGCGAACGCGAGGAGGACGTGGTCCGAACCACCGCTGCGGGCCACGGAGGCGATGCAGGCGACGCCGCACCACGCGGTGATCTCGGTGAGCGCCCCGCAGGCCGTGGCCATGGCCCCGGTGCGGGTCGCCTGCAGCTGGTTCTCCCCCACGATGCGCGCCAGCACCGACAGCGCGCTGGCGGACAGCGCGATGCCCAGGAACACGGCCAGCAGCACGGGGGACGCGTCCGTACCGATGAGGCGGGGCCACCTGGCCGCGAGGACGGCGGCCAGGGCGACCGCGAGGGCGAAGGGCACGGCGACGGACGCCGCAGTGACCGCCACCACGGTGCGGACCCGCCCGTTCAGCCGCTTCAGGTCGAGTTCCCAGCCGACGGCGAACATGAAGAGCGCGATGCCCAGTTGGGCGATCACCGAGAGGTGCTCACGGACCTGGGGCGGGAAGAGGACGTGCGGGAGGTCGCCCGGCAGCAGCCCGAGGACGCTCGGCCCCAGGATCACCCCGACCGCGATCTCGCCGACCACCGCCGGTTGGCGCAGGCGGGTGCGCAGCGGCGACAGGACGAGCCCGATCAGCAGGATGGTCGCGATGTCGGCCAGCGCGGTCGAGGAGGAGCCTTCCATGGTCGTGCGCCTTCCTGGGAACGGGGACGTGCGCGGCCCGGTGACGCGGCCCCTGCATTATCGGGAAGGGCCCGTTCGTCGACGTAGCGTTCCCCGCGTGTCGCGGTCGCGCGGCTCCTCCCCCGCGCCCCGCCCCGGACCTTCACGCCCTTACCAGGCGGACCGGCGGACAGAGGCGCACGAAGGGCGCGCGGCGTGACGCTGTGCAAGCAAAAGATCGCGTTCCGATACCGGCGATCGGAATACGGGGGTACGGTGACGCCCGGATACACGTGTTGAGCACGTGGTGCACAGCAGGGGGCAGTGATGGCACGACGGAAGATCAAGCGGGGACCGACCGCGAGCTCCGCGATCCTCTTCGGCGAAGAGATCCGCTACGCACGCGAATTGGCGGGCTACACCCAGGAGGAACTGGGCAAGCTGCTGCACCTGGACCGGACGGTGATCTCCCGGACGGAGAGCGGACAGCGCAAGCCGTCGATCGACGAGGTCGAGGAGCTCGACCAACTGCTGAACACCGGCGGCCTGCTGAGGCGGCTGTACGACCGGGTGGACTGGACCGCGCAGATCGAGCACCCGGACTGGTTCCAGAGCCATGCCGACATGGAGGCCGAGGTAGTTGGGCTCCACGCGTTCCAGGCCAACTACATGCACGGGCTGCTGCAGTGCAGGGACTATGCGCGAGCGATGTTCGAGGCGGGCGGGACTGATGATCGCCCTGAAGTGATCGAGGAGCGGGTCGCGGCGAGGCTCGCGAGGCAGGAACGGTTCCTCGCTGAGGGCGGGCCGCAGTTGGTCGTTCTTCTGGACGAAAGCGCCATTCGATCGGTCGTCGGTGGACCGAAGGTGATGGTGCGACAGCTGGAGCACCTGCTGCGCATTGCTCAGCGCGAAAACATTGTCATCCAGATCGTGCCATTCACGGCTCGCGTGACGATCATCAAGACCTCAATGGTTCTTCTGGAAACGCCAGACGGGCAGCACTTGGCGTACTCGGAGAGCCTTGACCGGGGCAGCCCCAGCGACGATGCGGCCGTCGTTTCCGGGCATCGACGGCGCTATGATCGGCTGCGTGGCGACGCGCTCACGGTCGGCGATTCGCTCACGCTGATCGCCGAGGCGTTGGAAGGGTTCAGAGATGATGCGGAACGAGCTCGACGCGGTCAGCTGGCGCAAGAGCAGCTACAGCGGTCCGGACGGCGGCGACTGCATCGAGGTGGCCCCCGAGTTCCCCGGCCTCGTCCCCGTACGTGACTCCAAGGACCCCAGCGGCCCGACCCTCGCCTTCCCGGCCCCCGCATGGCAAGCCTTTGTCGCGGCCGTTCGCGAGGGCGAGTTCCCCGTATGAAGCTGCTCTGGCTCAAGAGCAGCTACAGCGGGGGCAACGGCGGCAACTGCATCGAGGTGGCCCCCGGATTCCCCGGCCGCGTCCCCGTACGTGACTCCAAAGACCCCGACGGCCCGACCCTCGCCTTCCCCGCCGCCGCATGGCAAGCCTTCGTCGCGGCCGTTCGCGAGGGCGAGTTCCCGGCTTAGTGCACCCGGCCGGGCCGGTCATTCGTGGGGGCGGGCCAGCAGGGCTGCCGAGTTCGGGTCGCCGACGAAGGTCGCGGCCACTCCCTTGACCACGGCCAGCGCGGCCGGCAGTGCCGCCACGGCCGCCGCCTTGAACGCGCCGATCGACGTCAGGTCGAATCCGTCCGCCAACAGCAGGCCGAGGAACGCCACGGCGTAGGTGGCGACGGTGCGTTCGGCCAGATCGATGATGAACTTCCGCATGGTCGGGACTCCTTCGCGGTGAAGGTGCAGAGGTACGCGGGGGGCGCTCGGAATTGCCGTCCCTGGTGTACACGTTCACGCTGTCGAGTTCCGACGACGGGCTCGGCGGCCAGTCCGGCGCCCCGCACACGCGTGGTGTGCGGGGCACCGGTTCCAGAGGCCACGCGGCCGTCACCCTTCGTGCAGGGCCCACTTGCTGCTGTCGACCTGCACCGTTCCGGGCAGCGCGATGAGTTCGGGTTTGAACAGCGGTGGCGCGCCCATCGCGGGCTCCCAGGTGGCCAGCTTCTCGTCCTGGGGGACCTCGATCCGCCGGTCCGCGGTGAGGTCGGCGACCACCTTCAGGAGCAGTCGCACGCCGAGCGGCGCCAGGTGGTCGCGCCACAGGCTCTGCGCGGTCGAGCCCGGGGGCACGAACAGGTGCTCCTGGGCGGCGAGCGGGCCCGCGTCGGTGCGCTCGGTGAGGTGGTAGACGCTTCCGCCCGTCACCTTGTCGCCGTCGCGGATCGTCCACCGGATGGCGTCCCGGCCGCGGTGCAGCGGCAGCAGGCTGGGGTGGTACCCGATGGTGGCGACGGCGGCCCGGGCGCGGGTCTGGCGGCCGAGGAAGGCGTGCGAGTGCGCGGCGACGATGATGTCCACCCCGTCCGGGATGTGCCGCGCGCGCAGTTCGGCCGAGTCCGTCCACGGGACGTCCTTGTGGTACGCCCAGGAGCGCAGGCGGTCCCAGCACATCGCGTCGCCCTCGTCGGACTTCCCCTTGCGCAGCCGGGGGGCGGCTGCACCGACGATCTTGTGCCCCTCGTCCGACAGGGCTTCCGCGACCGCGACCGCGAATCCCCCTTGTCCTGACATGTAGATGTTCATCCGGATCAGTCGACCTCTTTCAGTCCGCGGTGGTCGGGCTCGAACCGCACCGGCATCGTGGAGAACCCGGTCAGGAAGTTGGACCGGATCCGCAGCGCCTCCTCGGTCTGCTCGAACCCGGTGGTGAAGTCCCGCAGGGCCGTGAGCAGTTCGGCGATCTCCACCTTGGCCAGGTACGAGCCGACGCAGAAGTGCGGGCCGTAGCCGAAGGCCAGGTGCTTGTTGGGGGTGCGGCCGAGATCGAACGCCCCGGGCCGCGCGAAGACCCGTTCGTCCCGGTTGCCGGAGGCGTGCCAGAGCGTGACGATCTCGCCCGGCCCCAGCCGGACACCGTGCAGTTCGGTCTCCCGTACGGCGCTGCGCCCGAAGTGCATCGTCGGCGACGCCCAGCGCAGCACCTCGTCCACGGCGGTCTCGACCGCGACCTCGCCGTGCTTGAGCCGCCGCCACTGCTCGGGCCTGGCGGCGAGCGTGTGGACGCAGTCGATCATCGTCAGCCGGCTGGTCTCGTCGCCGCCGATGATCAGGCTGTAGCAGTTGAGCACGACGTCCTCGTCGGTCAGCGGCACACCGTCGATGGAGCTGCCGATCAGCATGCTGATCACGTCGTCGCCCGGGGACTCGCGCCGCTCCTCGACGACGTCCATGAAGTACATCAGGATCTCGTTGCGGGCCATCTCGGAGTCGACCTCGTCGACGTCCTCGTCCTCGGCCGACAGCGCGGTCTTGGTCAGGCCGAGCAGGTAGTCCCGGTCCTGCTCGGGCACGCCGAGCAGGTTCGAGATCGTGGTCATCGGGATCCGGCTGGCGATCTCCTCCGCGAACTCGCAGCCGCCGGACTCGACGGCCTCGCGGATCCACTGCCGGGTGTTGACCCGGACCGTCCGCGCGACCTCGTCGAGCACCCTCGGCGAGAGCACCCGCTGGAGGATCTTGCGCAGTTCGTGGTGCCGGGGCCCGTCGGTGACGGCCAGCATCCGGCCGGCCCCGGCGTCGCCGCCCTCCAGGAGCGTGACGAGCACGTTGCCGCGCTCGGACGTGAAGTTCGCGTTGTCCCGGTAGGTGGCCATGATGTCGTCGTGGCGGGAGAGCACCCAGAACCCCCGGCGGCCGTCGACGGGCGGGTTCCAGTGCATCGGGGCGGTGTCCCGCAGGGTGCGCCAGAACCCGTCGAGGTCGTGGTCCGCGAAGGTGGCCGGGTCGCCCAGGTCCACGGTGTCCGGTGCCGGCGTGCTCATGGTCACCAGTCCGTGCGCCAGAACCGGCGCGGCTGGAACGGGTAGGTGGGCAGCGGCACGCGGCGGCTGGCCTCCCCCAGGTGCAGGGCCTCGAAGTCCACCTGCTGGCCGGTCACCCAGGCGGCGGCCAGCTCGGACAGCGCCCGCGCGTCCTGGCCGGACGGCACGATCCCGTTGTCGTTGCGGGAGAAGCGGGAGAAGGAGCCCGGGTCGGTCTGCGGGGCGGCGGCGGTCGTGGTGGCCGGGCCGCGGGCGGCGTCGTCGGACAGCGCCGCGATCAGCTCCGCGCGGCTGCGGACCACGGCCGCCCACCGGCGGGCCATCACCTTGCGGCCGAGGTTGAGGCTGAAGCAGACGTCGTCCAGGCGCAGGTCGGGGTCGGCCTCCAGCCGGTCCTTGAGCCGCGCGCGCTGGCGGGCCAGCGCGTCGTCGTCCAGGGCGGACAGGGTGGCCAGCCGCGGCCGGCCCTCGTCCTCGGGGGCGCGTCCGGCGGCCGTCGGGGCCTCCTCCAGCAGCAGGTGCGCGTTGTAGCCGCCGCCACCGATCGAGGTGATGCCCGCGCGGCGGATGCCGGCCTCCGGCGCCCAGTGCGCCCCTTCGATCTGCGGCACGAAGGGGGTGCTGGGGAAGTCGAGGTCCTGGTTGACCTCGGTCAGGTTGATCGTCGCCGGGAGCGTCTTGT
The DNA here is from genome assembly GCF_044745805.1 of Kitasatospora sp. NPDC086801. Lineage (NCBI taxonomy): Bacteria > Bacillati > Actinomycetota > Actinomycetes > Kitasatosporales > Streptomycetaceae > Kitasatospora > Kitasatospora sp. NPDC086801. Next base: position 57,901 of record NZ_JBIVAX010000013.1, read on the forward strand.
GGTGCAGCGCCAGCGCGGCCTTGATCGCGCCGAAGCCGCCCGAGACCACGCCGCCGTGGCCGACGTTGCCCTTGACCCCGCCGATCGAGGTGGTCGCGGTCTGCTTCCCGAACGCCATGGTCGCCGCGTGCACTTCGAGCTCGTCGGTCATCGGCAGGCCGAGGCCGTTGGCCTCGTACATGGACACCGTGTCCGGGGTGACGCCGCCGACCTCCATGGCGTTGGCGATGCAGGCGCTCAGCCGCTCGGGCTGGGCCAGGCCGTACGCCATCGCGCTGACGCCGTTGTTGTTGACGGCCGAGCCCTTGACCACGGCGTAGATGTGGTCGCGGTCGGCGACGGCGTGGCCCAGCGGCTTCAGCAGCACGGTGACGACCCCGCTGGACAGCGCGGTGCCGGTGCCGTTGGCGTCGAACGGGCGGCAGTGGCCGTCCTTCGACAGGATGCGGTTCTCCTCCCACAGGTGGCCGCGCGGGTGCGGCAGGCGGACCATCGCGCCGCCGGCGATCGCCAGGTCGGTCTGGCCGAGCAGCAGCGACTGACAGGCCAGGTGGACCGCGTAGTGGAAGCCCGCGCAGACGGCGGCGACGGTGACGGCCTCACCGATGAGCCCCATGTAGTACAGCGCGTTGGAGGTCATGGTGTCCGGCGACCACGCCAGGCTGGCCTCGATCGCCTCGGGGCCGACCGACACCCGGTCCGGCGGGGAGCTGTAGAGCGCGGCGGTCTGCGGGTTGTTGGCGCCGTACATGCCGATCTCGGCCCTGAGCCGGTCCGGGTCGTAGCCGCCGTCCTCCAGCGTCTCCCAGGCGCTCTCCAGGAACAGCCGGTTCTCCGGGGTCATCGCGGCCGCCATCCGGTCGCTGATGCCGAACACCGACGGGTCGAACTTGTCGTACGTGTCGAGCACGCCGCAGGCCCGCACGTAGAACGGGCTGTGGATCAGGGTCTCGTCGACGTGGATGTCGTCCTTGGCCAGGAACGACACGGACTCCCGGCCGTGGACGAGGTTGTCCCAGAACTGCTCCTTGGTGCGGGCTCCGGGCGCCCGCAGGGACATGCCGATGACGGCCACGTCGCCCGGGTCGTAGTCCTGCTCGGGGTTGTCGGTCATGGGGAGGCTCCTGCTTCGTTTCGAGTGAGGGTGACTCAGCGGCCGCTGTACGCAGACGTCGGCGGCTCAGCGGCCGGTGGCGCCGCCGCGGCCGCGCAGCGCGGCCCGCCGGGTGTTGGCGCGCACGCGGGCGGACTGGACCACCTCGGGGGTGGCGCCGATCTCGTCGTCGAGCCAGCGGGCGAGGGAGGAGATGTCGCGGAAGCTGAAGAGGTCGGGCACCCGGACGCGGCGGTCGAAGCGCCGGGTCATCAGCCGGGCGAGGCGGATGAGCAGCAGGGAGTCCCCGCCGAGGTCGTAGAAGGCGGACTGCACGTCGATGCTCGACGGTTCGAGGTCGAGCAGCTGGCCCCAGATCTCCGACAGGGCCACCTCGGTCGGCGTGCCGGCGGCCGTCAGGGGCCCGCCGCTGTCGGCGGCCGGCGGCTCGGGCAGTGCGTTGCGGTCGAGCTTGCCGCCCGGCCCCAGCGGCAGGACGGCGAGGACCACGAGCGTCGCGGGCACCATGTAGTCGGGCAGTTCGACGGCGAGCCTGCCGGTGACGGCGCTCTGGAGCGCGGCGTCCAGCCGGGGGCCGTCTTGCGGCGCGTCGTCGCCGGCGGGCACGACGTAGCCGACGAGCCGGTTGCCCCGGACGACGGCGGCGGCCTCCCGGACTTCGGGGCAGCCGGTCAGCCGGGCCTCGACCTCCTCCAGCTCGATGCGGTAGCCGCGCAGCTTGACCTGGTGGTCGGTGCGGCCGAGGAAGCGGAGTTCGCCGCCGTCGGTGAACTTGACGACGTCCCCGGTGCGGTACATCCGCTCGCCGTTGCGGAACGGGTCCGGCACGAAGCGTTCGGCCGTGGTGCGTGGCCGGTTGACGTAGCCGTGCGCGAGGCCGGCGCCGCCGAGGTAGAGCTCGCCGGGCTCACCGGCCGGGAGCGGCTTCAGCTGCTCGTCGAGCACGTAGACCCGGTCGCTGGTCGTCGGCGGGCCGATCGTCGGTTCGTCGGTCCCGTCCTCGGGCACCGGCCCGAACGAGCAGAAGACCGTGCCCTCGGTGGGGCCGTAAGCGTTGAACACCCGGTCGGCGCCGGTCTCCCGGTAGGTGCGGTCCACCAGCTTGCGGCGCAGGGCCTCGCCGCCGAACACGACCGTGCGCACGTTCGGCGGCAGGGCTCCGGCGTCGAGCAGGCTGTTCATGACCGAGGGGACGACGTTCAGGTGGGTGATCCGGTCGGCGTACCGGCTCTCCGGCAGGTGCACGGCGCTCTCGACGAGCACGACGGCGCCGCCGCGGCACAGCGCGTTGAAGATCTCCATCACGGACAGGTCGAAGCAGACCGAGCTCGCCGCCGAGACTCCGCTCAGGTCGCAGCCGTCGAGGACCCGGTCCATCTCGGCGAGCATCGCCACGCAGCCGCCGTGCCGGACGGCCACGCCCTTGGGCCTGCCGGTGGAGCCCGACGTGTAGATGACGTACGCGGTGTCGCCGGGCACGACCGCCACGGGCTTCGCGCCGGGCTCGGTCGTCACGCTCTCCCCCAGCACGACCACGGTCGGGCCGGGCGGGCAACTGGCCCGGGACGCGGGGGTGGTGAGCAGCAGGCGGGTCCCGCTGTCCTGGACCATGAAGGTCAGCCGGTCGGCGGGGTAGTTCGGGTCCAACGGCAGGTAGCAGGATCCGGCGCGCAGGGCCGCCAGGATGCCGACGAGCAGGTCGGGGGTGCGCTCGACGCAGATGCCGACCGGGACACCGGGGCCCGCGCCGTCGGCGACCAGCCGCGCGGCCAACGCCCGGGAGCGCTCGTCCAGTTCGCCGTAGGTCAGGACGCCGGCGTCGGAGTAGACCGCGGTCGCGTCGGGGTTCTTGGCCGCCTGCTCGACGAACGCGGAGTGCAGGGTTTCGGTCACTGGTCCGTCTCCTCGGGGAGGCCGGTCGACGCGATGTCGCCGAGGGCCAGGTCGGGTTGGGTGATCGCGTCGAAGAGCACGGTGCGGTACAGCGCGAGCAGTGCCGTCACGGTCTGCCTTTCCAGGTAGCTCGGTTTGAACTGGACGTGGCCGGCCACCTCGCCGTCGATGTCGGCCATCGAGATCTCGAGGTCGAACTTGGCGAGGTGCCTGCGGACCTGAAGCGGTTCGAGCGGCAGCGCGCCGTCGGGCGTGATGGTGTCGCCGATGCCGTGGAAGAGCTTGACGGACCGGGGGAACGCGTCCGAGGACAGCCAGTTGACGACCACGTCGAACCACGGGGAGCGGCCCTCGGCCCTCGGCGGCCGCAGCTGGGAGGCCAGCAGGTCGAGGGGGTAGTTCATGTGCTCCAGGAGGCCGAGCGAGAAGGCGTGGACCTCGCGCAGCAGCTCGCGGAAGCTGCGGTCACCGGCGGGGTTCGCCCGCACCAGCACGGTGTTGAGGTAGTAGCCGATGGCGGATTCCCAGCCGGGTTCGGCGCGTTGGGCGATGGCGGTGGCCAGCACGGCGTCCTCGGTGCCGACCGCGCGGTTGAGCGTGGCGAAGAACCCGGCCAGCACGACGGTGCTGATCGACACGCCTTCGCGCACCGCGAACTCCCGGAGCAGGCGCGTCTCTTCGGCGCTCCAGCGGAACGCGAGGTCGAGGCCCTCGTAGGTGACGCCCGGCGGCCGCTCCTTGGCGGACAGGTCGAGGTGGGCGGGCGGGTCGGCCAGCTTCTGCGACCACCAGTCCAGGGCCGCGCCGGCCGCCGGCCCGGCCAGCCACTGCCGCTCCCACGCGACGAACTCCGTGTACGGGGCGACCGGCGCGCTGTCGGCGGGGTCGGCGCCCTCGTAGAACTCCTGGAGTTCGCGGATCATCACGTCGGCCGACGCCGCGTCCGACGCGATGTGGTGGACGAGCACCAGCAGGTAGTGGTCCGCCGGACCGCGCGTCATGAGGACGATCCGCACCAGCGGCCCGTTGTCCAGGTCGAGCGGCTCGTGCCCGTAGCGGGCCAGTTCCTCGCGGGCCTGTTCGTCGTCCAGGTCGGTGCCGTCCGCCACGACGAACTCGTACACCGGTTCGTCCAGGATGACCTGGTACGGGCTGCCGCCCGCCTCCACGAAGAGGGTGCGCAGCGCGGGGTGGCGCTCCATCACGGCCCGTACGGCGCGGTCCAGGGCCTTCTCGTCGACCGCGGTCCGGATCCGGGCGGTCACCATGAAGTTGTAGGGCACGGCGTCCGGCGCGACCATCTGCATGAACCACAGCGAGGCCTGGCCGTGCGAGGCCGGTGCCAGTGCGAGGCCGAGGCCGTCGGCGCGCAGCTGGTCCAGGGCCGGTGCGTCGGTGGCCTCCAGCAGTCCGCGCGCGTCCAGTTCGTCCACCAGCTCCTCGGCGTCCAGTTCGGACAGCTCGTCGAGGTACGTCCGGTCCGGCTCGGCCTCGGGGGCCGAGGCGGGGGCGGCCGGCGGTACGGGCGGTGCCGTCGCGGGCGCGGCCGGTCCGGCGGTGAGCTCGACGAAGTGGCCGACGACCTCGGAGATCGACCGGCCGTCCAGGAACACCACCGGCGACACCCGGTGCCCGAACAGCGACTGCAGCCTGTTGACGAGGCGGATCGCCAGCATCGAGTCGAGGCCGAAGTCGAGCATGCTGGCGTTCACGTCGAACCTGCTCACCGGCACGCCCAGCGCGTCGGCGAGCTCGGCGAGGACGACCTCCGCCACCGGCCGGATCTCCGTCGGCTGCTCCTCCTCCACCACACGGGCCACGGGCGCGGCCACGGTTTCGACGGCCGGGGCCGGCGCGTGGGCGGGGCGGGGCTCGGTGTCGATCCAGTAGCGGTCCTTCTGCCACTGGACGAGCGGCGTCTCCACGACCTCGACGTCGTCGGCGAACAGCGGGTCGAAGGTCAGCGGCAGGCCCCTGACGTACAACGACGCGGCGGCACCCAGCAGGCAGCGGACGTCGCTCTCGTCGCGCCGCAGGGAGTTGATCGCGTGCACCTGGGCGCCACGGGTCAGCGCGATCTCCTCGACCGCGCCGCGCAGCGTCTCGTGCGGGCCGATCTCGATGAAGGTGCCGACGCCCTGGTCGACCAGCGCGCCGATCGTCTCGGCGAACCGGACCTGGTTGCGCAGGTTGTGCACCCAGTAGTCGACGTCGGCGACCGGGTTCACCGTGTCGGCCAGTGCCGTGGAGTGGAAGTCGATGCCGGGCGTCAGCGGGGTGATGCCGTCGATGCTCGCGCGCAGCGGCTGGAGCAGCGGGTCCATGCCGGGGCTGTGCACCGGCCGTTCGACCCGGATCCGCCGGGTCGAGATCCCGTCCCGCTGGAGGTCGGCCTCCAGGGCGTCGACGGCTTCGGGCGAGCCGGAGACCGCCGCGCTGGTGGGGCTGTTGACCACGGCGACGGCCGCGTGCGCGGCGTAGGGGGCGAGCCGCGGCAGCAGCTCCGCCTCCGGCAGGTCGACCGAGATCATGGCGCCCGCGGCGGCCTTGCGCTCCAGCAGGTGCGACCGGGCGACCACCACGCGGGCGGCGTCCTCCAGCGACAGCGCGCCGGCCACGCAGGCGGCCGCGACCTCGCCCAGGCTGTGCCCGACGACGGCGGTCGGCTGGACGCCGAGTCCGAGCCAGACCTTCGCCAGCGAGACCTGGAGGGCGAACAGCACCGGCTGCTGGAAGTCCATCTCCTCGTACCCGGCCTCGTCGGCCGGGGCGGCGAGCCGGTCGAGCACCGAGCAGCCGCCGGCCGCGCGCACGGCGGCGTCGCAGGCGGTCATCCAGGTGCGGAAGCCGGCGTGCGAGCGCAGGAGTTCGCGGCCCATGCCGACCCACTGGGTGCCGCCGCCGGAGAACACCAGCGCCACCCGCCGGTCGACGGTGCCGGAGACCGTGCCCGTCACGACGTCGGGGTGCGGCTGGCCGGCGGCGACCCGGGCCAGCCCGTCCAGGACGTCCTGCCGGTTGCGGGCGAACAGGGCCACCCGGTGGTTGTGGTGGGTGCGCCTGGCGGCGAGCGTGTAGGCGAGGTCGGAGACCCGCAGGCCCGCGTCGCGTTCGACGTGGTTGGACAGCTCGCGGCAGGTGTCGGTCAGCGCGCCCGCCGTCCGTGCCGTGACGGGGACGAGGTGCACCTGCTCGTCGGCCGCCGCGTCGCTCCGACTCGGCGTGACGTGCCGTCCCCGGTCGCCCGCGAGGAACGGGTGGGCCGGGACGGGGAGGCCGGCGGTGTACAGGGCGCCGAGCGAGCCGAGCAGGGTCGAGGCCTCGTCGGCGCCGCGCCGGAGCGAGGGCAGGGTGGTGGCCGACAGGATCTCCGACACCGACTTGAGCAGGACGGGGTGCGGGCTGATCTCGATCACCGCGTCGACGTCGTGGTCGCGCAGGTTCGTCAGGGCGTCGACCACCCGGATCTCCCGGCGCAGGTTGTCCGCCCAGTAGTCCGGCCCGAGCTCCGCGCCGTCGACGGGTTCGCCGGTGACGGTCGAGATCATCGGGATGCGGGTGGTCCGGGGCCTGATGCCGTCGAGTTCGACCTTCAGCGGGGCGAGGACGTGGTCGACCAGCGACGAGTGCGGGGCGTGGCCCATCCGGACCCGGTGGTTCGTGACGCCCGCTGCGGTCAGCCGCCGGACGAGGTCGTCGATCTCCTCCGGTGTGCCGGTGACCAGGGTGGAGTTCAGGCCGTTGTGGCCGGAGACGGTGAGGCGGCCGGTCAGGTGCGGCCTGACCTCGTCCGCGGCGGTCATCACCACGATGCCCTCGCCGCGTCCCACGGCCAGTTGCTGGAGGAGCCGACCGTGGTGGGCGGCCAGGCGGGAGGCGTCGTCGAAGTCGAGGGCACCGGCGATGTGGGAGGCGGCGAACTCGCCGACGCTCTGCCCGACGACGACGTCCGGCTCCACCCCCAGCGAGCGCCAGGCCTCGGCCAGTGCGACCTGGAGGGAGAACAGCAGCGGCTGGAAGACGTCCATGTCGTCGATGCGGCCGTCCGGGGACATCAGCTGCTCGACGAGCGAGAAGCCCAGCAGCTCCCGCATCCGCCGGTCGGACTTCATCATGGACCGGCGGAACACGGGCATTCCGGCGAGCAGTTGCCGGCCCATGCCCACCCACTGCGAGCCGTTGCCCGAGAACAGGAAGGCCACCCGCGGCCTGCGTCCGGTCCGCTCCCCGACGCTCAGCCCGACGGCCGTCGCCCCGCTGCCGAAGGCGTCCAGCTGGGCCCGGAGTTCGGGCATGTCGCGGGCGGTGGCCGCGAGCCGGAACGGGCCGTCGCCGGGCGTCCGGCGGCAGAGCGCGCGCAGGTCGTGCTCGTCCCGCAGCGCCCGGGCCCGCTCGGCCAGTGCCTCCGGGGAGTCCGCGGCCAGCAGGAGGAGCGAGCTCTCGGGGCGCGGCAGTTCCTCGACGGCGACGTGGCAGATCGCGCCGCCGAATCCGAACGAGCTGACGCCGCCCCGGCGGGCGTCGGAGCGTCGCGGCCACGGCGTCAGCCGGTCCTGGACGGTGAGGTTGTACTCGTCGAACATGATCTGCGGGTTCGGCGCGCTGTAGTGCAGGCTCGGCGGCAGCACGCCGTTGCGCATCGACATCGCGAGTTTGACCAGGCCGACGATCCCGGCGGCCGCCTCCAGGTGCCCGACGTTGGACTTGACGGACCCGAGCCGCAGCGGCTCCGTACGGCCGCCGCCCAGCACCGCGCCGATGGCGTTGGCCTCGATCGGGTCGCCGAGGGGCGTCGCGGAGCCGTGGCACTCGATGTAGTCCACGAGGTGCGGCGCGATGCCCGCCCGCTGGTACGCGGTGCGGAGCATCTTCTCCTGCGCCTGGGGGTTCGGCGCCGTCATGCCGTTGCTCAGACCGTCGTTGTTGGAGGAGCTGCCCTTGATCAGGCAGTACACCGGCAGGTCGCGCTCCAGCGCCACGCTCAGCGGGGCGAGCACGACGACGCCGGCGCCCTCGCCGCGGACGTAGCCGTTGGCGCGGGCGTCGAAGGACTTGCAGCGGCCGTCCGGGGCGAGCGCGCCCATCGCGTCCATCGCGGTGTAGTAGTCGGAGACGAAGCTCAGGTTCACGCCGCCGGCCAGCACCAGGTCGCTCTCGCCCAGCCAGATCGACTGGCACCCCACGTGCACCGAGACCAGCGATCCCGCGCAGGCGGCGTCGATGGCCATGCTCGGGCCCTGGAGGCCGAGGACGTAGGAGACCCGGTTGGCGATGATGCCGTCGTGCATGCCGGTCGCGGTGTGCGGGGTGATCTGGCTGTCGGGGCCGCGGTAGTGCGCCAGAGCCGCGTAGTCGCCCCAACAGGAGGCCATGAACACGCCGGTGTCGCTGCCGACCAGGCTGTGCGGCGCGATGCCCGCGTCCTCCAGCGCCTCCCAGGACAGCTCCAGGATCAGGCGCTGCTGCGGGTCCATCTGGACGGCTTCGCGGGGTGAGATGCCGAAGAACAGCGGATCGAACTGGTCGATGCCGTCGATGAACCCGCCCCAGCGCACCTTGTCGTTCAGCAGCCCGCGTCGCGCGGCCGGGACCGGTCCGACGGCGTCGCCGCCCTCGACCAGCAGTTGCCAGAACGCGGACGGGTCCGGCCCTCCGGGGAACCGGCAGCCGATGCCCACGATCGCGACGGGCTCGTGGGAGGGCATCCGGCGGTCGGTGCTCGGAGCGGGCTCCGCGGCACGAGGACCGTCGACGAGCGCACGCGCCAGCCCGTCGACGGTCGGGTACTGCCACATCCAGGTGGCCGGCACCTGCCAGCCGAGGAACTCGGACAGCGCGGCCGCGAGGGCCACCGATCTCAGCGAGTCCAGTCCGTACCGGTGCAACGGCGCCAAGCGGTCCACGGCGTTCGCGGACACGTCCAACAGGTCGACAACACGGGAAAGCAGGAAATCCGTTACGGCGGATATGTCTCGCGCTGCGCGCTCTTGGGGCACGGCGACTCCCTCAGCAGGGCGGATGGAATGGGCGGGTGGAGCTGCACGGCCGACCGGTCGGGGGATTCGGTCAGTGCCCGGGCAACCGGGCACGGGGCGGCTCATGACGCGGAGGGTCCCCTTCGCCGCATCAAGTGCCTTGGTGGAGACGACGGGTAGCGTGAGGACGGGATCGGCGTTCCGATCTCCACGGTCGGAGCGAGCCGGAACCCCGGTTCGCCTGACGCCGCTTCACCTGGCGGCGCAGCTCGTCCTCACCGCGGGGGAAATCACGAGCGTCTCTGGGTCGAATTGATCCGCGAGTGCGTCGACTACGGGATCGCGCACGCGGAATCCTCACCTGCACGACTACGGTCGACGGGCTCCAAGGTCCATTCGGTCAAGCGCAACGAGTATTGTGATTGAGGTAAAATGGATCGCCAGTGCTATTTCGACCGGCGGACAGCAGAGTGCCAGTTTGTGAATGGTGAGACAAGCGCCATTCGAGGGCCGGTTGAGGCAGTGGCGGGATTTGGCCTGCAAAGTGTCCGGTTCGATCTCCTCGGACGCGATGAACGTGCGACATCTCGGGCCTCACGGCCGAAATCCGGCATCAACCGGAGTGGGGCCTGCCGGCAGTTCGGGAAGGTGCCCCGGCTCGACGGTGCCCCGCATCCTCGCCGCGCCTCGGCCGATGGTAGGGCGCATGCCCCCGTGAAGGGTGCACTCCGCATGCGTGGGGATGGGGCAGACAGCGGGGTAGACAGCGGCTGAGTGACCCATGCAAGCTGACCCTCATGGCAGTTGAGAATCTTGATGCGGCGTCAGCCGGTGCCGACAGTTCCTTAGCCGGACTCGCCGGCCACGACGTCGACGGCAGGCCCGTATGACCGACACCACCGACACCACGGTCACGCCGGTGCGCCGGCCGGGGCTGGCACTCGGAGTACTGGCCGGGGCGCTCGCCCTGGACGTGAGCGGTCTCGGAGTGCTCAACGCCGCCCTGCCGTCCATCGGGGCGCGCTTCGACCTGGGCGAGACCACGCTCCAGTGGGTCATGACGGCCTACGCCGTCACGTTCGCCGGATTCCTGCTGGTGGGCGGCCGACTCGCCGATGTCCTCGGCCGACGGCGGGTGTTCGAGGTCGGTGTCGCCCTGTTCACCGCCTCCGCACTGGTCGGGGCGCTGGCTCCGGACACCGCGGTGCTGCTGGGTGCGCGCGCCGTCCAGGGCATCGGCGCCGCCCTGTCGGGGCCGGCCGCGCTGGCACTGCTCACCGAAACGTTTCCGGCCGGTCCGGCGCGCAACCGCGCGTTCAGTGTCTACGCCGCGGTCGGCGCCGCGAGCTTCAGCGGCGGGGTGCTGCTGGGCGGCGTCCTGACCCAGTTCTTCGGCTGGCGCTCGGTGCTGTGGTTCTCGGTGCTGCTGGGACTCGCCGTCCTGGCCACGACGCGCGCCGGACTGCCCGGTGGCGCCGGGCACAGCGGTCGGCTGGACCTGCCCGGCGCGATCTCGGGCACGCTCGGCCTCACCCTGCTCATCGTCGGCGTGAGCAGTGACGGTGCGTCGGCGTGGGGCCTCCTCGGCGCCGCGGTGGTCTTCCTGGTGCTGTTCGTGGTGCGCGAGCACCGCACCGCCGACCCGGTGCTGCCGCTCGGCCTCTTCCGGATCACGTCGGTCCGGGCCGCGAGCCTGGCGGCGTTCCTCCAGTACATGGGATCCGTCGGGCTGCTGTTCTTCGCGCCGCTGTACCTGCAGGGGATGCTGCACTACTCCCCCTTCGAATCCGGTCTCGCGCTGGTGCCGATGTCCCTGTCCGTGTTCCTCACCGCCAACTTCGCCACCGGACGCCTGCTGGCCAGGCACACCCCGCGCACGCTGATGGCCGTCGGCCTCGTCCTGATCGGCGTGGGTGCGGCGCTGTGGGTCGGCACCCCGAACGACGGCAGCTACGTGCAGCACGTACTGCCCGGCCTGGTGATCAGCGGCATCGGCCAGGGGCTGAACTTCCCCTCGATGACGTCCGCCGGGCTCACCGGAGTCCCGGCGCAGCAGCACGCCGTCGCCGGGGCGGTGAACGTCGTGGCGCAGCAGATCGGCGCCAGTGCGGGAGTGGCGGTGATGGTCCTGGTCGCGGCGACCAGCAAGGACCAGCTCACCGGCTACCACCTCGCCTACCTCGCCGCCGCCGCCGCGTGCGTGCTGGGTGCGGCGGTCATCGCCGTACGACGGCAGGCCTGAGGGCCCCGGCCTGCCGGCTCCCGGGGTTCGGGGTTCGGGGTTCGGGGTTCGGGCGAGATCATGCGGAAGGGGGGGGGGGGGGGGCCCCCGGGGGGGGGGGCCCCCCCCCGGGGGGCCCCGGGGCCGGGGGGGGGGGGGGGGGGGGGGCGCGGGCGGGGGGGGCGGGGGCGCCCCCCCCCCCCCCCGGGGGCCCCCCCCCCCCGCCCTGCTGCCGGCAGTCCCGGAGGTTCCAGGCGCCGGTCAGTTCCAGGGGTTGGCCGCCTGGTCGTTGATGGCCGTCCAGAACCGCGTGTTGTTGGGGATGTTGCCGTAGGCCCAGAAGGTCCAGCCACCGGTCTGCGCCAGGTCGGACCCGAAGTGGCCGTCGTGGAACTCGGCCTCGCGCCAGCCGGCCCCGAAGGAGGCCTGGCAGAGGCTGTCCGCCGCGGCCCGGCTGTTGAGCCGGGCGCCCTTGACCGGCTGGCTGAGGGCGACGGTGCCCTGTGCCCAACCGTTGTAGAAGCCGATGCTGATCCCGGACGGGGCCGGGCTGCCGTCGACGTTGAGGCAGAGCACGGGCAGCGAGACCGACGGCGCGGTGTCGCCGTTGTAGGCGTTGCTCGGGCTGCCCCCGGGGCCGCCGACCTGGACGGTGCCCTCCGGGCCGTAGGCGACGACGGACCAGGTCATCCCCAGGTGGGTGCCCGGTCCGGTGGCGGCCTCGGCCGGGGCCGCGGACAGCGGGATCAGGGCGGCTGCGGCGACGGCGGTCGCGGTGGCGACGACCTTCTTCAGACGGTTCATCAACTGCTCCTGGTTCGAGGCGTCTCGTCAGACGACCGGCTCGTTTCGGCCGGTGCACAGCAAAGGTCTCAACCGGACGCACACAACTGGCATGATCTGGTCATTGATCCATCACCGCCCGTGCCCATCCACGCGCAGCGACGGTCCGGCCCGGCCCGCGGATCCCAGGGAGGGACACTTGGAGTTCAGGATCCTCGGCTCGCTGGAGGTGTGGACCGGCGACGGGAGGCGCGTCCCCTCCGAAGGCTCCCGGCAGGAGCGGCTGCTCGCCGCCCTGCTGCTCAACGCGGACATCTCCGTTCCCGTCGCCCGTCTGGTCGACGCCGTCTGGGACGAGCGGCCGCCGGCCACCGCCACTCGCCAGGTCCGCAACCTCGCCGGGGTGTTGCGGCGCCGCTTCGCCGAAGCCGACCCGGACGCACCGCCGGTGCTGCTGACCGACGGCCGCGGCTACCGCATCACGCTCACCGGCCACCGCCTGGACGCCCGCGCCTTCACCGACCGACTCGCCCTCGCCCGCCGCGAGGCCGCCGCCGGACGATCCCCGGCGGCGGTCGACGGGCTCCGCGAAGCGCTCGCCCTGTGGCGCGGCCCCGCACTGGACGGACTCGCCGTGGACGCGGACGCCCCGGGCGCGGTCGCGCTGGACGAACTGCGACTGACCGCCTGGGAGGAATGCCTCGATCTGGAGCTCGCCCTCGGCCGGCACCGCGCGGCCGTCCCCGAATTGACCGCGCTGGTGGTCGACCACCCGCTCCGGGAACGCTTCACCGGACAGCTCATGCGTGCACTGCACGGTTCCGGGCGCGCGCCCGAAGGGCTCACCGCCTACCGCCGGTTCGCCGAGCGACTGGCCGACGAGCTCGGGCTCGACCCCGGGCCGGAACTGCGGGCGCTGCACCTGGAACTGCTGGCCACCGAGCCGGTCCGCCCCGAGGCGGCGCCGACCGCAGCGGCCCCGGTGGCCACACCCCCCGTGGCCGCACCCCCCATGGCGGCACCCCCAGCGGCCGCACCCCCGGTGGAGGCGCCGCCGCCCGCCCAACTCCCGCCCGCACTTCCCACCTTCGTCGGACGCGGCACGGAGCTTCTCGTCCTGGACTCGCTGCTCACGACGCCCGCGACCGGTGCCACCGGCGCGGCCGTCCCCGTGTGCGCGCTCTCGGGCCCGGCCGGGGTCGGCAAGACCACCCTGGCCGTCGACTGGGCCCACCGCGCCCGGGACCGGTTCCCGGACGGCCAGCTCTACGCCGACCTGCACGGCTACTCCGTCGCCGCGCCCCTCGACCCGCACACCGTCCTCGCCCGCTTCCTGCGCGCCCTCGGCGTGCCCGGCGACCGGATCCCCGCAGCGCCGGACGAGGCGGCCGCGCTCTACCGCTCCCTGCTGGCCGACCGCCGACTGCTCGTGGTCCTCGACAACGCCCGCGACGCCGAACAGGTCCGCCCGCTGCTGCCGGGTGCCCCGGACTGCCGCACGGTGGTCACCAGCCGCACCCGACTCGACGGCCTGACCGCCCGCAACGGCGCCCGCCCCCTGGTGCTCGATGTCCTGCCCGCCCATCAGGCCCTCCGCCTCCTGGCCCGCATCGCCGGCGAGCACCGCACCCGCGCCGAGCCGCACGCCGCGGCCGAACTCACCGCCGCCTGCGGCCGACTGCCCCTCGCCCTGGCCATCACCGCGAGCCGCCTCGCCGCCTTCCCGGGCCGCAGCCTCGCCGACCACGCCGCCGAACTCCTCGACGCGGAACACCGGTTGAGCGCCCTACAGATCGACGGTGACGCCACCTCGGCGGTCCGCGCCGCCTTCGACCTCTCCTACCGCTCGCTCCCCGCCGAGGCCCGATCCCTGCTCCGGCTGCTCGCCCTGGCCCCGGCCGTCGGCGTCAGCTCCGGCGCGGCAGCCGCCCTGACCGACACCCCCACCGCCGCCGTCCGGCCCGTCCTCGACCACCTGGCCACCGCCCACCTGCTCACCCACGAGGACCGCCACCGCTACCGGCTCAACGACCTCCTGCGCCTCTACGCCGCCGAACGCTGCACCGCCGAGACCGGTACCGCCGAGCGCCGCGCCGCCCTGGAACGCCTCAGCTCCTGGTACCTCCACCACGCCGACTCCCCCACGCCGCCGCCCTCCCCTCCCGCCGCGGACCACCCGTGGAGCCGGGGCCACCACCTGATCGGCCTCCACCTCGACGAATGGGTCGAGGTGGACCGCCTGGCCGCCCTGGCCGCCTGCGCGGCGCAAGCGCCGGACGCCCCCTGATCCCGGCCCCGGCCTCCTGATCCCGGGCCCGGCCGCCGACCCCCGCGGTCCGTACGGCTACCGCACGAGCAGCGTCGCCTCGACGCCGGCCAGGACCGCCACCAGGCCCTGCTCGAAGCCCTGGTCGAAGCCCTGGAACATCACCCGGCCGGCTTCGGCGGCGAGCGGGTGGGCGGCCAGCCGCTCGGCCCGGGCGTCCAGGTCGTAGCCCTCCTCGCCGTCGAAGGGGTTGGGGCCCATGGCCTGCTCCTCGATGACGTAGCCGATCGTGTAGCTGTACGCCGTGTACCAGGCGCGGGCCGCCGCCTGCGGGGTGAAGCCCGCCCCCGTGAGCAGGAGCAGCCCGGCTTCGAGCCCCGCCGCGTACGAGGTGTCGGTGAACCGGGCTCCGCTGTAGACCCTGGCCCCGTCGCGGTAGCGGAGCAGTTCGGCCCGCAGCCCCCGCATCGTCGCCAGGTAGGCCTCCCGCCAGTCCGCCGCCGGGGGGATCCGGGACGGACCGGCGGCCGCGCGCCGCATCATCTCGGTCGCCATCTCGTCGAGCAGCGCCTGCTTGTCCTTGAAGTGCCAGTACAGCGCCGGTGCCTTGACCTCCAGCGCGGCGGCGATGGCGCGCAGGGTGAGGCCGTCCAGGCCCACCTCGTTCAGGAGTGTCAGTGCGGTGTCGACGACCGTCCGGCGGTCGAGCTTCGGGGTTCTCTGCGGCGTCACGGTTGACAGCTTAACGACGTTAAGTGCAGTCTTCCAGCAGCGACCACTTAACAACGTTAAGGAGATGCTCATGGCCACCCGCGCCACCGACCCGCACACCGACGTCCTGATCGTCGGAGCCGGACCGACCGGCCTCGCCCTCGCCGTCGACCTCGCCCGGCACGGCATCACCGCACTGCTCGTCGAACGCGAGAGCGGGCTCTTCCCCGGCTCCCGCGGCAAGGGCCTCCAGCCCCGCACCCTGGAGGTCCTGGACGACCTCGGGGTACTGGCCGACATCCGCGCCGCCTCCGGGCACTACCCGCCGAACCTGTTCTGGCGCGACGGCGAGCCGCAGGACGAACGCCGCATGTACGAACCGACCGAGCCCTCCGAGGCCGAGCCCCACACCGAGACGCTGATGCTGCCGCAGTGGCGGACCCAGCAGGTGCTGCACGACCGGCTGCGCGCCCTCGGCGGTTCGGTCGCCTTCGGACGCGAACTGGTGGGCCTGGCCCAGGACGCGGACGGCGTCACCGCCGAGTTCGCCACCGGCGCCCCGGTCCGGGCGCGGTACGCGGTCGCCGCCGACGGCGGACGGTCGGCGGTCCGCAGGCTGCTCGGCATCGGCATGACCGGGCAGGTCGTCGACCCGGACCCGATGCTGGTCGCGGACGTCCTGGTCACCGGCCTCGACCGCGACCACTGGCACGTCTTCCCGCCCAGCGACGGCGCCGCCGGGCGCGGACCGCTCGGCGGCCTGCTGGCCCTGTGCCCGCTGCCCGGCACGGACGAGTTCCAGCTCGTGGCGCAGTACCCGCAGGACACGACCGTCGACGCGTCCCTGGACGGCATCCGCGACGTGGTCGCCGCCCGCTCGCACCTGACCGCCGAACAGGTCACCGGAGTGCGCTGGGCCTCCGAGTTCCGGCCGCGGGCGGCCCTGGCGGACCGCTTCCGCGCGGGCCGGGTGTTCCTCGCGGGCGACGCGGCGCACGTACACTCCCCCGCCGGCGGGCAGGGCCTCAACACCAGCGTCCAGGACGCCTACAACCTGGGCTGGAAGCTGGCCGCCGTGCTCGGCGGCGCGGCCCCGGACGCCCTGCTCGACACCTACGAGGAGGAGCGCCGCCCCACTGCGGCGGCGATGCTGGACCTGTCGACCCGGGTCCACCACGGCGAGGCCCGCCGGGGCCGGGCGACCCAGCAACTCGGCCTCGGCTACCGGGAGTCGTCGCTGGCCGAGGAGACCCGCCCAGCCCTGCCGGAGGGCGCCCTGCGGGCCGGGGACCGCGCACCGGACGGGCGCCGGGGTGGCGTCCGGCTCTTCGACGCCTTCCGCGGACCGCACTGGACCCTGCTGGCGGTCGGGACCGAGTCCCCGCTCCCGCAGACCGCCTGCCCGGTGGTCCGCATCCCGGACTACGAGGCCTACGGCACCGGCGTGTTCCTCATCCGCCCCGACGGATACGTGGGCTGGGCCGGGGCCACGGCGGACGGCCTGACGACCTACGCCTCCCGGTACGGCGCCCTGCGCCGCTGACGCCCCGGCCCGCCCGGGCCCCGGCCAGGGCTCGGACGGCCACACCTTCCACCTCGGCGGCAACACCTACCCCGGCGGCGTTCCGGGCACTGTCGCCAGTCTGGAGATCATCAAGAACTGACGAGCCATCAAGTCCTAGACAGCTGAGATACCTTCGACGATCCGGCGGATCTCGCGTGCCAGGGCGTCGGGGTCGCTGGTCGGCACCATGTGGTCGGCGTCGGCCGCCAGCACGTGGCGGCCGACCTCGGCCCGACCGGCGCGGTAAGCATGGGAGGCGTTCACGGCTTCCCGGACCTTCGGGCCCATGCCGGTGGAGGTCCGGGCGGCCGAGACCACCGTGAGCGGGATGCCGCCGGGGGCCGGCGGGTTCTCCTTCATGGCGGTCAAGTCCGCGACGACGGAGCCGAGTTCGGCGCCCCTCGTGCGGATGGTGGAGACGGTGAAGCCCTCCTCGCGCATCTCGGCCGCGGCGTCCGCCGGCAGGGCGTCGAGCATCGGGCGGAAGGCCCGGGCCAGCAGGCCGGTGCGGGCCAGCAGCATGCTGACCGCCTGCCCGATCCGCTCCTGGCGGCGCACCGAGGGCACGAACACCAGGTCGCAGGACTCGTCCGTCGGGTCGGCCAGCACCAGGCCCGCGATCCGCTCGGGGCGGGCCGCGGCGGCGATCCGAACGATCGGCCCGCCCCAGCTGTGCCCGACCAGGACGAACGGCCCGTGGCCGAGGCCGCCGAGGTGGTCGAGCAGGTCGTCGAGGTCCTCGGCGAGGCGGCGCAGCGGGCGCGGCGCCGGGTCCGGAGCGCTGCGGCCGAGCCCGCTGCGGTCGTACGCCACCGTCGCCGCGACCCCGTCCAGCCGGAGCTGCACCGGCGCCCAGTACGAGCGGCTGGAGGCGAGCCCGCCCTCCAGCACGACCGTCGGCACGCCCGCGCCGCCGGGCCCCGGCCGCCGCATGTAGAACAGCTCCCGGCCGTCCCGTGTCCGCGCCCGCCCCGGCTCACCCTGACTGTGCATCCCCGGCACCGCCCTCACCCTCGACCGTCCATCAAGTTTGGTTAGCCTAACCTCACTTACCTGGTGATCGCGACCACCCGTGGCCGACCTGCGGGGCGGCGGGGTCGGCGCGGGCGGCGCGGGCGGCGGGGTCGGCGCGGGCGGCGCGGGCGGCGGGGTCGGCGCGGGCGGCGCGGGCGGCGGGGTCGGTCAGTACTCGGCCAGGTCGAAGACCGTGGCCGCGCGGAAGGCCTCGCCCAGCTCGGGGCCGGGCCGGTCGAAGCCCTCGACCCCCTCGGGGTCGGCCTCCGTGGTCTCGAACCGGCCCCTGGTGTGGTCGAGGATGGCCTGATTGGCCGCCACATGGCCGCGCAGCCGCTGCTCGTAGGCCTGGTAGGCGGCCTCGTGGTCGCCATCGGCCGCGTGCAGTTCCCCGGCCAGCACATAGGCGGCGGTCAGGGCCACGCTGGTGCCCTGGCCGGTGGCCGGGGAGCAGCAGTACCCGGCGTCGCCGAGCAGGGCGACCCGGCCCTGCGACCAGCGGTCCATCCGGATCTGCGCGACCACGTCGTAGTGGAAGGCGTCCCCCTCCCCCAGGGACTTGAGGAACTGCGGCACCTCCCAGCGCATCCCGGCGCAACGCTCGGCCACCAGCCGCCGCTGCTCCGCGAGGTCGCGCGGCAGCAGGTCCCCGACCGGCTCGTCGGACGTGAAGACGGCGAAGACGCGCAGCTCGCTGTTGTCCCGGACGGTCATCGCCATGCAGCCCCAGGCGGCCTGGCCGTTGGGCTGGTGGATGACCTCCCAGTGGTCGAGGCCGAGGTGGTTGGGGGCGCTCCAGCCGGCGATGTAGATGCTGGTCGGGTGCAGGTAGTCGGACTCGGGGCCGAAGACCAGGCGGCGGGTGTTCGAGTGCAGGCCGTCGGCGCCCACGACGAGGTCGAAGGACTGCTCGTCGCCGCTGGTGAAGCGGACCTGGACGCCCTCCTCGTGCTGCACGAGGGTGTCGATCGACTCGCCGAAGCGGTACCGGACGCCGGGCCGGGCCGCCCCCGCCAGCAGGGCGGCCAGTTCGTCGCGCAGGATCTCCACGTCCGGGCCGTCCACGGCGCCCCCGGTGGCCGTCCACTCGGTGGTGCGCTTGAGCTCGCGGCCGTCCGCGTCGACCAGGGACATGCCGCGCAGTCCGGTCCTGCGGGCCCGGACCTCCTCCAGGAGGCCCATCCGCTCGATGACCTCCAGGGCGTTGCCCCGCACGTCCACCGCCTGTCCGCCGCCCCGGAGTTCCGGGGCGCGCTCGACGACCGTGACGTGGAAGCCGTAGCGCTCCAGCCAGTAGGCGAGGGCGGTGCCGGCGATCCCCGCCCCGGAGATCAGGACCGAGGTGGTGCGCGAGTGGTGCGGTCGGGCGCTGTTCGACGTGGTGCTCGACATGGTGGACCTCCCGTGAGTCGATGTCGTGCCGCCAGTCTCGCCACGGCGGCCGACAGGTCGCTCACAGGACGCTGACACGACCGGCGAGCGACCGCCGGACCGCCGACAGACCACCGACAGACCACCGGCAGGCCGCGTCACCGACCGCGTCACCGGCCGGGCCAGGGCGGCAGCCTGTGACCTGGGGTCACAGGATGACCGCCTGTCTGGCTGGCCGCGAGGGCCGTCCGCAGGATGGCCGCATCGGACTCCTGCCATCCCATCGCGGCCGCTTCCGCCTGCCGTCCGAAGGCCCGGCCGCTCCCTCGCACGACAAGGTGGTGATCGCTGTGAGCAGCATCTCCGACCCGCCCCGGCCCGACCAGGCCGAGGACGTCCCGCCCCTGGCGCCGGCCCAGGCCTTCGACCGGTGGCGCTACGCCGGGGTGTTCCTCCTGCTGTTCCTGTTCGGCACCGAGACCTTCCTGGTGTCGCCGTTGCTGCCGACCATCGCGGACTCGGTGCACACCAGCGAGGCGGCCGCCGCCTCCAGCGTCACCGCCTACGTGCTGGTGTACGCCGTCGCGGCGCCCTTCCTCGGACTGCTGAGCGACCGGTTCGGCCGCCGCCGCACCCTCGTGGCCGGCACCCTGCTGTTCGTCCTGTCCAACGCGGCGGCCGCCCTCTCCACCGGGCTGACCCTGCTGGTCGTCTCCCGCGCGGTGGCCGGGCTGGCGGCGGCCGCGGCCGGGCCGGCGATCTGGGCGCACATCGCCGAGACCGCGCCGGAGGCGGTGCGCGGCCGGGCGCTCGGCCTGGGCATGGCGCTGTTCTCCTGCGGCCAGGTGATCGGCGTGCCGCTCGGCGGCTTCCTCGCCGGACTGGCCGGCTGGCGGTCGGCGTTCTGGGCGCTGACCATCGGCACTGCGGCCGCCGTGCCGCTGCTGCTGAGCCAGGTCCAGCGCCGCTCGGCGCAGACGGCCGCGCCGCAGGTGGGGGCGGTCCGGGCGATCCTGGCGGGCTGGGCCGACCCGACGCTGCGCCGCGCCCTGCTCGTCAACACGGTGTTCAACACGGCCAACCTCGGCGCCTACACCTTCCTCGGCGCGGTGCTGGTGCAACGCTTCGACCTGTCGGTGCAGGCCCTGGGCCTGGTGGGCGTGCTGGTCGGTGCGGGCAGCCTGGTTGGCTCGCTGCTGGGCGGCCGGCTCGGGGACCGGGCCAGGACCGCGGGGCGGTCCGACCTGCCGCTGCTGCCGCTGTGGGGCGTGCTGCTGGCGGTCGGCGTCGCGCTGGCGGCCAAGGGGCCGGGCCTGGTCCTCGCCCTGGCCGGCGTGGTGCTGTGGTTCCTGGCCTCCGGGGGCTTCGTGACGGACCAGCAGACGCTGGCCGGCACCATCGCCCCGGAGCTGCGCGCGACCTCCAGCGCGTGGCTGACCTCGACCATGTACGCGGGCACCGGCGTCGGCGCCTGGGCGATCGGCGCGTTCGGCGACGTCGCGGACGGCACCCTGCTGATCGGCACCGGGCTCGCGCTGGTGGCCGCGCTGGGCGCGCTGGCGGTCAGCCTCGGCCTGCGCCGGACCACCGCATCGGGCACCTGAGGCCGCGCCGGCCACCGCGTCGGGCGATCGAGGCCGCGCCGGAACGGCCGGAACACCTCGGGTGCTCCGGCCGACCGGCGGCTCAGCCGACCCGGCGCTCCCCCTCCACGCCGCCGACCGCGCGCAGCGGATGATCGACCAGTTCGGTCATCCGCGCCCGGTCGGCGGCGTCGTGCGGGGTGAACAGCAGCACCGTCGCGGTCGGGTCGTCCACCGGGTGGAAGGACGACAGCATCAGCCGGACCGGGCCGAGCCCGGCCGGCTCGACGGTGACGGTGCGGACGGTCAGTTCCGCCACCGAGTGGCACCCCCACCAGTGCCGGAACTCGGGCGCGTCCTCGTCCAGGTGCCGGTAGACCTCGCCAGTGCGGGGGTCGGCCAGGGCGGGGCCGGCCTGGGCCCGGAAGTGCTGGAAGACGTTCATCGCGAGCGGCTCCCAGTCGCGGAACACGGCCCGCACCCGGTGGTCGGCCGCCATCACCCACATCAGGTTGCGCCGGTCGGCGGGGACGAACTCGGGCGAGCCCCAGAGCGCGACCCAGGCGGCGTTCCAGCCGAGCAGGTCGAAGTGGCGGTCGAGCAGGACGGCGGGGCTGGTGGGCCAGGAGTCGAGGACCGGCCGGATGGCCTCGGCGAGCCGGTCGGCGCCCTCCGGGGCGACGGCCGCCGTCGGCTCGTGGTAGCCGGCCAGGCGCATGGCGTGCCGCAGTCCGGCCACGTCCAGCCGCAGGACGCGGGCGATCGCCTCCAGCACCTGCCGGGAGGCGGTGACCCGCCCCTGTTCGACCCAGGTGTACCAGGCCAGGCCGACGCCGGAGAGGGAGGCGACCTCCTCCCGGCGCAGGCCGGGGGTGCGGCGCCGGGTGGTGGCGGTGAGACCGACGTCGGAGGGCTTCAGGAGCTCACGGTGGGCGCGCAGGAAGGCGCCGAGTTCCCTGCCTGCGGGGGGAGTTGACACGGTTGACTCCTCGGCCCTGGTCGGATCCGTCGAATGCGGGTGTGCGGGCTGCCACCAGCGTAGACGCAGCCCGCCGCCCACCCCAGGGGTGAGCGGCGGGCTACACATGTTGTTAACGGGACGTCAGCTGCCACAGCCGGACGGGCATGTGGCTGACGTGGCCGCGCTCCTGCTGCCGGCGCCAGGCGCTCTCGCCGACCGCGCGGAAGAAGGCCGGCCGCTGCTGCGCCGGCACCGCACGGCTGTAGTAGTCGCCGAAGGTGGCGGCGTGGAAGTGCTCGTACCGGGCGGCGCCGTCGACGGTGACCACGGCGTCGCGCTCCAGGTGCCCGGCCACCGCGAGGTGCGGGCCCACCACCGCCGCGAGCTCGTCGACGGTCCTGGTCCGGGTCGCGATCGGCAGCACCCCAGCGCGGGCCAGGACGCCGGGCACCTCGTCGTACGGGGTGCCGAGGGCGACCAGGGCCTCGCGGACCAACTCGTCCTCACCGCCGAGGCCGCGCTCGTCCCGGGCGGGGTGGTAGGTGGTGAGCAGGAAGCGCCCGCCGGGGGCGAGGTGCGCGGCGGCCCAGGCGAAGATCCGTTCCTCGTCCGGGTACAGCCAGTGCAGCACCGAGGTCTGGGTGATCACGTCGGCCCGGAACGGCAGCGGCTCGGGCACGGTGAGGTCGGCCCGGTGCAGGGCGACCCGCTCGCCGTAGGGCTTCAGCCGGGCGGCGGCCTCGGCGATGCGGTGCTCGGAGCGTTCCAGGCCGACGGCGCGCTGGAGCGAGGGGAAGCGCTCCAGGGCCTCCTGGAGCAGCTGGCCGATCCCGCTGCCGAGGTCGATCAGGGAGCCGGGGGCTCCGGTGACCTGGTCGAGCACCCAGTCACGGTCCTGGACCTGGCGCAGCCTGCTGGCGTCGGCGTACCCCGCGAGGGTACGGGCCTGGATCTCGACGGCGGACGTGGTCACGGCTGGTTCTCCTCCACGGTGGACGGCTGAGCGGTGGACGACTGCTCGGTCGGCGGCTGAGCGGTGGACGACTGCTCGGTCGGCGGCTGTACGGTCGGCGGCTGCGCGGCGGCGGGCTGCGCGACGGCGCCCTGGTCGACCAGCTGCAACAGCCGTTCACGGGCGGCGCTCTGGTCGTAGCGCCTGAGGATGTTGATCCGGTTGCGGGTCAGGTCGCCCCGGTGCACGTACTCGTAGAGGTCCTGCCGCTGGCCGAAGCCGTCGCCGGTCAGCTCCCAGGCGATCCGGAAGAGCCGGGCCTTGCGTTCGGCGTCGATGTCCCGGCCGCGCATGTAGCGGTCCAGGTGCGGGCGCAGCCGGGGGTTGGCGAGGTCGCCGGCGGTGGGCTGGATGAGCAGCCCGGAGGCGCCGATCCGGCGGACGATCTCGACCGCGCTGCCGGCCACCTCGGCCGACCAGACCCGGGAGGCCGCCGTGTCGCCGGGGGCGAACAGGCCGCCGTCGGTGAGGCCGCCGCGCGCCTCGGCGGCGTCCAGGAAGTACTCGGTCAGTTCGGCGTACCCGGCGAGGCGCCCCAGGTCCTCCTGGATGTTGCGGAAGCCGTCCACGCCGATCGACTCGGCGACCAGGGTGGCGGCGGCCAGCAGGGTCCGCAACCGCTCGCGGTAGCGGATGTGGCCGACGTAGGCGCTCCAGGCGTTGATCCGGCCGAGGCCGGTGCGCGCCAGGTTCGCGTCGCGCAGCAGGAAGACGCGGTCCCAGGGCACCAGGACGTCGTCGAAGAAGAGCATCGCGTCCTGCTCGTCGAACCGCGCGCCGAGCGGGTGGGCGTGCCCCCAGGAGGCGCTGCCGAGCGGCTCGCGGGCGAGGGTGATCAGGCCGGGGGTGTTGAGCGGCAGGGCGAACCAGGTCACGAACTGCTCGCCGCGGCCCTCGGTGAACGACGCCGAGAGGTAGACCAGCACCTCGTGGGCGATCGGGGCGAGCGTGGTGAGCTGCTTGGCGCCGCGCACCACGATGCCCCGGTCGTTCTCCTCCACGACGCGCAGGGCGAGGTCCGGGTCGTCGAGCGGGTTGGCGGAGCGGTCGATCTGCGGGTCGCCGAGGGCGTGCGAGAGGACCAGGTCGTTGCTGGCGCAGTGCCGGTACCACGCCTCGGCGTTGGCGCCGAAGCGCGGGTCGGCCTCGGCCAGCCGGTGCCGGAAGTCGTAGACGCCGACGGCGATCGAGGCCATGAAGGCGGGTGAGCGGCCCTGTTGTCCGAGTGCCTCGGCGTGCCACAGCTCGGCGCTGCGGCGCTGGAGCCGCAGGTCCTCCAGGGTGCGCGGGGGCTGGTAGGCGCGGGCGAGCCGCAGGCCGCTGTCCGGGTCCTCCCAGGTGAGCAGGTCGCGGTGGGCCGGGTCGTGCTGGAGGTCGATCAGGCGGGCCAGTTCGTCCACGGCCGGGCGGAACGCGGGGTGCTCGGCGGGGTTCGCGATGCGCTTGCCGTCGAGGTAGAGCTCGCGGCCGTCGTCCAGTTCGGCCCGGTACCGGTCGCCGGTCAGCAGGCCGCGGGCGGTGGCGGGTGCGCCGCGGCCGGTGATGGTGCCCAGCAGTGTCATGCGCCAACTCCGTTTGATGTCAAGGGTTCAAGGGTTCAAGGGTTTCGGGTCGATCACGCGGTACCGGCCGTCGTGGTAGAGCAGCGGGTCGCCGTCGCCGCGGTCCGCGGCGGCGACCCGGCCGACCAGGATGGTGTGGTCGCCGCCGGGCAGGGTGCCGTGCAGCCGGCAGTCGAACCAGGCCAGGGCGTCGTCGACGAGCGGGGCACCGGTGACCGCCGTCCGCATCGGCACCGTGGTGAAGCCGCCGAGCGCGCGCCCGGCCCCGGGGGTGGCGAAGCGCCGGGCCACCGCCGACTGGCCGTCCGTCAGGACCGAGAGGCCGAACCTTCCGGAGGCGCGGGCCGCGGCCACGAGCGGGCTGTGGCGGCTGACCGCGACGGTGACCAGCAGCGGGTCGAGGGAGAGGGTGCTGAAGGAGGAGACCGTCTTGGCGAAGACCTCCTCGTCCACACGGGTGGTGACCACCGCGACCCCGGTGGTCCAGCCGCGGGAGGCGGCCCGGAAGGCCTCCTCGGTGGCCTGCGCCGTGCTCACGGCCGGTGCGGGGCCGCTCATCGCAGCCCCACCCGGTAGGCGCGCAGCCACTCGTCGACCTGGACCAGGTGGTCGAGGCCGCCGACCGGGTTCGGCGCGGTGCGCGGGCTGGGCAGCGGGCGGCCCTCGGCGAGCAGCCGGCGGACCGGCTCGCGGTCCACCAGCTCGAAGACCGGCGCGTTCGGGTCGGCCAGCAGCTCGTTCGCCCGGGCGGTGAGCACCTCGGTGTAGCGGACGGCCGGGGTGGACGGGTAGCCGCTCTTGGGCCGGTCGGCGACCTGCGGCGGGAGGAGGTCCCGGACGGCGTCCCGGAACAGCCCCTTGGCCCGCCCGTCCGGCGCCTTGAGCGCCCACGGGACGTTCCAGAGGTACTCCACCAGGCGGTGGTCGCAGAACGGCACCCGCACCTCCAGGCCGACCGACATCGACACCCGGTCCACCCGGTCCAGCAGCGGGGGGAGCCAGCGGGTCAGCGCGAGGTGGAAGACCTCGCGGATCCGCGCGTCGGCGGCCGACTCGCCGGGCAGGCGCGACACCTCGCCGAGCGAGCGGTGGTAGGCGGCGGCGGTGTACTCCTCGGGGCGCACCTCGGCCCGGACGTCCGGGCGCAGCAGCTCCGCCGGTGTGGCCTTGCCGTGCAGCCACGGGAAGGTGGGCGCGGCGACGGCCTGCGCGTCGTGGAAGTACGGGTAGCCGCCGAAGATCTCGTCCGCGGCCTCGCCGGAGAGCGCGACCGTGGAGCGCCGCCGCACCTCGCGGAAGAGCAGGTGCAGCGAGGCGTCCATCTCCCCCCAGCCGGGCCGGTCCCGGGCGCGCAGGACGGCGTCGCGGGCGTCCAGCAGGTCGTCGTCGGGCACCAGGACGGTGGTGTGCAGGGTGCCGATGTGCTCGGCGGCGGCCTGCACGTACGGGGCGTCGAGGGTGGTCCGCCAGGCGTCCGGGGTGCGGTCGGTGCTGCCGGGGAAGTCCACCGAGAAGCTGGCGATCTTCCCGTGGCCGGCCCGCTCCCGGGCGGCCGCGGCCAGCGCGGTGACGGCGCTGGAGTCGACGCCGCCGGAGAGCAGGGTGCACAGCGGCACGTCGCTGATCAACTGCCGCTCGACGGCGTCGGCGAGCAGCTCCCGGACGGTGCTGCGGGTGGTCGCGGCGTCGTCCCGGTGCTCGGCCGACTCCAGCCGCCAGTACCGGATTTCGCGGGTGGCGCCGCGGCCGACGACCACCAGGTGGCCGGGCCGGACTTCGTGCAGCCCGCGGAACAGCCCGTGGCCGGCGCTCGGCGCGGCGGGCAGCGCGAACAGTTCGGCGATGCCCTCGGCGTCCAGTTCGGCACGGAACAGCGGGTTCGCGAGCACCGCCTTCGGCTCGGAGCCGAACAGCACCCCGGTGGCGTGGGCGTGCCAGTACAGCGGCTTGATGCCGAGGTGGTCGCGGACCAGCAGCAGTTCCTCCCGCGCGGCGTCCCACAGGGCGTAGGCGAAGATGCCGTTGAACCTGGTCGGCGCGTCCTTGCCCCACTGGAGGTGGGCCCGCAGGACCACCTCGGTGTCCGAGCGGGTCCGGAAGACGTGCCCGAGGGCCTCCAGTCGCGCGCGCAGCTCGCGGTGGTTGTAGAGCTCCCCGTTGTAGCAGAGGACGGCGCCGGCGTCCGGCCCCGGGCGGTCGGCGAGCGGCTGGGCCCCGCCGTCCAGGTCGATCACGGACAGCCGGCGGTGGCCGAACGCGGCGTGCCGGGAGAGCCAGACGCCGTCCGCGTCCGGGCCGCGGCAGGCCAGGGTGGCGGTCATCTCCCGGACCGTCCGCGCCTGGTGGCGCAGGTCGGTGTCCCAGTCGATCCAGCCGGTGACACCGCACATCTCAGGACTCCCCCGGTTCGTCGTGGGCGGCGGGCCCGGCCGCGGCGTCCGATTCCCAGCGGCAGCCGTGGCCGGTCGGGCCGTTGGTCAGGCGGTGCGCGGGCCGGTAGCCCTTGGCGCGGATGTTGGCGGACAGCGCCTCGGTGCAGTAGGTGCAGGGCGACGCAAGGGTCAGCTGGACGCCCGAGCGGCGGGCCTTCTCGCGGTAGTCCCAGATCGCACAGTGCGTGATGGTGAGCGCCGCGTGCTCGGCGCCGGGCGGCTCGTCGTCGTCGAACTCGTACTCCGAGCCGTACAGTTCGGCCTGCCGGGCGATCCGGTGGATCGGGTCGGCGGCGCCCCGGCCGTGGTCGGGTTCGACCTCGCGGTGCACCTCGGCATTGGACCGGGCCCAGTCCCCCAGCCCCTCCTCGCCGTAGCGGCGCACGAGGAAACGTTCCATCAGCGCCTGGTCGCGGAAGAACACCCGCTGCCACTCCGGGGCCGGGGCGTCCGGCGCGGGGAGGTCGGCGAAGAGCTCGGACTGCAGCACGAACCAGTCGGTCAAGTGCAGCCCGTTCCCGCGCGACACCAGGTACCGCGTCAAGCCCGCCTCGGCCTCGTGCAGCCGCTGGCGCCAGAGCGCGGACCTCTCGGCGTCCGACATCGCGCGGTACGGGGACCTCGGCTGCTCCGCGCCGGGGCTCCGGTGGCTCGCGGCCGCCAGCACCGCCGTGCGCGGGCCGGCATCGGCACCCGCCGCACCGGCGGAACCGGTCGGGCCCCCGGTCCTGTCGGACACACCCCCCATCGGGCCATCTCCCTTCGGCTGAACGATCCCTGGGACCGTCGTGTGGTGGTCGTTTCCCGCCACGCTACGGAGCGGGCCCCGCACCCCGGTAGCCCCGAACGGCGCCGCTCAGGGCGCCGATCGTCGCCTCGTTCATGCTCCGAAGGTCACCTGCGGAGCATGCGCGAGGCGGCCGGAACACGACGGAGGGCGGGCCCCGCGTGCTGCGGGGCCCGCCCTCCGGAGGGTGGTGACGAACGCGCTGGAACGGCCCGGGAACTACCCCGCGAGGCCGTGCCGGTGCGCGTAGAGCGCGGCGCGCAGCCGGTCGGGCTGACCGATCTTGCGCATGGCCTGGGTGAGGTGCTTCTTCACGGTCGCCTCGGCCAGGGCGAGTTCACGCCCGATCTCGGCGTTGCTCAGCCCTAGCCCGAGCTGGACCAGCACCTCGCGCTCACGCTCCGTCAGCCCGGCGTGCTGCGGCGGCAGTTCGCCGACGTGCTGCGGGGGCACCACCGCGTGGGACCGGGCCGGCGGCGGCGCCGGCAGGAACACCGACCCGCCCGCCGCGGCGAGTTGGACGGCGCCGATGATCCGGTCCTCGGCCAGGTCGAGCGGGAAGCACCCGCTGGCCCCGGCCAGCAGCATCCGGCTCGCCTCGGCGGTCGACTCGGCCCGGCGCAACAGCAGCACCCGGGCGTCGGGCGCCGCGTCCGGGCCGCGCAGCGCCACCACGACGGCGAGGTCGGCCTCCAGGCTCGCGCCGCGGCCGAGCAGGATGACGTCCGGGGCGACCCGGCGCACGGCGGCCACCGCGCGCAGCGGGTCGCCGGTGGACCCGACCACGGCCAGTCCGGGCACGGTCGTCAGCACGCTGCGCAGCCCGGCGCTGGCCACCGAGTGCCGCTCGACCAGGAACACCCGGGCGTCGGCGGTGCGGTCGCGGTCCTCCTCCCCGCACATCGGATGGCCGCACCCACAACCGGTGGCGGCCGGAGCGGCCGGCGGCGGCGCCACCGTCTCCGCCAGCAGCTGGTGACCCGCGATCAGGTCGAGCGGATTGTCGATCTCGGCGTGCACCGGGGGTGCGCCGTGCACCGGCGGTGCGCCGTGCACCGGGGGTGCGCCGTGCAGCGGCGGCGTGCCCGCGGCGGGTGCGTCCACCAGGGTGGCGCCACCGCAGGCGCCGCGTCGGGCGGGAAGCCGGCGGCCGCGCGGGCCGACCGGGACGGCGAGCTTGCTCACTGCTGCCATCCTGCACCCCCGGGGACGGAGGCAGGGCGTCTGAGATACGACATGGCGATACGGTCCCCTTGCTGGTGGCGGGCCGGCCCGGTGGGCACGGGTGCTGCGGCGAGGATCCGTCGAGGACGCGCACGGGCGTCGGCTGCGGAATCCGGGACTGGGGAGGGGCGCCGACCGCAGCGGCTGGAAACGGGGCGGTCAGCGCGCAGCGCGCGGGCGACAGAGCTCGTCGAAACACCTTCGGTGCCACGAGCCGCCGATCCCGACCAGGGTGATGTCGGTCCGCCGAATAGCCATGCGGGGAACCCTAGGTCCGGTTCCTTGTGCAGGTCAAGGACGGAACCGGGCCTCGGTGCCCCGGGCAGTGGCGGTCCTGACACTCCGGATGCTGTGACCAGGAGTAACAGCATCAAGTGCTGACTGGCTGTCCGGGCCACCCGTCCGCAACTCTCCTTCAAGCGGCCGCAGCTGCCGGAGCGGCACCGACGTCCCACGTCCCACGGACCGCCCGACCCGTGCTCCGGCACCCGATCCCGCCCGGACGCGGCATCCGCCCCTCGGCGAACGGCCCGTCCCACGGCCCCGGTCCGGCGGCCCGGCATCCCGGGCACCGCCGGTGACCGCCCCGACCCGATCCCGAACCACCCCTCCCGGAAGGACCACCAGCCCCATGCCCGCCCCGCCCAACCGGCCCGCCGCCGGCCAGTCCGGCGCCACGCCACGGAGGGCCGGGTGACCCGCTTCCTGCTGCGCCGCCTCCTGCTGGCCGTACCGACCCTGCTCGGCGTCACCGCCGTCGTCTTCGCGACCGTCACGCTCGTCCCCGGCGATCCGGTGGCCCTCTTCCTCGGGCCGGGCGCACCGCCCGAGGCCCGCCGCGAACTCTCCGAACGGCTCGGCCTGGACCAGCCGTTGCCCGTCCGGTACGCCGACTGGCTCTGGCACGCGCTGACCGGCGACCTCGGCACCTCCGTCTCCGGTCAGCGCCCGGTCGCCGACCTGCTGCTCCCGGCGCTCGGCCAGACGCTGACCCTGACCGCGGCCGCCTTCCTGCTGGTGCTGGTCGGCGGGGTGGCGCTCGGCGCGGTCGGCGCGCTGCGCCCGCGCGGCCCCGGCGGGCGGATCTCCGGCGCGCTGTCCGCCCTCGCGGTCTCCGCCCCGCAGTACTCGGTGGCCCTGCTGCTGATCGCCGTCTTCGCCGTCGGCCTGCGCTGGCTGCCGGCCGGCGGCACGCACGACGTGTTCGGCTCCGGCGGCCTGCCCGACCTGGCCCGCCACCTGGTCCTGCCGGCCGTGGCCGCCGCGCTCGTCCCGCTCGGGCTCACCGCCCGGGTGTTCCGGGCCGCGCTGGGGGGCGTGCTGGCCGGCGAGCTGGCCGACTCGCTGCGCGCCCGCGGCCTGCGCCCGGCCACCGTGCTGCGGCACTGCGTGCACAACGCCTCGCCGGCACTGCTGACCATCGGCGGCCTGCAACTCGCCTACCTCCTGGAAGGGGTGATCTTCGTGGAGACCCTGTTCGCCTGGCCCGGCGTCGGCCGGCTGCTGTACGACGCCCTCACCTCCCGCGACCTGCCCCTGGTGCAGGGCGGGGTGCTGGTGGTGGCGGTCGCGTTCGTCGGCGTCAACATCCTCGTGGACGCGGCGCACGCGGCGATCGACCCGCGAGTAAGGAACTGATGTGACGTCACGTGCCCTCAGTCGGGGCAACCTCGGCCTGACCGTCCCCGCCGCCCTGGCGGCCCTGCTGGTCCTGCTCGCGCTCGCCGCGCCACTGGTCGCCCCGTACGACCCGGCCGCCGGGCGGCTGGCGGACCGGCTGCTCGACCCGGGCAGCCCCGGCCACCCGCTCGGCACCGACGGCCAGGGCCGCGACCTGCTCAGCCGGCTGATCTGGGCCGGGCGCGCCTCGCTCACCGGCGGGCTCGTCCCGGTCGCGGTGGCCGCCGTCGTCGGCACCCTGCTCGGCGTCGTGGCCGGGCTCGGCGGCCGGATCACCGAACAGGCCCTGCTGCGCCTGCTGGACGTGCTCTACGCCTTCCCCGGGGTGCTGCTGGCGATCGCCATCGCCTCGCTGCTCACACCCGGCCTGGGCGCGACCGTGCTCGCGCTCTCGGTGGTGCTCACCCCCGCGGTGGCACGGGTCGCGTTCACCGAGACCCGGCGGGTCCGGGCCGCCGAATACCTGGTGGCCGCCCGGGTCAGCGGCGCCGGCTGGGGGTCGCTGGTCCTGCGCCAGGTCGCCCCGGTGGTGGCGCCGGTGGTCCTGGTGTACGCGTCCTCGCTGGTCGGGCTCGCCATCATGTACGCCGCCGGGCTGTCCTTCCTCGGGCTCGGGGTCGCCCCGCCCACCGCCGAGTGGGGCGCGATGCTGGACGAACTGCGCCCCTCGCTGCTCACCCACCCCTGGGTGGCGGTGCTGCCGGCCCTGGTCATCCTCGCCGTCTCGGTCGTCTTCAACACCCTCGGCGAGACGCTGCGCACCCGGGTCGGCGACACCGCCGCCCTGCTGCCGCACACCGCCCCCGCCACGGCGGGCCGGTCTGCCGACCGCTCGGCCGACGGCTCGGCCCGGCCGCGGGCCGCGAAGCGGGTGGGCGCATGAACGCGCTGCTGGAGATCGACGGCCTGACCGTCGAGTACCCCGGCGGGGTCCGGGCCGTCGACGACGTCTCCCTCGCCCTGCCCGCCGGCCGCTCCCTGGTGCTGCTCGGCGAATCCGGCAGCGGCAAGACCACCGTCGCCCGCACGGTGCTCGGGCTGCCGGGGCACGGCGCCGCCGTCACCGGAGGCGTCCGGCTCGCCGGGACCGACCTGCGGGCGCTCGGCGACCGCGAACTGGCCGACGTCCGCGGCCGGCGGATCGGCTACGTGCCGCAGGACCCGACCGCCTCGCTCGACCCGCTGCGCCGGATCGGCCCGCAACTCGCCGAGGTGCTGCGGCGGCACGGGATCGCCGCCGACCGCCGGGCCGCCCGCGCGGCCGTCCCGAAGCTGCTCGCCACCGCCGGCATCCCGGACCCGGAACGCGTCGCCCGGGCCTACCCGCACGAGCTCTCCGGCGGCCTGCGCCAGCGCGCCGCCATCGCCGTCGCGATCTGCTGCGGCCCGGAACTGCTGATCGCCGACGAGCCGACCACCGCGCTCGACGCGCTGATCCGCGGGCGGATCCTCGACCTGTTCACCACCCTGCGCGCCGACTGCGGCATCGCCCTGCTGCTGGTCACCCACGACCTCGCGGCGGCCCGCCGGATCGGCGGCACCGTGGCGGTCATGCGGGCCGGCCGGATCGTCGAGCTCGGGCCCGCCGAACGGGTGCTGGGCGACCCGGAACACGCCTTCACCGCCGCCCTGGTGGCCGCCGAACCGGGAGCCCGCCGATGACCGCCGCCAGCCACACCCCGCACGACGGGCCCCCGGCCCTGCTCGTCGTCGACGCCGTCACCAAGCGCTACGGCGACCGGACCGCCCTGGACGCCGTCAGCCTCACCGTCGCGCCGGGCGAGACCGTCGGCCTGGTCGGCGAATCCGGCTCGGGGAAGTCCACCCTGGCCCGGCTCGCCCTCGGGGTGCTGGCCCCCGACGCCGGCAGCGTCCGGTTCGCCGGCCGCGATCCGTACCGGCTGCGCGGCCGCGCCGACCGGGCGCTGCGGGGCCGGCTCCAGTTCGTCCCGCAGGACCCGCGCGGATCGCTCAACCCCAGCCTGCGCGCCGGGGAGGCGGTCGCCTTCGCGCTGCGCCTGCACGGCACGCCGCGCGCCGAACGCGCCGCGGCCGTCGCCCGACTCTTCACCCAGGTCGGCCTGGAGCCCGCGCTCGCCGACCGCTACCCCCGGGAGCTGTCCGGCGGGCAGCTCCAACGGGTGGCCGTCGCCCGGGCCCTGGCCACCGGGCCGGACCTGGTCGTCTGCGACGAACCGACCTCCGCCCTCGACCGCAGCGTGCAGGCCCGCCTGCTCGACCTGCTGACCGACCTCCAGGAACGCACCGGCCTGGCCTACCTGTTCATCTCCCACGACCTCGCCGTCGTCCGGCACCTCGCCCACCGGGTGCTGGTGCTGCGGCACGGCCGGGTGGTCGAGGAGGGCCCCGCCGGCCTGCTCTGGGACTCCCCCGCGCACCCGTACACCCGGGCACTGCTGGAGGCCGCCACCGGCGTCGCGTGACCCGCCGCCGAAGCCCCGTACCGACACGCCGACACACCCCCGCACCACCGCACCACCGCACCGCTGAACCTCCGCACCACCGAACCGACGAGGACTCACCATGACGCGCACCAGCCGTATCCGCTCCAGAGCCGTCGCCCTGCCGGCCGCCGCCGTTCTGCTCGCGGCGGCGGCCGGCTGCGCCGGGTCCGACGGCGGCGGCTCCGCGGGGGCGGGCGGCGGTGACGGCCACGGCGGCACCCTGGTGATCGGCGCCACCGGCAGACTCCCCAACCCCGACACCGTGATCGGCGGCGCCGGCTTCGAGGGCAAGCGGCTGGTCTCCTTCCAGCTCTACGAGGGCCTCACCCGGTACGAACTGCTCAAGGACACCGACAAGCCGCCGGTCGTCACCGGCGCCCTGGCCACCGACTGGCAGGTCGCCGCCGACGCCAGGACGTGGACCTTCACCCTCCGCAAGGGCGTCACGTTCCAGGACGGCACCCCGTTCGACGCCGACGCCGTGGTCTTCAACCTGGCCCGCTACCTCGACAAGAAGAGCCCCGAGTACACCGACGCCCTCGGCGCCGCCGCCGCCGAGTACGCGGGCGACATCGCCTCGTACCGCAAGACCGACGCCGACCACGTCGAGCTGGTCACCAAGGAGCCCAACGGCCACTTCCCCGAGGACCTCGCGCACGTCCTGATCGCGAGCCCCACCGCCGTCCGCAAGACCGGCTCGGCCGACTTCGCCCAGCACCCGGTCGGCACCGGCCCCTTCTCGTTCGTCTCGCAGACCGAGGGCCAGCAGATCGAGCTGGCCGCCAACAAGGGCTACTGGCGCGGCGCTCCCAAGCTCGACCGGCTCGTGATCAAGGCGCTGCCGGACGCCGCGGCCCGCACCGCCGCCCTGCGCTCCGGCGGCGTGAACTGGATCGAGTACCCGAACCCGGACGACATCGACAGCCTCAAGGCCGACGGCGTCCAGATCGCCACGAACAGCTACGACCACCTCTGGTACTGGATCCTGGACACCTCCAAGGCGCCCTGGGACAACCCTCTGGTCCGCAGGGCCGCCAACTACGCGATCGACCGCAAGGCCATCGCCGAGAAGCTGCTGCACGGCACCGCCGACCCCGCCTACCAGACCGCGCCGCGCGCCACCGCCGCCTACGACCCCGCCGGCGACGTCTACTCCTACGACCCCGCCAAGGCCCGGCAGTTGCTCGCCGAGGCCGGCGTCCCGAACGGCTTCAGCACCTCCGTCACCGTGCCCACCGGCGGCAGCGGCAACCTGCTGCCGGTGCCGATCGCCGAGGCCCTCCAGCGGGATCTCGCCGCCGTCGGCATCAAGGTCGAGCTGCGCACCACCGACTGGACCACGCTGATCGGCGCCGAGGCCAAGGGCCAGGTGGCACTCGGCTCCGACGCCGTCGCCCAGTCCACCACGCTGTTCCAGTCCGAGGCGCTGCTCCCGCTGTTCATCGGCTCCAAGAGCCCGTTCTGGACCGGCCACTACGCCAACCCGCAGGTCGACGAGCTGCTCGCCTCCTCGGCCGCGAACGCCGACCAGGCCGCCCGGCAGGCCGGGTACCGCAAGGCGCTCGCCCTGGTCACCCAGGACGCGCCCTGGCTGTTCGTGGTCAACGACCGCAATCCGCGGGCCCTTTCGCCGAAGGTCCAGGGGCTCGTGCAGCCGCAGTCCTGGTTCCTCGACCTGACCACCGTATGGGTCCGCTGACCCGCGGACACCGCCTCTCCCCCGGCTCCGAAGAGCACCGCGCACCACAGGAAGGACGGCCATCCCGATGACCGACCCGCACCGACCGCACCACCACAGCGGGACCGTCCCGCCCGGCTCCGCACACGGCCCCGTGCCCGGCGCGCCGCCCAAGTGGGGCATCACCCTCCCGCTGCCCGGCCTGACCATCGACCGGCACCGGTTCCTGGTCGAGCGGCTGCCCGACCTCGGCTACACCGACGTGTGGAGCGCCGAGGGCGGCGGCACCGACGCCTTCACCCCGCTGGCCGCCACGGCGGCCTGGTCCCCCTCGCTACGGATCGGCACCGGCATCGTCCCGGTGCACACCCGCGGCCCGGCCGTGCTCGCCCAGACCGCCGCGACGCTCGCCCAACTCGCCCCGGGCCGGCTCCTGCTGGGCATCGGCGCCTCGGTGCCCGCCCACGTCACCGACATCAACGGCATCCCGTTCGACGAGCCGTTCAAGCGGACCAGGGACGTCCTGCGCTTCGTCACCCGGGCGCTGCGCGGCGAGTACGTCACCGGCGGGTTCGACACCTTCGACATCACCGGCTACCGGCTGCCGCACCCGCCGACCGAGCCGGTCAAGGTCATCCTGGGCGCGCTGCGGCCCAACATGCTCCGGCTCGGCTTCACCGAGGGCGACGGCGCCATCACCAACCTGCTGTTCCCGCACGACGTGCCGAAGATCCTGGACGCCGTCGGCCCGCAGCCGCCCGGGAAGGAACTGGTCGTCAAGGTCTTCGTCTGCCCCACCGAGGACACCGACTACGCCCACCGTGCCAGCCGGCCGTTCCTGGCCTGGATCCTCAACCGCGAGCCGTACCGCAAGTTCCACGAGTGGCTGGGCCACGGCGAACTCCTCGCCGAGACCCACCGCCTCTGGGCGGCCGGCGACCCGGAGGGCGCCCAGAAGGCGCTGCCCGACGAGGTCGTCGACGGGCTGTTCATCAGCGGCTCGCCGGAGGAGTGCCGGGAGCGCATCCTCGCCTACCACCGCCCCGGTGTCACCACGATCCAGCTGTACGTGTCGCTGCCGCCCGAGGTGTTCGTCAGCCGCGCCAAGCTGCTCGACACCCTGGCCCGGCTCGGGCCGGCCGCCCTCTGACCGTCGCGCCCCGCCCTGTCCGCCCCGTCCGCCCCGTCCGCCCTCACGACCCGAGGAGAGCCGTGCCGCTCGAAATCCGCGGTGGGGTCCGCGCCGCCCCCGTACCCGGCCACACCGCGCAGGAACGCCAGGCCCTGCGCTGGGCCCCGGACGGCCGCGACCGCACCGCCGACCCCGCGTACGTCGCCCGCACCGCACGGGAGAACGAGGAGGACGGGCTGGACAGCGCCCTGGTGGTGCAGTCCAGTTCGTGGCCCGACCCGTGGCTGGTGGCCTCGTGGGCCCTGGCCGCCACCACACGGCTCCGCATCGCGGTCGCCCACCGGGTCGGCACCACCGCGCCGACCGTCGCCGCCCGCTCCCTCGCGACCCTGGACCGGCTCTCCGGCGGGCGGGCGGCGGCCCACGTCATCATCGGCTCCAGCGACCACGACACGGCCCGCGACGGCGACCTCCTGGACAAGCAGGAGCGCTACCGCAGGGCCGAGGAGTACCTCGACCTGTTCACCCGCTACCTCGCCGCCGACCAGGACATCGACCACGAGGGCGAGTTCTACACCGTGACCGCCGCCCGGCCCGGCCTGCACCCCAGACCCGGCGGCGAACTGCTCTCCTTCGGCGGCTCGTCACCGCAGGGCCTCGACCTGGCGGCCCGCTACGCGGAGGTGTACGCCGTCAGCCCGCTGCCGCTGCCGGATACCCGGCGCCGGATCGCCCAGGTCCGCGCCGCCGCCGCCGCGCACGGCCGGACCCTGCGGATCTGGCGGCACGTCACCGTCGTCCTCGCCGACACCGACGAGGCGGCCCGCGACCGCGTCCGCCGGCTGCGCCGCGACGCCCTCCGCCTCACCTCCGGCGGCGGGCCCTGGACGGAAGCCGTCCAGCTCGACCGCGACCGCGAGCGCGGCCGCTCCGACCCGGCCCGGGGCGACGAGCAGGTGGCCGCCTACATCCGCCGCTCCCTCACCGCCGCCTACGCCGGCTCCCCCGCCACCGTCGCCGCCCGCATCGGCCTCCTCCGCTCGGCTGGCGTGGACATCGTCCAGCTCGACCTCCCCGTCGAGACCGACCAGGACCGCGAGCTGCGGCGCAGCCTCGTCCGCCACCTCCGCACCGGCCTGGGCACCCCCGCCGACCGCCGCGTCTGGTGACCGGCGCCCCCCGTTCGGCCGGGGCCGAGGCGATCACCGCCTCGACCCCGGCCACGCCGGCCCCCTGACAGGGCCCAGATGTCTAGATGTTGGGGTTGATCGGACGGTCGCTGTCGGAGTGGTGCCAGTCGAACTCCTGGGTCTGCCCCATGCTCGCGTTCCGCCCCAGCGTCCAGAGTCCGTAGGAGTTCCGCGGGCCCTGGTTGCCGACGTAGGTCAGGCAGGCACCGACGGCGTTGCACACGCCGCGGTCGGTGCCGAACGTCCAACGCTGCTTCGGGTCACCCCCGTTGCACCCCACCGCCGTGGCGCCCGGGCTGTCGGACGGGCCGCTCGGGACGTGGCCCGACAGACAGCGGCCGTCGTTGGTGCTGTGGATGAGGCCGTCCTCCGAGACGAACCAGAACTGGTTCCAGGAGCCGTCGCACGGACGCAGCACGACCGGCCGCCCGTCGCCGTTGGTCTGCCGGTACTCGTCCATGCAGTAGTAGGTGCCGTTGGGGCCGCCGCTGGCCGGGCGGGCGAGCGCCGCGAGGTAACCGTAGGCGTAGGGCTGCGGATTGGCGGGGTCGGCCTGCGCGGCGGCGACGGGCAACGAGACGCTCAGGCCGATCGCGAGTGCCAGTGCTGAGACGATCTTTCGGGCGGACTTCATGAGGTCCGACACCTCCCTCTCTGACGTCGGGTCACTGCGGAATGCGGCCATCCTGGCAGCGGGGTCGAGGGCCTGGGCAGCATTCCGAACGATCCCGAACAAACGGGAGTGTATGGATTTCGCCATTTGATTCATCTCAGTTGACAGGAACCCCTGGCCCGAAGAGGCTGTTCACGCAGGCCCGGCGGGGGGAGGACAGAGCGTTGACCTGGTCACCTATGCGCACCACGGCGGCCCCGTGCACCTGCCGGGCCGTCGAGGTCAACTCAGCTTCGAGGCTGGCCCGTTCGCACTCCCTGGACGCACTGGCCGAGTCCCTCACCCTGCTCAGGCAGGAGGCCGGCAGCCCCTCCTACTCGACCATCGTCCGACGGATCAGCTCCGTCCGGGCAGCCCGCGGCGTCCCGGCCGGGGAACGCACGCCGGGGCGGATCACGGTCTACGACTGCTTCCGCAGCGGACGCCAACGCCTGGACGTCGAACTGCTCTCCGACATCGTCCAGGCCCTCGGCGCGGACCCGGGCCCCTGGCGCCGCGCCTACCGCGCCGCCTCCCGGTGATCGCCAGCGACGAGCCGCCGCCCGCGAGGGTGTCACCCCTCTGACACCGGGCCGCTCCGAGCTCCGTCCGAGGCCGTCTCGGGTTTCGTGTGGAGGATCTCGCGGGCCTGCTCCGCGGCGCGCACGATGCTCTCGGAGACGAAGTCGACGAAGCGGGCGATGTTCTCCAGGCGGGTGGCGGCCGGGGTCTGCGGGCCGAGGACGCCGACGCCCTGCCGTGCGACCTCGACGAGATGGGCGGTGGCGCGGGCGCTGGCCATCATCGACTGGTACCAGACGTCGTCGTCGACGACGTAGCGCTCGCGGCGGCGCTCGTCGCGCTCCCGGCGGACGAGGCCCTGGTCGTCGAGGAACGCGATCGCCTTGGAGATGGACGGCGGGCTGACCTGGAGGCGCTGGGCGAGCTCGGACGCGGTGAGGCTGCCGCTGTCGGTGAGGGTGAGGCAGGCCAGCACCCGGGCCGTCATCTTGGGCATGCCCGAGGCCATCAGGACGGTGGTGTACGTCTCCTGGTACTCGCGCACGGCCTCGGCGTCTCGCCCGTGGACCTGCGGGGGCGCCTCCGGCCCCCGGGGCGCGACCGGCCTGCGCCGGTGGGCGCGGCGGCGCTCGGTGGCACGGTGGGCCAGGTCGGCACGGTAGGCGGTGGGGCCTCCGTTGCGCATCACCTCGCGCGTGACCGTCGAGGTGGGGCGGTCGAGACGCCTGGCGATCTCCGCGTAGGCGAGGCCGTCGGCCATCCCCAGCGCGATCTGCTGGCGTTCCTGCTGAGTGAGTCTGCCTCCCGGCACCGCGATTCTCCCTTCACGCTTCCCTGGCTGCCCCCACCATAGCGTTCACTCCCATTCCAGTGCAACGAACACGGTGACTGACGTTGCGTTAAATTCAAAGTCACTGCAACGATAATCACGCCTCCACCTGCATTGATACCGATTGCGAGCAACGAGCCTGTTGCCATCAATCGTGAAGGCAACGTAGCGTTTCCATCACCAGAAACAACGAGCCGCAGCAGAGCGGCCCGCAGCAGCCCGCCGCACCCGCACCCGCACCCGCACCCGCACCCGGAAGAAGGCACACCATGACCATCGAGCAGCCCGCCTGGACCGGCCTGGTCTCCGTCGACGACACCGCCCTGGCCGTGACCGACACCGGCGGGCCCGGCCGTCCCGTGGTCTACCTCAACGGCTCCTACGCCGACCAGTCGCACTGGCGGCACGTCATCGCCGACCTCGGCGACGACTACCGGCACATCACCTTCGACGAGCGCGCCCGCGGCAGGTCGAAGCGCTCGGCGGACTATTCGTTCGAGGCGTGCCTGCGCGACGTCGACGCCGTCCTCACCGCGAGGGGCGTGGACCGGCCGATCCTGGTGGGCTGGTCCTACGGCGCGATGCTCGCGGTGCACTGGGCCGCCCGGAATCCGGACCGCGTCCTCGGGGCGGTGTCCGTGGACGGCGCGTTCCCGCACGAGTGGCTCGACGACGCCACCCGGGAGCAGGTCCGCAAGCTGTTCCGCCGGCTGAGCCCGCTGTTCCCGATCGCCCGCCGACTCGGCATGGCCGCACGGATGAGCGCCGAACAGCACGCCGAGATCAACCTTGAGATCAACGAGCTCTGCGCGCCCGCCGCCCTCGACCCGGTCTTCGACCAGGTGACCGCACCGGTCCGGTACGTGGTCGCCACGGGCGGCAACCTGGGCGGCGAAGCGAAGCTGATGGAACAGATCCGCACCAACCTCGACCCGGTGCTCGCCCGCAACCCGAACATCCGGGTCAGCGCGAAGGTCGCGAGCAACCACTCCAAGATCCTGCGCAAGGACTTCCACGCCGTCGCCGACGCAGTCCGCGACCTCGCCGCCACCCCCGCGAGCGTGGCCGGCTGAGCCCCGACCCGGCCTGACGGGCGAGGTGACGAAGCGCTCGCACGGCGGGGCGGCCGTTCGGGCGAACTTCCCTCGGAATCACCGCATTCGGGTGACTCGCGGCCGGCCTTGTCCGCCGGGGCCGTTAGCGTGATTGACCGTCATCGGCCGTCCGGTCGGGCGGAGCTGCGCGCAGCTCGGGGGTCAGGGAAAGCCGGGGGGCGGAGGCCTTCGTGGGATTCTCCACGCGCCGCTCGCCGTCCGGGGACGATCCCGACACCGTGCTTCACCAGCTGGGAGGTTCTCCGCCATGCCCGTGTCGAGTCGGTACCTGAACGCCTGGGAGGGCTTCTGGCGCGACGCACCGGCGGAGGCCGGCGCGGTGATCTGGGACGCGGAGCCGGCGCTCACCGCGAGCGTGCACCTCGCGCTGTTCGACCCCTACCTCGCCGACCCGGCGCTGCCCGTCGTCGACGTCGGCTGCGGCAACGGCACCCAGACCCGTTTCCTGGCCGGGCGCTTCGCCCAGGTCCTCGGGGTCGACCTGTCCACCGCCGCCATCGAGCTCGCCCGCACCCAGCACCCGGACGGGCGGGCCGAGTTCGCCCGGCTCGATGCGACCGACCAGCAGGCCGTCCGGGAGCTGCACGCCCGGCTCGGCGATGCCAACGTGTACGTGCGCGGCCTGATCCACCAGTCCGAACCGGCCGACCGCCAGCCGGTCGCCGACGCCATCGCCACTCTGGTCGGGGATCGCGGCCGGGCGTTCGTCGTCGAGCTGTCCGCGGCGGCGAAGGCCGTTCTGGCCGGCCTCGCCCAGCGCCCGGAAGGCCCTCCCGCGAAGCTGCGCCCCGTCTTCGAGCACGGCATCGCCCCCGCCGAGGTCGTCGACTCGGCCTTCGGCGAGCTGTTCCGCACCGCCGGGCTCACCGTCCTCGCCTCCGGCGAACTGCCGTTGTTCCTCACCGAGTTCACGCCCGACGGCAGCCGGATCGACCTTCCGTCCCACTGGCTGGTGGTGGGCGCGGACGGCGCACCGCAGAGGTGACCCGGTGGGGGCGGCCGTCGGGGCTCCCCCCACCGGGTCACACACGGGTCAGCCGGTGATCCGGGCGCTTTCGGCCGCCTTGTACAGCGGCTTCGTGATCGCGGAGGTGAACTGCGGGCCGACCAGGTGCCGGGTGCAGGAGGTGTCGCCGTAGTCGCAGACCCCGCCCGAGGCGTCGAACGACGGGCCCTGGGTGTTGTCGCCCACCACGGTGCCGATCCCGGAGGCCGGGTCGAAGTCGGCGATCCGGGGACCGCCGCTGGAGCCGCCGCCCATCACGCAGGGGGCGCCCCACTCGCCCGGGGGCAGCGGGTGGTCCTTGGTGCCGGGGAACTCGCGGGTCTGCCCCGCGCAGTAGGCGAGCCGGGCCCCGGTGTACTCGGGCAGGCCCTGGCGCGCGGGGTCGCCCGACGCCGCACGCGGGTAGCCGAACTGGTGGACCTTCGCGCTGCCCGGCCGGTCGAAGCCGATGCGCTGCGCGGCGCCGACGGCGTCCTGGACCCGCTTGCCCTCGGCGTTGCCGTTCAGGACCAGGAACGCCTGGTCGTAGGCGGAGTACTTGCCGTCCTGCTGGTCGTTGAGGAGCCAGGTGGCGTGGACGACCCCGGTGCGGGCGACGAACGTGCCGTACGGGGCGGTGCCGTCGTGGTAGCCGGGGACGAACATCGAGTTCGTCAGCCACTCGTTGTTCTCACCGAGCAGGTCGGTGTTGTTGACGCAGTGCGCCGCCGTGACGACGGTGCTGCGGTTGGCGCTGTCGACGACGGTCGCGGTGCAGCTCCCGTCCTCGCCGTGGTCGGTGAAGAAGAGCCGGCCCACCGTCTTGCTCAGGGTGGCGGAGCCGGTCCACGGAGCCCCGTCGGGGCCGCTCTTGGGCGGGTTGCCGGAGGACGGCTGGGTCAGGGCGGCCATCCGCTCCGGGGTCCAGTAGTCCAGGACGGCCTGCTGCTGCGCGGGCGTGACCGCCTCCGGGTGGACGGCCACCTGGCTGGTGGCGGCCCCGTCCTGCGGCGCGGCCCCTGCGGGCGCCGCCAGCGCGAGGCCGGCGGCCACCACGAGGGCGGTCAGGAGGACTCGGCCGCGCGCTCGACCGCGGGCCCGGTCGTGGTTCCGGTTGTGCTGACTGCTGGTCTGGCCATAGGTAGGTGGCATGCCTCGCACGGTAGGAGCGGGATGTCAGGTTCCTGTCGAGGAGGCGTTTCATCCGTCCATCGGTCACGTCAGGTTCCCGTGTGGAGCGCGTCTCATCCGTGTATCGGTCATGAGGATCGCAGGCCCCGTCACCGCTGAGCAGGGTGGAATCATCGCTGGGCCCGGCGGAAGTCGCCCGGGGTGCGGCCGGTCTCGCGGGCGAAGAACTTGCCGAAGTTGGTGGCCTCGGTGAAACCGAGCGCGCGACCGATCGCGGCCACGGGCAGGTCGGTGTGGGCGAGCAGCCGCTGTGCCTGTAGGGCGACGCGGGCGTCGGCGAGTTGCTTGGCGCTGCGGCCGGTGGCGGCCAGGCAGGCGCGGGTCAGGGTGCGCGGGGAGTAGCCGAGCCGCGCGGCGTAGTCCTCGACGGAGCGGGTGGCGGCGAAGGAGCGTTCCAGTTCGCGGCGGAAGGCGGGGTAGACCCCGGCACCGGGCGGGGAGAGGGCGGGGCGTCCGGCCGGGTCCGGGAGGCGCGCCATGCGGATGAGCAGCGCGCCGAGGAGCTGGCGCAGCAGCACTCCGGTCAGCTCGGCATCGACATCAGCACCGGCATCGGCATCGACATCGGCATCGACGGGCGCTGTCGGGCC
The DNA here is from genome assembly GCF_044745805.1 of Kitasatospora sp. NPDC086801. Lineage (NCBI taxonomy): Bacteria > Bacillati > Actinomycetota > Actinomycetes > Kitasatosporales > Streptomycetaceae > Kitasatospora > Kitasatospora sp. NPDC086801. Next base: position 100,403 of record NZ_JBIVAX010000013.1, read on the forward strand.
GGGGGCCTGCCCGTCCCGCAGCCTCCGGTACTCCGTGTCCAGTTCCGTCACGGCGCGGTCGAAGGCGTCGAGCTCGGCCGGCGGCAGGAGCCGTGCGACGGGGCCGAACCCGTCGAGCATCTGCTGCGTCGCGGGCAGCGGCGGCGGGAAGTCGGCGGTGAACAGCAGCAGGACGGCGTCAAGGTCAGCGGGGCGGCCGTTCGCGTCCGAGGGCAGACGCTGTACCTGGCCGGGCCGCAGGTGCAGCAGTGTGCCGCGGGTGCACGGGTAGGTGACGAAATCGACCATGGCGGTGCCCTCGCCACCGCGCACCAGGATGAGCTGGTGGAAGTCCAGGCGGCTCGGCCGGCGGGCGACCGCGCTCTTCAGGCGCGGTTTCAGTGCGCCGAAGGTCAGCACCTCGATGCCGGTCCGCAAGCGGTCGGGGTTGTCGTAGGCGATGTCGACGACGTCGCGCTGTCCACTTTCGACCATGTCGAGTCCCGACTCTACCTCGCCCGAGGGGTGGCTGCGGCGGCATCGTGGAGTCACGGCCGAACGGCGGGCACCGCAGCGAACACCGCAGCGAGCGCCGCACCGGGCGCCACGCCCGGCAGCACAGCGAGCACCACACCGGGCGCCGCGCCGAAGGGCCGTCACCACCACCCGTTCCCGACCTGAGGACCCCTCACCATGCTCCCTGTCATCACCGACCCCACGCAGCTGCCGACCGTGTTCCAGGACGCGCTGAACGCCGGCGACGTCGACCACGTGCTGGCCCTGTTCGCCGAAGGTGCCACCATGCGCACGGTGGCCGGCGAGCTCCTCACCGGCGTCGAGGCACTGCGTGCGGAGATCGGCGGAACCGTCGCCGCCCGCGGCAGGCTGACGAACGTCCCGCGGCACAAGGTCATCGGCGCGGACACGGCCCTCCTGGTCACCGACTGGACCCTGGAGATCGACGGCCCCGACGGCGAGCGGATCGCCCCCACCGGCACCACCGCCAACATCGCCCGCCGCGACGCCGACGGCGGCTGGCGCTTCACCGTCCTCAACCCGCGCGGCATCGCCTGAGCCCTGCCGCCCCGCAACCTGGCGGCCCCCGGCGCCGGCTGAGCACTTCGGGGGGCGGCAGGCCCGCCGCCCCCGACCTGTGGGTGCGTCAGTTCCGTGGTGGGGCGGTCTGCCAGACTCCGGGAATGAGACATCAGCGAATCCTGGACCAGTTCGCGGCCCGGGGCCCCGTCCGAGGGCAGGCGGGATGACCGGCGCCGGACCGGACCTGCCCGCGGGTGCGCGCCGGGTCCCCTACCGCGATCCCGGGGTGCCGGACCACCGGAGTCCGCTGCGCTTCCTCTGGTGGCTGGTGCGCAGGCAGCGCGGCCGCGTACTGCTCGGCGCGACCTGGGGCAGCCTGTGGATGTGCGCCCTGATGCTGCCGCCCTACCTGATGTCCAGGACGATCGACGAGGGCCTCCGGGCCCGCGACAGCGGCGCGCTGGTCTTCTGGGTGTCGGCCGTCCTCGCGGTCGGCGCGCTCATCGCCGTCCTCGGGATCCTGCGGCACCGCACCATGACCTTCATCCGGGTGGACGCCGCGTACCGCACCGTCCAGGTCATCGCCCGGCACGTCAACCGGCTGGGGACGACGCTGCCGCGCCAGGTGTCGGCCGGCGAGCTGACCCACCTCCAGGCCGGCGACATCGGCCGGATCGCGCAGACACTGACCATCACCGGGCCCGGCGTCGGCGCGGTCATCGCCTACCTCGCCACCGCCGTCCTGCTGGTCCGGATCTCCGTCCTGCTCGCGGCGGTGATCCTCCTCGGGGTGCCGCTGCTGGCCCTCACCGTCGGCCCGTTGCTGGGGAAGCTGCACGGCGCCGAGGGCGGCTACCGCGAGCAGCAGGGGGCACTGACGGCCCTCACCGGCGACCTGGTCGCCGGGCTGGGCGTGCTGAACGGCATCGGCGGCAAGCCGATGTCCGCCCGGCGCTACCGGGAGCGCTCGCAGGCCCTCGTCCCGCTCGGCTACCAGGTGGCCTCGCTCACCAGTTGGGTGCAGGCGCTCGGCGCCTGCCTGCCGGTGGTCTTCCTGGCCGTGGTGACCTGGCTCAGCGCCCGGATGGCGGCCGCCGGTTCGATCACGGTCGGTGAACTGGTCGCCGTCTACGGCTACGTGGCGGCCCTGCTGGTACCGGTCTCCGCCTTCATCGAGGGCGCGGACGACCTGCCGCGCGGGCTGGTCTCCGCCCGCCGGGTGATCGACATCCTGGCGCTGCGGCCGGAGTCGACGCGCAGCCGGACGCTGACGACCCCGCCCGACGCTCCGGCGGGGCTGAGCGATCCCGACTCCGGCCTGCTGCTGCGGCCCGGGCGGGTCACCGCGCTGGCCGCCGCCCGGCCCGAGGAGGCCAGGGCCGTCGTCGAGCGGCTGGCCGGTTACACCGACTCCGACGCCACCTGGGGCGACACCAGGCTGTCCGACTGGGTGACCGCCGAACTGCGGCGCCACATCCTGGTGTCGGACGACGACGCCTACGTGTTCGGCGGCACGCTCCGGTCCGCCGTGTCGATCCGCGGCGACCGCACCGAGGAGGAGTTGCGGCGCGCCCTGCACGCCGCCGCGGCCGAGGACATCGTCGACGCCCTGCCGGCCGGCCTGGACGCACCGCTCGACGACCGCGCCGCCAACGTCTCGGGCGGGCAGCGCCAGCGGCTGCGGCTGGCCCGCGCCCTGCTGGCCGATCCCGAGGTGCTGCTGCTGGTCGAGCCCACCTCGGCGCTGGACGCGCTCACCGAGGCGGCCGTGGCGGCCCGGATCGGCGCCGTGCGCGGCGACCGGACCACGCTGATCGTCAGCACCTCCCCCTTGGTGCTCGGCCGCGCCGACGAGGTGGTCCACCTGGTGGACGGCAAGGTCCAAGCCACCGGTACCCACGGCGAGTTGCTCGCCCGCCATCCCGGCTACGCGGCGCTGGTGTTCCGCGGCAGCACCGACGACCACCCGGCAAGCGTCGCGACCGACCACCACCCCGAGAGCGTCCCGGCGGACGACCACCCGGCGAGCGTCGCGACCGACCACCACCCGGAGACCGTCCCGGCGAACGACCACCCGGCAAGCGTCGCGACCGACCACCACCCCGAGAGCGTCCCGGCGAACGACCACCCGGCAAGCGTCGCGACCGACCACCACCCGGAGACCGTCCCGGCGGACGCCGAGGAAGGAGTGGTCCGATGAGCGACCCCGACACCCCCTACCGCCTCCCGGTCGCCGACACCGCGACAGTGCGCCGGGCCAGTTGGCGCCTGCTGGCGGACGACGGCCGGGCGATGGGCGCGATCATCGCCCTCACCTGCCTCGCCGCCCTGGCGGGCATCGCCGGGCCGTGGCTGCTGGGCCGCATCGTCACCCGTGTCGAGAACCGCGAGTTGACGGTGAGTCAGGTGGACGGCTTCGCCGCGGCGGTCCTGGGGTTCGCCGTCGCCCAGCTGGTGCTCACCCGCTACGCCCGCTACCTCTCCCACCGGTTCGGCGAACGCGCCCTGGCCCGGCTCCGCGAGGAGGTCGTCGACCGGACGCTCGCACTGCCCGGGCGGTACGCGGAACGGGTCGGCGCCGGCGACCTGGTGACCCGTTCCTCCCTGGACGTGGGCACCGTGGCCGCCACTCTGCGCAACGCGGCCCCGGACGTCTTCATCGCCGCCGTCCAGGTGCTGTTCATCCTCACCGCGGCCTTCCTGCTCGGCCCGCTGATCGGGCTCTGCGCCCTGGCGAGCCTGCCGATCGTCTGGGCGGTGAGCCGCTGGTACCTGTCCCGGGCCCGGGAGGCCTACCTCGCCGAGGGGGCCGCGGCCGGCGGGGTCACCGAGGTCCTCAACTCCACCGCCCACGGCGCCCGGACCATCGAGGCGTACGGGGTCGGGGCACGCCAGGACGGCGCGGTCGACCGGGCCATCGACACCACCTACCGGACCCGCGTGCGCACCCTGTTCCTGCGGACCGTACTGTTCCCGGTCACCGAGTTCGCGCACGCGCTGCCGATGGCGCTCATCCTGCTGGTGGGCGGCCTCGGCTACCTCCACGGCTCGGTGACGCTCGGCGCCGTGGTGGCGGGCGGCCTCTACATGTGGCAGCTCGTCGACCCGCTGGACCGGGCGCTCAACTGGGTCGAGCAACTACAGAGCAGCGGTGCCTCGTTCGCCCGCATCAAGGGCGTCGGCCTGGTGTCGCAGGAGCCGCCGGCCACCGGCCTGCGCCCCGCCGACGACCGGATCGAGGCCGTCGGCGTGCGGTACGCCTACACCGGCTCGCACGACGTGCTGACGGACGTCGACCTGGTGGTCCGGCCGGGCGAGCGGCTGGCGGTGGTCGGCCCGTCCGGCGCCGGCAAGTCGACCCTCGGCAAGCTGCTCGCCGGCGTCGACGCCCCGGACGCCGGGCGGATCCTGGTCGGCGGCGTGCCGGTCGCGGACCTCGCCGCGGCGGGCGAGCTGGGCAACCGCATCGTGCTCATCACCCAGCAGCACCACGTCTTCATGGGGACGCTCCGGGAGAACATGAGGCTGGCCGCCCCGGACGCCGAGGACACGGCGGTCCTGGCCGCGCTCGCCCTGGTGGAGGCGGACTGGGTGCGCGACCTCCCGGACGGGCTGGACTCACTCCTGGGCGCCGGCGGGACGGAACTCGACGCCGCGCAGGCCCAGCAGCTCACCCTGGCCCGGGTCCAGCTGGCCGATCCGCACACCCTGATCCTGGACGAGGCGACCTCCCTGCTCGACCCGACCACGGCCCGGCAGGCGGAGCGGGCGATGGCCGCCGTGCGCTCCGACCGCACGGTCATCTCCATCGCCCACCGGCTCCAGACCGCGCACGACGCGGACCGGGTCGCCGTCATGGAGGCGGGCCGCATCGTCGAACTGGGCACCCACGACGAGCTGGTCGCCGCCGGCGGGCCGTACGCGGCGCTCTGGCGGTCGTGGAGCGGGGAGTCCTGACCGGCCGCCGCCGGGCTGTCCTCAGGTGCGTTCCGGGAAGCGGGGCTTGGACTTGCCGTCGCCGAACGGGCCCGTCGAGTGCTGGAGCGAGTGCAGGATGGCGAGGCCCTGGCTGACGATGCCCGCCGCCATCTGGTTGACCCCGTCGCTGCCGTTGAGGACGGTGAGCTCGGCTCCGGACATGCCCCGGGCCGCCGCGTCGGCGAGGGCCGGGAGGTTCTCCACGATCCGGTTGGCCGCGATGAGCTCCTGGTTGCCGCCGCGCAGCGAGTCGGCCCGGGCGGTGTTGGCGTCCGCCTGCGCCTGGGCGAGCGCCCGCTCGCTGTAGGCGTTGCCGTCCGCCTCGAACTTCACCCGGTCGCGGGCGGCCTCAGCCAGCGTCCGCTGCCGGTAGGCCTCGGCGTCCGCCGGGCGCCGCACCTCGGCCTCCAGTTGCTGGGCGGCCAGCGCGGCCCGGCGCTGGGCGAGCGAGGTCTGCTCCTCGATGACGTCCTGGGAGGCCCGGGCCTCGGCGAGCGGCCCGGCCTGGGCGGCCCGGGCCCTGGACTGCTCGGTCTCGGCGAGGAACCCGGCCCGTTTGATCGCGGTGTCCCGCTCGTACTCGGCCTTCAGCGCGGCCGCCTGCTGCTCCCGTTCGGTGGCCTCCTGGTCCGCCTTGGCCTGCGCGATCCGGGCCTGGCTGGCGACCGCCGCCACGTGCGGCGCGGCCAGGTTGTCGATGTACCCGGTCGAGTCCTCGATCTCCTGGATCTGCAGCGCGTCGACCACGATGCCGAGCTTCTCCATCTCGCCGTGGCTGCCCGCCATCACCTCCTGGGCGACCCGGCTGCGCTCCCGGATGATCTGCTCGACGGTCAGTCCGCCGACGATCGAGCGCAGGTGGCCGGCGAAGATCCGGCCGACGAGCTCCTCCATCTGTTCCTGTTCCGAGAGGAAGCGGCGGGCGGCGTTGGCGATCGACACGGCGTCGTCGCCGACCTTGAACACGCAGACCGCGCGCACGGTGAGCCGGATCCCCTGCTGGGTCACGCAGTCCTCGGCGATCTCCGCCTCCCGCAGGGCCAGGGAGAGCATGCGGACCTTCTGCTTGACCGGCAGGACGAGGCTGCCGTGCCCGGTGACGATGCGGAACTGGGTGTCCTGCACCTGGTGCTTGGACCCGGAGATGAGCATCGCCTCGTTGGGTGCGGGAACGTGCCAGAAGAACATGACCGACCACCTGACCTGCTGGGATCCGAAAGAGAGGCCCGAGGGCTAGAGCGCGGGCCAGGGCTAGCGCACGCCTCAGGGCGGCAGCAGCTCGACGATCACCGAGCGGGCCGAGATCGTGTCCACCACGACCACCCGGACGTCCCGGCCGACCGGCTCCGAGCACCAGGCCGCGAACACCTCCGAACCACCCCGGAGCGCGACCAGGACTTCTCCCGGGCCGCCCACCGGAATGGGCACCGTCACCTTGCCGACGGCTCCGACCGGGCTCTGCCGGGAGTCATCGACCGCGGGCATGCTCTCTCGCGCCACCGGCGCCTCCGGTCACCACGTCCGCCGTACCTGCACCGTGGACGGCCACCGGCCACCACCGCCTCGGAAGGCCCTGGCCGCCAGTCTCGCCACGGGTCGAGGACACCTGTGGCAACCGCCGACGGCGGCAGTACCTCGACCTCTTCCACGGTACTCCGGCAACGGCTCCGCCACCGGCCGTCCCGGCTCAGGGCACGGCCAGGGCGGCCGCGAAGCCGTGGTCCGGGATGTCGAGGAACCGCCGGTTGAACCGGACGAAGGGCTCGATCAGCAGGTCCACGAAGACCAGGAAGGCCACCGTGCCGATGCCCACCGGGCCGCCCAGCAGCCAGCCGCAGGCCAGCAGCACTCCCTCGATCAGCCCCTTCGCGCACCAGAACGGCCAGGTCCAGCGGTGCCGGATGGTGATCGCCAGCAGGTCGATGGCCCGGATGCCGAAGCCGCTCATGATGATCAGCGCCGAGGCGTAGGCGCACAGCAGCGCGCCGAGCAGCATCAGCGGATAGCTGCTCAGCCCCAGCCGGGCCGCCGGCCGCAGCCATTGGAAGAGGTCGATCAGGCTGCCGCACAGGAAGAAGGTCACGAAGGGCGAGATCACCGGGCGCTTGCGGTTCCACGCCGCCCACACCCCGATGCACACCACCGCGACGGCCGCCTGGCAGAGGCCGATGGTGAGCGGCAGGTGCTTGAGCACGCCCAGCGAGAAGACGTCGAGCGGGTCGGTGCCCAGATCGGACTGGATGAAGAAGTGGGCGCCCGTCGAGAAGACGACGCAGCCGGCCAGGTACACCAGCGCCCTGGGCAGTAACTCGCCCAGCCGCCAGGGGCGTTCGTTCGGATCGACGCTGCGGGGACGGTGGGACGCCATGAACTCCTCCGAGAGGGACGGGCGCCTGGCCCGCCATCGCCCCGGAAGCTTGGAGGCGCAGAGGACTGCGGTCGGTTCAGGCGAGCGACTGGTAGGCCAGGAAGCCGCCGAAGAGGATGACCCCGACCCCGGCGACCAGGTCGACGCCCTTCAGCAGCCGGGCGCTGAAGCGCCGGCGGAACACCAGCACGCCCGTGCTCAGCAGGGTGAACCACAGGAGCGTGCCGCAGCCGACGCCGACCAGCATGGACACCGAGGCGGGCAGCGTCCCGGTGACGTTCGCCGCCGTGGCCGCGGCGAAGGCGGCGGCCCAGTAGCCGATCGTCGCCGGGTTGGAGGCGGTGGCCGCCAGCGCCGTGCGGAACGCCGCCAGCGGGCGGACCACTTCGGGGTTCCGCTCGTCCTCGGTGGCCGCCCGGACCCGGAAGGCGGAGCGCAGCGAGCGCGCGCCGATGTACACCAGCACGGCGGCCCCGGCCAGCCCCAGGGCCGTGCGCAGCGCGGGGACGTCCAGCAGCCTGCCGACCCCGGCGAGGCCCAGGCCGGCGTAGGCGATGTCCACCAGGGCCGCGCCCAGGCCGATCGCCCAGCCGGTCGGGAAGCCGTCGCGCAGGACGCTGCGCACGCACAGCAGGCCGATGGGGCCGAGGGGCAGGGCGACCAGGAAGCCGAGGCTGAGCCCGGCGAACCACGCGGGGAGGATGTTCACCGCGGTCCCCCGCAGGTCACCGCGATCATTCCGGTCCGGTGGAAGGCCCAGCGGAAGGCCTGGCGGAAAGATCGACGGAAAGACCGGTGGAAGGACCAGCGGGAGGCCTGGTGCGAACACGTGCGCGACAATTCGCTCTGCCCCTCGTCACAACACCCGCCGATCAGGTCACTCGACGAGTTCCGATATGCCGAACCGTACCTCATCGCCTTCGGCGGGACTGAGGTCTTCCGGCGCGTAGAACAGCTCGTACACATTGGTCGACAACAACTGGCCGAGCCTGGTCAGCGCATACACGTCCGTGCCGCGCCGTTCCAGCCAGCCCTTGTCGACGAGCTGCTCGATCTCCGCCCCGAAGACGGCCTCCATGGTGACGCCGAACCGGTCGTGGAAGTCCGGCCGGTTGACCTCGCACATCTTGAGGCCGCGGATCATGACGCGGCGCATCTCCTGTTCCTTGGTGAGGTAGGTGGCGAAATCCAGCGGAATTTGACCACTTTCGACCATCTCGTAGTACTTCTTAAGCGGCTTGACGTTGACGAACAGCCGGTCGTGGATCACGCTCTTCGACGAGACGCCGAATCCGATCATCGGCCAGGTGCGCCAGTAGTACTCCAGGAACCGCGAGTAGTCGGCGCAGCGGTCGGGGTGGTAGTACCCCGTCGAACTGCGCCGGGCGAAGCCCGCCGCCTCCAGCGCGTCGATGGCGTACTCGTACATCCGGCGCTCGTCCTGCGCCGAGGGGAGCGCCATCCTCCCGGACGTGATGAGCGAGTGGAACGCCGTCTTGGGCCAGATCTCCAGGCCGTAAGCCGTGATGCAGGCCGGTTCGAGTTCGATGGCGCGGTCGACGCTGCGCTTCCAGTCGTCCACGGACTGGCCGGGCAGCGGGAAGATCAGGTCGATGTTGGTGTGCGTGAAACCGCCGTCGACGACGGTGCGGAAGGCGCGTTCGGCGGTGGCGAGGTCGTGCGAGCGGTTGCAGATCTCCAGCAGCCGGTCGTCGAACGCCTGGACGCCGACGCTGAGCCGGGTGAATCCGGCCTCCCGCATGCGCGCGATCTTGGCCTCGTCGACCGTCGAGGGGTCGAATTCCAGGCCGATCTCCGCACCCTCGTTGAATTCGAACGATTCCCGGCAGGCGTCCAGCAGCCGGGCCGTCTGGTCGCCGGTGAGGATGCCCGGCGTACCGCCGCCGAAATACACCGCGTCGACCCGGAACGCGGGGAAGGCCCGATTGGCGGCGAAGGCGCGGATCTCGCGTTCGAGCACGTCGACGTACTGGGCGAAGTGCTGCTCGTTCCGGTTGATGTAGACGGTGTAGTCGCAGAATCCGCACTTGGTGATGCAGAACGGGACGTGCAGGTAGAGCACCGCGTTCTCGGGGCGGAAGTACTCGTCGTACTCGTGGTGCCGGTATTTGAACGGGTACGTGTGGATGTTCCGTCGGATGATCTTCTCGGCCATCTGCTGTCGCTCCTTCGTCGGGGCCGGCCTGGCGTGGTGGTGGACGGGTCCGGGGGCGGAGGCCGTCAGCAGAGGACCTGGAACGGACGGACGTCGGCGTCCGCGTCGAGGTCCGGCCGGTCGTTGGGGACCACCGGGCGCCCGCACGAGACGAAGAGGTCGTCGTAGCGCGCCCGCGACCGCTCGCGGTAGTCGGCGGCGGAGCGGGCCAGCATCTTGACGACCTCCTCCGCGAGCATCAACTGGTACTGGCAGGACTCGGTGTTGAGGACGTTCACGTCGCCCGAGGCCACGTGGTTCTCCTGCCGGCAGCCCCCGCCGCACAGGTAGCGGGCCCAGCAGGACCCGCACACCCGGTGCTCGTCGACGGTGCGCCGCCACTCGGGGTGGTCCCGGGTGAGGCCCTCGGCCCCGGTGCCCACGTCGAAGCCCTGGTCGCCGACCAGGCGGTGGCAGGGGCTGACGCTGCCGTCCGGGGAGTGCGTGTAGTACGTCCGGCCGCCCGAGCAGAACGCCAGCGCCGCCGCGCCCTCGGTGACCATCTGCACGGCCCGCTCGTACTCCAGGACGCCCTTGAACCGGTTGTCGGGGGCGAACAGCCGCGGGTAGTGGACCAGGAAGTCCTTGAACTGCTCGACGATGCCGGGCTGGAGGAAGTGGTTGATGTACTGGATCCCCTTCGGCTCGGACAGCTTCCGGTCCCCCAGCGTGAGGGCGATCGGCACCGTCGTGCCCTGCTCCACCGGGTAGACGCCCGGATAGATCTGGAAGTAGTCGAAGAGGTCGAGCCCCCACAGGTCGAGCACGCTCTCGGTGAGGCTGGGCTGCGCCGTCGCGATGGTCATCCGGGCCACCAGGGTGACGTCGTCGCCGCACGCCTCGCGCAGCCGGAACAGGTTGCGGATGATCCGGTCGTAGGAGCCCTTCCCGTTCTTGGACGGGCGGTTGGCGTCCTGGACCTCGCGGCCGCCGTCGATCGAGACCGAGACGATGAACCGGTGGTCGCGGAACAGCTCCTCGACGCCCTGGGGCATCAGGGTGAGGTTGGTCGAGATCCGGTGGACGAACTCGGTGCCCGAGCGCCCGGCGAGGTCGCGGGCGCGTTCGCAGATCTTGCGGATCACCGTGAAGTTCGCCAGCGGCTCCCCGCCGAAGAACTCGAAGCGGACCCGCTGCCCGGGCGCGGCGTAACGGTGGATGAAGTCGAAGATCCAGGCGATCGAGTGCTCGCCCATCGCCTCGGTGATCCGGCCGTAGTCCCCGCCCTCGGCGAAGCAGTACGTGCAGGCGAGGTTGCACACGTTCGTCAGGTTGACGTTGACCGCGAAGTCGGCGCCGTCGGACAGCGCGCTCTCCCGGAGCCGGATGCGGTTGGCCTCCCGGCCGGTGGCGGCGCCGGCCTGCAACCGCTCCCACGCCCGCCGCTCGTCCAGCCGCAGGTGGTCGACGCCGGAGGCCAGCCGCTCGGCGGTGTCCGCCGGGGCGAGCAGCAGCCGGTGGCTCCCGGTGATGAGGACGGCCGACAGGTCGTCGCTGAACGGCAGGACGCGGTAGTCGGTCCCGTGCCGCATCGGACCCGCCTGCTCCGTCGCGCTCGCGGGCCCGGTCATGACCTGGCGCGGGGCTGGAAGAGCGGCAGCGGCGAGACGTCCTCGTTCAGCGTTCCGGCGGAGGCCTCCACGGTCGGGAAGTGCGCACGGTCGAAGACCTGGTGGAGGCTGGAGGTGCACTGCGGCGGTACGGCCACCTGGACGCCGACCTCGCCCGCCGTGCTCTTGGCCGCGATGTACCGGAAACTCTCCTGCGGGGCCAGCTCGATGACCTGCCAGCCCTGGTCCGCGGCCGGGTCGCCGTAGCGGCGGTGGTAGGCCCGCACCGGCGCGGCGGAGGTGTTGCGCACCTGGACGTGCAGGGCGCGGACGTCGCCGTGCCAGTCGAAGCGCGCCAGGTCCAGGTGCTCGGCGGCGGGGAGTTCCGGCACCCGGGTGCGCGGGCGGGCGTCGGGCAGCAGGACGATCGGCGAGCGGGCCCCGCAGCCGACGCAGGCGCCGGCCGCGTCCAGGCCGACCAGGTCGGCGTTCAGGCCGTAGCGGGTGATCTGGAGCTGCCCGCACCGGTGGCACCAGGTGTTGGTCGACTCCGTGTCGTACACGTTCCCCAGGTAGACGTGGTTGAGCCCCATGTCCATGGCGACCTTGCGGGCCCGTTCCAGCCGGTCGACGGGGGTGCGGATGGTGTTGGTCATCTTGTAGTCCGGGTGGAAGCGCACGAAGTGCGTGGGCACGTCCGGGCTGAGCCGCTCGCCGACGAACCTCGCCATGTCCCGGGCGGTCGCCTCGTCGTCGCTGAGGTCGGTGACCATCAGCGTGGAGACCTCGACGTGCTTCCCGGCCCGGAACACCTGCTCGGTGCCCTCCAGGACCGGCTCCAGCCAGCCCTTGGTGATCTTCCGGTAGTACTTCGGGTCCAGGGACTTGATCGACACCGAGAAGATGTCGATCACCGGGATCAGTTCCTCGATCGCCTCGCCGCTGATGAAGAACGCGGACTTGTAGAGGTTGACGATTCCCGCCGCCTTGGCGAGGGCGGCCGTCTCCACCACGAACTCGTGCCACACCACCGGGTCGTTGTAGGTCCAGGAGATCACCTTCACGCCGTGCCGGACGGCGATGTCCACGACCTCCTCGGGCGTGTAGTGGTAGACGTCCTTGTCCTCCACGTGGCGCGCCTGCGACGTCTTCCAGTTGTGGCAGTAGTCGCAGTTGAGCATGCAGCCGACGTTCCCCATCGAGAGGATCCGGGCGCCGGGCGCGTAGTGGAACACCGCCTCGGTCTCGATGGTCTCCTCGGTGGCGTGGACCGAGCGCCCGTAGTTCAGGGTCACCAGGCGGCCGTCCCGGTTGGCCCGGACCATGCAGAATCCGTGCTGGCCGGGGCGGATCCGGCAGTTCCGGGGGCTGAGATGACATCGGACCACGCCGTCGTCCAGGCGTTCCTCCAGCCTGGCGGGGCGCGGTTCCTTGTCCCAGGTGTTCTGCGACATGGCTGTTCCTTCCGTGCGGTGGTACGGACACGGTGGTACGGAGGCGGTGGTGCGGCGGTGGTGGTACGGCGGCGACGGGTCGGGGCCGGACGGGTAGGTCCCGGACGGGCAGGGGCGGGCGGCCCGGCGCGGTCGTCCGCACCGGGCGGGGCCCTCCGGATCAGGCCGTCGCCGGAGGAGGTGCGGTCACGTGCGCGGGGCACGCCAGGACGGGGCGCGCCGGGACGGCGCAGTCGGGAAACCCGAATTCCCGCACTGTGGTGTGGAATTCGACATCGGCCCGCCCGTACATCCGCCCGTGGTCCGGAACGCCACTGTCCCGGTGTCTCGCTTTCACCGGGCGGGCCGGTTCCGCGCGGGTTTCCGCGGTCACGAACGTCAAGCGGATCTCACTTTCCCTCATGACGAAGCCACTGCTGAGAAAAACGCCTCGTGAAGAGGCCGAAGCGGAGCGGGAGTTCGGTGAGAAATTCGCCAACTGCGATGAGCTTCGGCGTACGGGCTCCCGCCTGTCAAGAAGTCCGCGTGCCGCCCGATCCGGCCAACACCCCGAAGCGGACAGCGCCCTCCGGTCGCGGCGGGGAGCAGGTTAGGCAAGCCTCACAAGCGGTGATCTCGCGCCTGCCCAGCGGGTTCCCGGGCCGGGGAACGGCGGGGGCCCATCCGGCGGGGCGGCGCGGCCGGGATCGCCCGGTGCGGGAGGAGGGCCGAAAATCGCCGCCGGTCGGTGGAATACCTGCCGCCACAGGGCCGATCGGCCGCCCCACCCGCCGCTCGCCGAGCACCGGTAAAGGCGGTCCCGAGGGGGGGCGTGTGGAGCGGCCGGGGCAACGAGGGGCGGCTGCCGGGAATTCAGGGGGCGGTGGGGCCGGACGGGGAGAGGATCCGGGAGAGGCCGAACTCGAAGCGCTCGGTGAAGGCGGCGTCCTCCAGGTGCGGGGCGACCCGGGCGAGCGCCGGGTAGTCGCCACCGGCGAGGGCCGGGCCGAGGGTGTGCACGCCGTCCTGGGCGGCCAGGGCCTGCTCCTCCTGGGCCAGGCCGAGGGTCAGGTACTGGATGGTCCAGAACACCCAGGACGCGTGGCGCTCGTCCAGTCCGCCGTCGAGGAGCGCGGCGATCATGGCGTCGGTGAAGCGCAGGGTGCCGGGCTCGGCGGCGTAGGTGCCGGCGACGATGACCGCGCCGTCACGGTGGGCCAGCAGGCACCGGCGGTAGCGGTGGGCGAGCTCTCGGGCCCGTTCGCACCAGGGCGCGGGCAGGTCGTCGAGCGGGATCTCACCGACGATCGCGTCCGCCATGAGTTCCAGCAGGCGGCCCTTGGTCTTGGCGTGCCAGAGCACGGTGTTCATCCGGACGCCGAGCCGTTCGGCGACGCCGCGCACGGAGACGGCGGCGGCGCCCTTGTCGTCCAGCAGGTCGAGGGCGGCGCGGACCACCGTGTCGGAGTCGAGTCGGGTCCGGGGGGCGTCCGGGGCTTGCTTCTTGGTCACTGACCTAGTCTACTGGAGCCAAGTCATTGGTCACTGACCAAGAGAGGGATGAGTCATGGAACAGGTCGTCATCGCCGGCGGGGGCCCGGTCGGGCTCTGGCTCGCCGCCGAACTCCGGCTGCAGGGCATCGAGGTCACCGTGCTGGAGAGCCGTACCGAACCCGACCCGCACTCGCGGGCCACCACCGTGCACCCGCGCACCCTGGAACTGCTGGCCTGCCGCGGCCTGGTGGAGCCCTTCCTCGCCGAGGGCGTCCGGATCCCCGGCGGGCACTTCGCCGCACTGCCGCCCCGGTTGGACTTCAGCCGGCTGGACACGCCGTACCCGTTCACGCTCGCACTCCCCCAGGTGCGCACCGAGGCACTGCTGGCCGAACACCTCCGCTCGACCGGCGCCCGGCTGCTGCGCGGACACCGCGTCACCGGACTGGACCAAGGCGACGACGCGGTCACCGTCCACGTCCACGGCCCGGACGGCCCCCACCGGCTGCGCACCGCCTACCTGGTCGGCTGCGACGGCACCCGCAGCACCGTGCGCGAGGCGGCGGGCATCGGCTTCCCCGGCACCCCGGCCACCGCCTGGGCCTGGATGGCGGACGCCGTGCTCGACGCGCCACCGCGCTGGCGCTCCGTCTCCAACGAGCAGGGCACCGTGATGGTCTTCCCGCTGCCCGGCGGGGTGCACCGGGTGGTCGGCAACGACACGGCGACCGTCCACACCAAGCCCGGCCCGCTGACCTTCGAGCAGCTGCGCGCCAAGGTCCGCGGGATCACCGGGACGGACTTCGGGATGCGCGAGGCCGGCTGGATCTCCACCTTCGGCAACGCCTCCCGCCAGGCCGACCGGTACCGGCACGGGCGGGTCCTGGTGGCGGGCGACGCCGCGCACTCGCACTTCCCGGCCGGCGGGCCCGGACTCAACGTCGGCATGCAGGACGCCGCCAACCTCGGCTGGAAACTCGCCCGCACCATCACCGGCGCCGCCCCCGACGGCCTGCTCGACAGCTACCACGCCGAGCGCCACCCGGTCGGCGTGGAGCTGCTGCGCTCCACCCACGCCCAGTCCGGGCTGATGACCGACCACTCGCGGACGACACTGGCCCTGCGCGGCCTGCTCGCCGAACTCATCACCGGCGTCGACGAGTTCTCGGACGAACTGGCCGGCCGCGCGGCCGGCCTCGCGACCGCCTACCCGGCCGACCCCGCCGACGGGGCGCACCCGCTGACCGGCTCCCGGGCGCCCGACCTGAGGCTCGCCGGGCCCGCGGACGGCACCGGCCTGTTCACGCTGCTGCGCCCGGGCCGCCACGTCCTGCTCGACCTCACCGGCCGGGCCGGCGCCGAGTTCGCCGCCCTCGCCCACGCCACCAGCCCGGGCGTGACGGTGCACAGCGCGCCGCTCGCCGCGTCGCGGCCCGCCTGGCGCGGCGTCACCGCCGCCCTGGTCCGGCCCGACGGGCACCTGGCCTGGCTCACCGAGGAGCAGCACCTCCCCGCACTGGTCACGGCCGCGCACGCGGCCGTCACGGCGACGACCGCCCACCCTTCCGCCGCGATCCCTCTACGCTGAGGACCGGTCGGCCCACGGGCGCCCCCTCCGGAGCCCCGAGGGCCGGCGGCAGCCGCTCGGGCAGGTCCGCGGCGCCCCGCCGGCTGCCGACCTGATGCCGCTCACCACCGCCCCGGCCACCCGCCGAGCCCGCACCGGAGCCGCCCGATGACCACCCTCCACCTCGGCGTCGACGCCGGCGGCAGCCGCACCCGCG
Source organism: Kitasatospora sp. NPDC086801 (assembly GCF_044745805.1). Lineage (NCBI taxonomy): Bacteria > Bacillati > Actinomycetota > Actinomycetes > Kitasatosporales > Streptomycetaceae > Kitasatospora > Kitasatospora sp. NPDC086801. The sequence goes on from NZ_JBIVAX010000013.1 coordinate 116,242, forward strand.
CCGTCCTCCTGGACGCCGCGGGCGCCGTCCGGGGCCGCGGTGAGAGCCCCGGTGCCAACCCCGCCGGAGCGGGCCCAGAGCCGGCGCTCGGCCGGCTGGCGGCGGCGGTCGCGGCCGCCCTCGACGGGCGGGACCGGGGCCGAATCGCGTCCTGCCTGATCGGCCTCGCCGGGTACCGCTCCCTACCGGACCCGGACGCGTTCGCCGAGCGCTGCCGGGCCGCCCTCGGCCTGCGCCACCCGGTGCGGCTCGTCCCCGACACCGTCCCGGCCCTGGCCTCCGGCGGCGTCACCGACGGCCACGGCACCGTCCTGATCGCGGGCACGGGCGCGATCTGCGTCCGGCTCGCCGGTGTCCGCACGCTCGCGCGCGGCGGCGGACTCGGCTGGCTGCTCGGCGACGAGGGCGGCGGCTTCTGGCTCGGCCGCGAGGCCCTCCGCCACGCCCACGCCGACCCGGCCGGCCCCCTCGGCACCGCCGTCCGCGCCCGGTGCGCCGCCGACTCCCCCGACGACCTGCTCCGCTGGGCCTACGCCGGCCCGCCCCGCCGGCTCGCCACCCTCGCCCCGCTGGTCTCCCGGCTCGCCGAGCGGGGCGACCCCGCCGCCCGCACCATCACCGACACCGCCGCCGACCACCTGGCCGCCCTCGCCCGCGCCACCGCCGCCCCCACCGAACCCCTGGTCCTCACCGGCGCGGTGGCCACCACCCCCGGTCCGATCCACCACCGCCTCCGCCACCTCCTCGCCGACCTCCACCCCCGCCTCCCCCGCACCGACCCCGCCACCGCCGCCGCCCACCTCGCCGCCCGCCTCGCCGCCGGGCGGTAGGCCGTCCCGACGGATCACCAACTCGGCCGCGCCCCACCGGAAATGGCATGCACGCCACTAGCCAACTGGCCAGTAGCACCCCTACCGTCGAGCTCCCGTGGCTTCGACGGAGGAGCTCCCCTTGCGCCTACGCCCCCACTCCCTGCGCTTCCCGGCCGCCGCCGTCGCGTCGGCCCTGCTCGTCACCGCCGCCCTGACCACCACCCCCACCGCCGCCGCCCCCGCCGCCCCGACCGCCACCGCGGCCGACTACTGCGGCGGCCACTGCCGGGACATCCTGCCGCCCGGCGAGAACGGCAACGCCACGCTCGCCGAGATCCTGCTCAACCGGATGTTCGGCAGCCGCCCCGCCCACACCGACGACCAGCTCGGCCCGTACGCGGCCCTCGCCTCCGGCTACCCGGGCCTGACCGAGGCCAAGCTGCGCGACTTCTTCAACGACGCCTCCTTCGGCGTCCCCGCCGACCAGGTGGCCAGCACCATCAGCCCGCGCGCCGACGTCACCATCGTCCGCGACAAGGCCACCGGCGTCCCGCACATCACCGGCACCACCCGCTACGGCACCGAGTACGGCGCGGGCTACGCCGCCGCCCAGGACCGGCTGTGGGTGATGGACCTGTTCCGGCACGTGGGCCGCGGCCAGTTGTCCGGCTTCGCCGGCGGCGCCGCCGCCAACCGCCAGCTGGAGCAGAGCTTCTGGCAGGCCGCGCCGTACACCGAGGCGGAACTGCAGCAGCAGATCGACGCCCTGGCGGCCCGCGGCGGCCGGGCCGCCCAGGCCCTCGCCGACGCGAACGCCTACCTCGACGGCATCAACCAGTACGCCCAGGAGTCCTACAACGCCCGCACCTTCCCCGGCGAGTACGACCTGACCGGGCACATCGACCCGATCACCAACGCCGGGTCGATCGAGCCGTTCAAACTGACCGACCTGGTCGCCCTGGCCTCCGTGGTCGGCGCCCTGTTCGGCTCCGGCGGCGGCGGTGAACTCGCCTCCGCCCAGGTCAAGTCGGCCGCCGAGGCCCGCTACGGCAAGGACGCCGGGGACGCGGTCTGGAAGTCGCTGCGCGAGGCCGACGACCCGGAGGCCGTCCAGACCCTGCACGACGGCCAGCGCTTCCCCTACGCCCCGGTCCCCGACGCCCCGCAGGGCGAGGCGCTGCCCGACCCCGGCTCGGTGGTGCCCGAGCGGATGATCTACGACGCCACCGGCACGGGCTCCGGCCTCGCGAAGACCGCCGCCCCGGGCGTGCTGCCCGGCAACCTGCTCACCGCCAAGCACGGCATGTCCAACGCCCTGCTGGTCTCCGGCGCCCACACCGACGACGGCCACCCGGCCGCCGTGTTCGGCCCGCAGACCGGCTACTTCGCCCCCCAGCTGCTGATGCTGGAGGAGATCCAGGGCCCCGGCATCAGCGCACGCGGCGCGGCCTTCGCCGGCCTGAGCTTCTACGTGCAGCTCGGCCGCGGCCAGGACTACGCCTGGAGCGCCACCTCCGCCGGGCAGGACATCACCGACACCTACGCCGTCCCGCTCTGCACCACCGACGGCTCCCCTGCCACCACCGCCGCCAACTCCTACCTCTGGCACGGCCAGTGCGTCCCCTTCGACCGGCTGGAACGCAAGAACACCTGGAACCCGACCACCGCCGACTCCACCGCCGCCGGCTCCTACACCCTGGTGATGTACCGCTCCAGGTACGGCCTGGTCACCGCCCGCGGCACGGTCGGCGGCGCACCCGTGGCCTTCACCTCGCTGCGCTCCACCTACCGGCACGAGGCGGACTCCATCATCGGCTTCCAGGAGCTCAACGACCCCGGTGCGGTGCACGACGCGGCGGGCTTCCAGCAGGCCGCGCAGGACATCAACTACACCTTCAACTGGTTCTACGCCGACTCCCGCGACATCGCGTACTACAACTCCGGCAGCAACCCCGTCCGCGCCCCCGGGGTCGACGCCGGCCTGCCGCTGCGCGCCGAACCGGCCTACGAATGGGCCGACTTCGACCCCGCCACCAACACCGCCCGGTACACCCCGGCGGCCGAGCACCCGCAGTCCGTCAACCAGGACTACTACATCTCCTGGAACAACAAACAGGCCGACGGCTTCACCTCGGCCGGGTTCGGCAACGGCTCGGTGCACCGCGGCAATCTGCTCGACGACCGGGTCAAGGCGCTGCTGCGGGGCGGCGGCAGGGCGAGCCGGGTCTCGCTCACCCAGGCCATGGAGGGCGCCGCCCTGGCCGACCTGCGCGCCGAGGACGTCCTGCCGGACCTGATCCGGGTGCTGCGCAGCGCCCCCGTCACCGATCCGGCCGCCACCGCCGCCCTGCAGCAGTTGGAGGCCTGGCTGGCCGACGGCGCCCAGCGGAAGGAGACGTCGCCCGGCAGCCACGGCTACGCGGACGCCGCCGCGATCCGCGTCATGGACGCCTGGTGGCCGCTGGTCGCGGAGGGCGTCATGCGGCCCGGCCTCGGGGACCAGCTGTTCACGGCCCTGACCGGCGCCCTGCAGATCAACGAGTCGCCCTCCGGCGGGCAGACCGGGCCCGGCAGCGGCGGCCCGGTGAGCGCCAACGAGGCGATCCCGCACAAGGGTTCGGCCTTCCAGTACGGCTGGTGGAGCTACCTGGACAAGGACCTGCGGTCCGTCCTGGGCGACCAGGTGGCCGGCCCGCTGGCCCGCCCGTACTGCGGCGGGGGCGACCTGGCGGCCTGCCGGGGCGTCCTGCTGGACACCCTGAAGCGGGCGGCCGCCCAGACCCCGGCCCAGGTCTACCCGGGCGACACGGACTGCTCCGCCGGCGACCAGTGGTGCGCCGACACGATCATCCAGCGCCCGCTCGGCGGTGTCACGGACGACAAGACCACCTGGCAGAACCGCCCGACCTACCAGCAGGTGGTGCAGTTCCCGAGCCACCGCTGAACCGCGCGCACGCCCGCCGGTGCCTCCCGTCCGCCCTGGACGGGAGGCACCGGCGGCGCCGGCGCCGGCCGGACCCGCCGGCCAGATCCGCCGGCACGACACGGCGGCACGGCACGGCGGCACCCGCGTGGAAGACAAGCGCCCAGGCCCGACGGGCGGGGACGGCACGCAGCCCCTAGCGTGGTCCGAGGGCGACCCGGGCGCACCCCCGCCGAGGTCAGCGAACCCCGAGATTCCCCAGCGAGGCCCCATAGAGGCCCCAGGAGGTATGCCGACCATGACCGCCACCCTGCCCGAGCTCACCGGGGACTACGTCCTCGATCCCGCCCACACCCGGATCGGCTTCGTGGCGCGCCACGCCATGGTGACCAAGGTCCGCGGCTCGTTCACCGCCTTCGAGGGCAGCGCCCACCTGGACGGCGCCGACCCGGGCCGCTCCACCGCCCGGGTGACGATCCGGACCGAGAGCATCGACACCGGCGTCGAGCAGCGCGACCAGCACCTGCGCACCAACGACTTCCTGGACGTGCCGAACTTCCCGACCATCACCTTCGCCACGACGGCGATCGAGCCGAACGGGGACGGCGAGTTCCGCGTCACCGGCGACCTCACCGTCAAGGACGTCACCCGCCCGGTCACCATCGACGTCGAGTACACGGGCAACGCCGTCGACCCCTACGGCAACCTGCGGGTGGGCCTGGAGGGCTCGGTGACGATCAGCCGCAAGGACTTCGGCGTGACCTGGAACGCGGCCCTGGAGGGCGGCGGCGTCCTGGTCGGCGACAAGGTCGTCCTGGAGTTCGACGTCTCGGCCGTCCGCCAGGCCCAGTAGCGCCCCGGCAGGGCCGGAACCGGCCGCCCCGCAGGAGCCCGGAAATCCGCCGGACCGGGCGGCGGAGGTCCGGTTAGGCTCCTGACATGGCGACAGACGACACCCTCGCAACCGGTCAGCGCTCCCTGGGCGATCCCACCCTCGACTACCCGCTGTGGCCCCCGCTCACCGCGGGCTGCCCCCGCACCGGCACCGAGGACGTCGCCTACCCCGTCGAGGTCGACTACGCCTACGAGAAGGCCGACGCGGCCGCCCTGTTCGCCCCGGGAGCGGACACCGGGGCGCCGCGCGGCGGGCTGGAGCGGTGGGCGCCCCTGCTGCCGCCGCTGCTCGCGCCGGGCCTGGGCGAGGGCGGCACGCCGCTGGTCGAGCTGGAGCCCGGGGTGTACGTCAAGGACGAGGCCCGTAACCCGACCTGGAGCCACAAGGACCGGCTGAACCGCTGCACCACCAGCGCCGCCGTGGGCGTCGGCGCGCCCGGGATCGCGGTGGCCTCCTCCGGCAACCACGGCGCGTCCGCCGCCGCCTACGCCGCCCGGGCCGGGCTGCGCTGCGTGGTGTTCACCGGGCCCGACCTGCCGCCGGCCGTCGACGCGTTCCTCAACGCCTACGGCGCCGTGGTGCTGCCGGTGCCGTGGGAGGCCCGCTGGCCGCTGCTGCGGCAGGTCGTGGACCGACTGGGCCTGCACCCGGTCAGCAACCTGACCGCCACCCACACCGGCCACGCGTACGGCCCCGAGGGCTACAAGACCGTCGCGTACGAGATCTTCCGGGACATCGGCGTGCCGGCCGAGGTGTTCGTGCCCACCGGCTACGGGGAGCTCCTCTTCGGCGTCTGGAAGGGCTTCAGCGAACTGCACCGGCTCGGCCTGGCCGAGCGCGTGCCGCGGATCATCGCCTGCGAGTCCGCGGCCGGCGCGCCGCTCGCCCGGGCCGTCCGCGAGGGCCTTCCGGCGGCCCGGGTGACCGTGGGGGCGAGCGAGGCCTACTCGATCGGCTCGCCGGTCAGCGGCTACCGGGGCGTGGTCGCTGTGCGCGAGAGCGGCGGCCGGGTGCTGACCCTGGACGACGGCCAACTCGCCGCGGCCCAGGGCGAGCTGGCCCGGTCCGGGCTCTGGACGGAGCTGTCCGCGGCGGCCGGGCTCGCCGGCCTGCGCAGCCTCGGCGGCGCGGACCGGGCGGACGGGCCGGTGGTCTGCGTGTCGACGTCCAGCGGCTTCAAGGACCGGGGCGTCGGCGCGCGCTCGACCGCGCCGGTCACCCCGGAGTGGGACGAGGTCCGCCGCCGGCTGCACGCGGCCGGAATCCGCGGCTAACGGGGCTCCCCCGACTCACGCCCGGCGTTGGAGGCCTGCTGTTCGCCGCCCGGTCCGCCGACGTAGGGTTGGTGTTCGCCGCGGCCGCCCAGGCTGGTCCGGATCCGCACCGCCCCCGCTCCTCCCCCGTTGCGTCGAAGGGCTGCCACCGTGTCCCGTTCCCCCCGCCGTCTGCTGCCGCTGGCCGTCGCCGTCGCGGCGCTGCCCGTGCTCGCCCTGCCGGTCGTGCCGGCCGCCGCGGCCTCGTACGGCACTCCGACGATCACCTTCTCGGCCGGCTACCTGTCCGGCGCGGTCGGCGCCACCGGCGACCCGACGGTGTCCGTGACGGTGGCGCAGAGCGGGGCCGCGGCCTCGGCACTGACCGTCGCCGCCTCGGCCAGCACCCGCAGCGCCGTCGCGCGGACCGGCGACGTGGCGGTGACCGGCAGCGGCGGCACCCGCTCCCTGGCGGTCGCCGCGCAGGGCGTCGGCTACACCGACCTCACCATCAAGGTGACCGGCCTGGGCGGCAAGACCGCCACCCGCACCCTGCACTACGCGGCCTCCCCCGCCGTCCAGTTCTCGGCCGCCAGCCGCTACCTGACCGGATCCAGCGACGCCTCGGCCGCGGTGGACGCGGGCGGCGGCTACATCCTGGTCGGCGACGACGAGTCCAACGTGCTGCGGCTGTACGACCGCAACGCCTCCGGCGCGCCGGTCCGCACCTGGGACTTCAGCTCCGCGCTCGGCGTCTCCAAGGAGATCGACATCGAGGCCGCGACCCGGGTCGGCGACACGATCTACTGGACGGGCTCGCTCGGCAACAACAAGGACGGCAAGGTCAAGCCGGACCGGCACACCGTGTTCACCACCAAGGTCACCGGCTCGGGCGCCAACACCCAGCTGTCCCTGGCCGGTTCGTACCACGGCCTGCGCGACGACCTGATCGCGTGGGACGGCGCCCACGGCGACCGCTACGGCTTCGCGGCGGGCGCGGCGGACGGGCAGGCGCCCAAGCAGATCGACGGATTCAACGTCGAGGGGCTGGAGTTCGCCCCGGGCAGCACCAGCACCGCGTACATCGGCTTCCGCGCGCCGCTGACCCCGGCGGTCACCGGTGGCCGCGCGCTGCTCGTCCCGGTCACCAACCTCCCGTCGCTGCTGGACGGTTCCGCCTCGCACGCGACCTTCGGCGAGCCGGTCGAGCTGGACCTCGGCGGGCTCTCCATCCGCGACCTGCGCCGCAACGACCTGGGCCAGTACCTGATCGTGGCCGGCTCCTGGTCCGCCGAGGACAACTCCGCCCCGTACGCCCTCTACCGCTGGAACGGCCAGCCGGGCTCCCAGCCGGTCAAGCTGGTCGACCTGCCGACCAGCGACGCCGGCGCCTGGGAGGCCGTCCCGGACGTGCCGAACCTGGACGCCCCCGGCGCCCGGGCCCAGCTGATCACCGACGACGGCTCCGCCGACCTGTACGGCGACGGCACCGCCGCCAAGGACCTCGCCCAGCCGGAGTGGAAGAAGTCCCGCTCCACCTGGTTCACCCTGAACTGACCTGCGCGCGCAACCGGGGCGGGCGCACGAGCCGCCCGCCCCGGCTCCGGCCCTGCCGGACCGCCCGGCTCAGAGCTCGACGAGCACCTTGCCCCGGCTCGCGGAGCGGTCCACGTACAGGCTGCGGTAGGCGGCCGGGATGCTGTCGAAGCCCCGGTGGACGGTCTGCTGGTAGCCGAGGTCGCCGCTGCGGACCAGGGCGCCCAGCTCCCGCCGCAGCGCCGTCCAGTTCTCCTCGGTGAACCACTCCAGCGAGAAGATGCCGCGGATGGTGGTGCGCGGGAACATGATCATCGGCAGCAGTCGCGGACCCGCCCAGTCGCCGCCGACCTGGCTCCCCCACTGCCAGCAGACCGCCACCCGGCTGTCCACGGCGAGCTGGGAGAAGACCGCGTCGGTGAGCGCCCCGCCGAGGCTGTCGAAGTAGCGGTCGATGCCGGCCGGGGCGAGCTCGGCGAGTTCCTCCCGCAGCCGCTCGGGGTCGTCGCCGTCGCGGTAGAGCAGGACCTCGTCGAAGCCCAGGGCGCGCAGCCGGTCGACCTTGGCCGGGGTGGCCGTGGTGCCGATGACCCGGGCTCCCCGGTGCCGGGCCAGCTGTCCGACCACCGAGCCGACCGCCCCGGACGCCCCGCTGACCAGCACGGTGTCCCCCGGCCGGACCTCGAGGAACTTCTCGACCGTGCCCCAGGCCGTCATCCCCGGGCCGCCCAGGACGCCGAGGGCGGTGGAGAGCGGCAGGGCGTCGTCGTAGTCGCCCCGGTCCAGCCGCCGGTAGGCGGGGAAGACCATCGGGAAGGTACCGGTCTGCCAGGGCTCCGGGGCGCCGTTGCTGATCACGTGGCTGCGCCAGCCGCCGAAGCCCTGCACGAGGTCGCCGACGGCGAAGGCCGCGTCCGGCCCGGCGTCCACCACCTCCATGATGGAGTCCGCGCCCATGTGGTCGCCCACCGGGGTGTCCAGGGCGATCCCCTGGAGGTACGGGTCGACCGAGACGTACCTGGTCCGCAGCAGCATCTCGTCTGCGGCGAGGTGGACGTCCACCTCCTCGACCACCTTCCGGTACATCCGCTCGATGTCCGGCACGCCGTCCACGTGCTCGCGGACGACCCACTTCTCGACCCTCATGAGGTGACTCCAAACCGCCGGTCGGCGGGCCCGACCGGTTCGATGACAAGAGTGGGCGGCGGCGCGCTGTCGTCCACGGCGGCGGTGAACGGCCGGCCGTCGTCACGGCAGATGAACTGGACGACGTGCCGGCCGGCGGCGGCCGCCCGGATCAGACCCCCGGTGGTCGCCCACACGCCGGAGAGGTAGAAGTTCGCCAGGCCTGGCAGCCCGGGCCCGTTGCGCTTGATCTCCTCCTCCAGCGTCTCGCCGCTCTCCACGAAGGGCTGCCAACCGAGCACCGTGCCGTCGTAGTTGCCGGTGTAGCGGACCTGGGTGAGCGGGGTGGACACGTCCTTGACCGCGACGGCGTCCTTCAGGCCTGGGTGGTGCCCGTCCAGGAACTCCACGATGGCGTCCCGCACCCGGCGCTTCTCGCGCTGGTACTCGCGGCCGCGCCCGACCGGCAGGGTGTGCAGTTCCTCGCCCCGCCGCAGCCGGGGCGCCTGCTCCGGGCCGGTGCTCAACTCCCGCCAGGGGGCGATGTCGCAGAAGTAGCTGGCGTAGACGACGGTCGTCGCGTCGGGCGACAGCTCGGGGTAGTGGCGGCTGCGGAACTGGACGTTGATGCTGGGGTGGCGGATGCCGGTGAGCCGGTCGGCGACCTCGCCCTCCAGCAGGTAGGTGGTGCACGGGTCCCCGGCCGGGAAGGGGCGGCGCAGGCCCAGGAAGACGGTGAGGTAGCCGGGGAAGACCATGCCGGGCTCGGCGATGGTCCGGGTGTACAGCCGGCGGTAGGTGTCGTTCAGGTAGCGGCCCTTGAGCAGGTCCAGCATGGTGGTGCGCCCGTCGCAGGCGGCGACCACGATGTCCGCCCGGACTTCCCGGCCGTCGCTCAGCCGCACCCCGACGGCCCGGTCCTGCTCGACCAGGATCTCGGTCACCTTGGTGTTGTAGCTGATCTCGCCGCCGAGCCGTCGGTAGCGCTGCTCGATCGAGCGGGCCAGGCCGAGCGAGCCACCCTCCGGCACCCCGGCCGACTGCCCGGCGTGCGAGGCGAGTTGGAAGTAGGTGGGCAGCACCGGGAAGTTGGGGTGCTGCTCGTAGAGGACGAAGTTGAACGCCTCGCGCAGCAGCGGGCTCCGGAAACGCGCCGAGTAGTCGCTCATCAGCACCGTGATCGAGCGCCGGATCACGTTGAAGTACGGCAGGAAGGAGGCGAGCATCCGCCAGCGCTCGGCGCGGCCCATCAGCCCGACCGGCTTGAGGAAGGGGTAACGGGCCAGGGCGCGGCGGAACTTGCGCAGCCCCTCGCAGAACTGCCGGATCCGCCGGGCGTCCTCCGGGGCGAGATCGAGCAGGTGCGCTTCGAGGCGGTCGGGGTCGGAGTAGAAGTAGACGGCACGGCCGTCCCGGGTGCGCACCACGTTGAAGACGTCGAAGTTGCGCATCACCTTGCCTTGCAGTGCGCCGAGTTCTAGCCAGATCTGGTGCATCTCGTTGCCGGGGCCGCTGCCGAGCAGCCAGCTCACGCAGCAGTCGAAGGTGAACTCGCCGCGGTCCCAGGCGGTGCAGCAGCCGCCGGGGAGTTCGTGCATCTCCAGGATGGTGGTGCGGTAGCCGTTCATCTGCGCGTAGCACCCGGTGGACAGGCCGCCCAGCCCGCCCCCGACGATCAGCATGCTCTGTCTGCCGGTGCTCATTCCGGTCATTCCGGCACTCCCACGGTGGCCCGGTCGAGTTGCGGCAGACGGCCCAACTTGCCCGCGTGCCAGGGTTCTTGGTTGTCGCTGGGCCAGGCCCGGAACGGCCGGCCGAGCTCCCGGCAGAGGTACTGCGCGGCGTACCGGCCGCTGGTGGCGGCGCGGATCAGGCCGCCGAGGCCGGCCCACTGCCCGGCCATCGAGAAGCCGCGCAGGCCCGGCAGTCGCATCCGGTCCCGGTTGACGAGCCGGTTGGCGGCGTCCTCGGCCTCGGAGAAGGCCTGCCAGGCGAGGATGCTGCCGTAGGTGTTGCCGGTGAACCGCTCGGTGGTCACCGGGGAGGCGACGTCGACGAGTTCGATCCGGCGGCCGAGCCCCGGGTACGTCCGCTCCAGGAACTCCCGGACGAACGCGGCGACTTCCTGCTTGCGGGCCCGGTAGGCGCGCCGGTCGCGGACCCTCAGGTCCTTCCAGGAGCGGTAGTCGCTGAAGTAGGTGCAGTGCAGCACCGACTTGCCGGGCGGCGCGAAGCCGTCCGCGTAGTCCGAACGCAGTTGGACGACCAGGCTGTGCTGGAGCGAGCCGGGCAGCCGGGCGCCCTGGTCCGGGGTCAGCAGGTAGGTGGTGCTGTGCGGCTCGCCCTCCGGCAGCGGGCCGTCCACGCCGACGAAGGCCGAGACCACGGCCGGGTACAGGTTGCCGGGCTTGTCCAGCAGCTCGCCGTACAGCCGGTCGGTGGCTGGGCTGGACCAGCGGCCTTCGAGCAGCCGGTCGAGCACTGTCGGACCGTCGCAGGCGGCCACCACGTGGTCAGCGAAGTGCCGTGAGCCGTCCCGCAGTTGGACGCCGACGGCGCGGTCACCCTCGACCAGGATCCGCTCCACCCGGCAGCGGTAGCCGATCACCCCGCCGAGCGAGGTGTAGCGCTCCTCCACCGAGCGGGCCAGCCCGAGCGAACCGCCCTGCGGGAAGCCCGCGTTGCCGTTGTGCGCGGCGGCCAGGGTGTACAGGTACGGCAGCAGCGGGAAGCCGGCCGGCTCCTGGAGGAACATGTTGGGCAGCGCCCGCCGCAGCAGCGGGTCCTGGAAGCGCTCGGCGAAGCCGCTCATCGGGGTCGTCGCGGTGCGCCAGAACAGCCGGAACGCGGGCAGCACGGTGCGCAGGGTGCGCAGCCGTTCGGCCGGGCTGCGCAGCGGCGGCGGGGTGAGGTCCCAGGGCAGGTCGATGGCGGCGAAGCGGCGCAGGTCCCGGCAGAAGGCGCGGATCGGCTTGGCGTCGCCGGGGGCGGTGGCCAGCAGGTGCCGTTCCAGCCGGTCCGGGTCCCCGAAGAAGGTGACGGCGCGGCCGTGTTCGTCGACGACGCGGTTGAAGACGTCGAAGCGGGTGATCGACTTGCCGTCGAGGGCGCCGAGTTCGCGCCACACCTGGTTCGCCCCGGTGCCCTCGGCGGTGCCGATCAGCCAGTCGATGCAGTAGTCGAACAGGTAGCCGTGCCGGGACCACGCGGTGCAGCAGCCGCCGGGCAGCACGTGCTTCTCGAAGATCCTGGTCTCCAGCCCGCTCATCTGCGCGTAGCAGCCGGTGGAGAGCCCCCCGATGCCCGCGCCGATCACGATGACCCGGGGCGGGCCGCCGGGGGCCCGCTCCCGGCTCGACCAGTCCGACCCGCGCTCAGGCCCGGCCATCGGCGGTGCCTCCGGCCAGGATGGCGCCCGCCAGTTCGGCGTTGCGGGCGGCGAACTCGGCGTCCAGCATCTCGGCGTGGCTGCCGTGTCCGGCGTGGACGGCGGTGCCGGCGCTGGAGGCGCCGTGCCAGGAACCGTGTTCCCCACCCGCGTGCAACGCCAGCCGGTCGCGTTCGCAGACCACGTTGAGCGGGGCCTTCAGGACGCCCAGGTTGGGGGTCCTGCTGCAGAACGCCAGGTAGTCCCGGGCCTGTTCGAGGGTCTCCTGGGCGACGATCCGGGAGCCGGTGTGCCGGTGCAGGTGCTCGTGGAGTTCGCGCTCGAAGACGGCCAGGTGCTCCTCGCCGAGCTCGAAGGGCTCGGGGATCCGGTAGGAGTCCACCACCAGGACGGAGCTGACGGTACGGCCGCGGCGTTCGAGCTCCCGGGCCACCTCGAAGGCGAGGTTTCCGCCGAGCGAGTAGCCGAGCAGGACGTACGGCCCCGCCTCGTCCAGGGTCTCGACCAGATCGGCGTAGCGGGCGGTCTTGTCGTCGCCGGTGAGGTAGTTGAAGGCGGCGAGCCGGTGGCCGGGCAGGTGGGCGGCGAGCTGGCGGTAGACCAGTCCGTGGCCGCCGGCCGGCGGGAAGCAGAACACCGTCCGCTCCCCGGGCGCCCCGGGGTTGAACCAGAGGTACGGCTGGCCGCCGGCGACCTCGCCGGTGATGATCTGCTCCAGCGTGCGGGCCATCCCGTGCAGGGTGGTGACCTTGAAGAGCAGGCCGACCGGGATGCTGATGTTGAACTCGGCCTGCAGGTGGTGGATCAGCTCGATCAACCGGATGGAGCTGCCGCCGAGTTCGAAGAAGTCGTGCTGGAGGCCGACCTCCGCCACGCCGAGCAGGTTGCTCCAGTGCTCGGCGGTGCGGATCTCGTAGAGGGTGACGGGCGGTTCGTGCTGCGCGCCACCGGTGTCGATCCGGGGCTCGGGCAGGGCGGCCAGGTCGACCTTGCCGTTGGGGGTGAGCGGCAGGGCCGGAAGTTCGGTGAGGTGGGAGGGGATCATCACGGTGGGCAGGTGCTCGGCGAGGTGGCGGCGCAGTTCCCGGCGGTCCAGGGTGGTCCCCTCGGCGGGGACCAGGTAGGCGGCCAGTACGGATTCGCCGGTCGCGTCCTGACGGACCGTCACACAGGCCTGGGCGAGTTCGGGGCGGGCGGTGAGGTGGGCCTCGATCTCGCCGATCTCGATCCGGTGGCCGCGCACCTTGACCTGGTTGTCGATCCGCCCGAGCAGGTGGGCGGTGCCGTGGGCGTCCCAGTGGCCGAGGTCGCCGGTGCGGTAGAGCCGGACGGGCGGGCCGTCGAGCTCCAGGGTGGTGAAGCGCCGGGTGGTCTGCTCCGGGTCGTTCGGGTAGCCGACGGCGACGCCGGCGCCGCCGATCCACAGCTCGCCGGGCACGCCGGGCGGTACCGGCTCGCCGTAGTGGTCGAGGATGTACAGCGCGCTGTTGGGGAAGGGCCGGCCGATCGGCACCATCCGGCCGGGTTCCAGCGCCTCCGCCCCGCCCTCGTAGTAGCTGGTGTCGATGGTGGCCTCGGTCAGGCCGTAGGAGTTGACCAGCCGGGTGTCCGGTCCGCACAGGGCGCGCAGCCGGCGGTGCTCGGCGGCCTTCCAGGAGTCGGAGCCGACGACCAGCAGCCGCAGGAAGTCCAGCCGCAGGCCCGCGCGTTCGCAGTGGGCCAGCAGGCCGCGGGCGACGGCGGGCACGAACTCGCCGCAGTCGACGGCCTCCTCGCGCATGGTGCGGTACAGCCGGGCGGTGTCGAACAGCAGGTCGCGGTCGACCAGGACGAGGGTGCCGCCGGTGCTCAGCGCCCGGGCGAGGTCGCCGGAGAACACGTCGAAGGCGGTCCCGGCCATCTGGAGGTGCACCCGGGCCTCGGTGTCGAGGCGGTACTCGGCGCGCCAGCCCGCGGTGACGGCGGCGAGGTTGCGGTGGTCGACCCGCACGGCCTTCGGGCGGCCGGTGGAGCCGGAGGTGTGGATGACGTAGGCGGGGCGGTCCGGGTCGGCGGCGGGTAGCGGGGCGCTCTCGGCGGCGGGCCGGTCGAGTTCGTCCAGGGTGACGGGGCGGGCGGGCGCTTCGGCGCCGAACGGGTTCCGCTCGGCGACCACGACGAGGGCGGCGCCGGCGTCGGTCACCTGGTAGGAGAGCCGGTCGGCCGGGTGGCCGGGGTCGAGCGGCAGGTAGGCGGCGCCGGCCCGCCAGATCGCCAGCAGGACGACGATCAGCTCGGGTGACTTGTCCAGGCAGACCGCGACCACCGAGCCTTCGCCGACGCCGAGTTCGCGCAGCCGCAGGGCCGTCCGCTGGGCCCGCCGGTCGAGTTCGCCGTAGGTGAGGCGGCGGACGCCGTCCGGGCCCGGGGCGGAGACGGCGACGGCCTCGGGGTGTTCGGCGGCGGCCTTGGCGACGAGTTCGGGCACCGGGGTGTCGTGGTCCACCCGCCGGTCGGCGCCGCTGAACCCGGTGAGGATGCGGCGGCGTTCGGCCTCGTCGAGCATCCGCAGCCGGCCGACCGGGCGGTCGGTGCCGGCGCTGGTCATGGCGTCCAGCAGGTTGCGGTAGTGCGTGGCCAGCCGTTGGACGGTGGCGGGCTCGAAGAGGTCGGAGTTGTACTTGAACACGCAGTGGAAGCAGCCGTCCGCGCGGTCCTCGTAGGCGGACAGTGTGAGGTCGAACTGCCCTTCCTCTTCGGGGAGTTCGATGTACTCCAGGCGGTAGCCGAAGCGTTCCACGGCGACCTTGTGGGTGAGCAGGATGAACATCGCCTGGAAGACCGCCGAGCGGCTGGGGTCGTGCTGGAGCCCCAACTGCTCGACCAGCAGCGGGAACGGGTACTCCTGGTTGTCCAGGCCGCCGAGCACGCTCTCCCGCACCCGGGCCAGCAGTTCGGCCACGGTCGGCTCCCCGGCCAGGCTGACGTGCAGCGGCAGCGGGTTGACGAAGTAGCCGTAGACGGAGGCGAACTCCTCCTGGGTGCGGCCGGTGACGGGGCTGCCGACCACGATGTCCTGCTGGCCCGACCAGCGGTGCAGCAACAGGTAGTAGGCACTGAGCAGCACCATGAACGGGGTGGCGTGGTGCGCGCGGGCGAGCTCGTGGACGCGGGCGGTCAGGTCGGCGTCGAGCCGGAAGAACGCCGAGGCGCCGTTGTGGGTCTGCACGGCCGGCCGGGGCCGGTCGGTGGGCAGGGCGAGGACGGGCATCTCGGCCGGCAGGTGGCCGCGCCAGTAGTCGAGCATCCGCCGGGCCTCGGGGCCGGCCAGGAAGCGGTTCTGGTGGTTGAGGAAGTCGAGGTAGCGGGCGGCCACGGCGGGGAGCTCGGGGGTGCGGCCGTGGCGCAGCGCCTCGTAGACCTCGAACAGCTCCTCGATGAAGGTGAAGGTGGAGATCGCGTCCGAGACGATGTGGTGGACGGCCTTCATCAGCACCCAGCGGTCCGGCCCGCGCCGGAACAGCCGCAGCCTGACCAGCGGGTCGTTCGCGAGGTCGTACGGCCGCCGGTACTCGGCGACGATCAGCGCGTGGATCTCCTCCCAGGGGCGGCCCTCGACGTCGAACAGTCCGGTGTCGGCCACGGCCTCCGGGCGGATCCGCTGGACCGGCCGGCCCTCCTCGGCGGTGAAGGCGGCCCGCAGCCCCGGGTGCCGGGCGACCAGCGCGCGGAAGGCGGCGAAGACCAGCTCGGGGTCGAGCACGGCGCGCACCTCCACCGCGCCGCCGATGTTGTAGGCGAAGCCGTCCGGGTGGAGCTGGCGCAGGAACCACAGCGCCTGCTGGTTGTGGGTGAGCGGGTAGCGGGCCTCGTCGGTGTGCAGCTCGACCTCGGCCTGCTCGGGTCCGCCCTCGGCGTCCAGCCGCTCGGCCAGGCCAGCGACCAGCAGGTCGACCAGGTCGCCGACGGTGCCGTTGCTGAGCAGCGCCACCACCGGCAGGGCGACGCCCAGTTCGCCGTGCACCCGGGCGCGCAGCTCCATCGCGAGCAGCGAGTCCAGGCCGTGCGCGCCGAGCCTGGTGTCGGGGGCGATCCGCTCGGCACCGATCCGCAGCACGGCCGCGGCGGCGGCGGTGAACCGCTCGGTGACCAGCTGGCGCCGGGTCGGCGGATCCGCCGTGCGGTAGGCGTCCAGGAAGCCGCCGGTCTCGGCCGGGGCCTGCTCGGCGGCGCTGGCTGCCAGCTCGGCGACCAGCGGCGGCGGCGCGGGGTACCAGGCGAGGAAGGTCGGCCAGTCGACCACGGTGGCGACCAGCAGTTGGGCGCGGTCCTGGCCGAGGACGCGCTCCAGCACGGCCGTGCCGGCGTCCGGCGGGAGCGAGCTCATGCCGCGGGCGTCGCGGTAGTGGGCGACCAGGCCCAGTTCCTCGATCATGCCGGTGGCCCACGGGCCCCAGTCGAGGCTGAGCGCGGGCAGGCCGGCGGCCCGGCGGTGGTGGGCGAGGGCGTCCAGGAAGGCGTTTCCGGCCGCGTAGTTGGTCTGCCCGGCGGTGGTGAGCAGCGAGGCGACGGAGGCGAACAGCACGAAGTGGTCGAGCGGTTCGTCGCGCAGCAGCCGGTGCAGCAGGTGGCCGCCGACCACCTTCGGGGCGTACCCGGCGTCGAAGGCGGCGCGGTCCATCTGCGGCACCAGCACGTCCTTGACCTGCCCGGCGAGGTGGAACACCCCGCGGATGGGCGGGCGTTGGCGTTGGCGGTAGTCGGCGAGCCAGGCGGCGAGGGCGGTCTCGTCGGTGACGTCCACCGGGGCGAGCAGCGGTTCGGCGCCGAGCGCCTGGAGCTCGCGCAGGAAGGCGATCCGCTCCCCGGCCGGGCTGGCGGGGTCGGTCCGGTACCACTGGTCGCGCTCGGGCAGCGCGGTGCGGCCGACCAGGATCAGCCGCCGGGCGCCGCGCCGGACGAGGGTGCGGCAGAGCAGCCGGCCGAGGGCGCCGAACGCGCCGGTGACGAGGTAGCTGCCGTCGGGGCGCAGGACCGGCGGCAGCGGGCGGGTGAGGCCCTCGGCCCGGCGGAGCCGGCTGGTGCGGCGGCGGCCGGCCCGCAGGGCGATCTCCTGCTCGTCCCGGGAGGCGAGTTCACCGAGCAGCGCCTCGGCCTGGTCGAGCGGGTCGGCGGCGGGGTCGAGGTCGATCAGGGTGCCGCGCTGGGCGACGAGTTCCTGCTGCCAGAGCACCCGCCCGATGCCCCAGGCGGGTGCGCCGAGCGGTTCGACCCGGTCGCCGGGGGCGGCGGCCTGGGTGCCCCGGGTGACGATGTGCAGCCGGGCGTCCGGGAGGGCGGTGGGCAGGGCCTGGGCGAGGGCGATCAGCGCGTAGCCGCCGAGGGTGGCGAGTCGGTCGAGCCGGTCGGCCGTGGTGGTGTCGAGGGCGGGCTGGTCGAGGTTCCACAGCTGGACGACGGTGCGGTACCCGGGGCCGAGGTCGGTGAGGAGCCGGGTGAGGTCCTCGGCGGAGTCCGGTCGGACGGTCGAGTGCCCGTCGCCGGGCCGGTAGTCGGTGCCGGGCCGGACCAGGTGGCAGCGGGCGCCGCGTTCGGCGGCCAGCGCGGCGAGGCGTTCGGCGAGGCCGCCGGCGTCGGCGAACAGCAGCAGGTCGCCGGGGTCCTGGTCGGCGGGCGCCGCCGGGACGTCCGTCCAGGCGAGTTCGGTGAGCCAGCCGTCGATGGTGGCGAGGCCGACCGAGGCCGGGGCCTGCGCGACGTCGGCGACCCGGAAGCCGGTGATCCGGCCGACCGGGGTGCCGTCCTCGGTGTACAGGGCGAGGTCGCCGACGAGTTCGCCGCCGCCCTCGCGGGTGACGGTGGCGTGCGCCCACAGCGGCCGGTCGCCGGCCTGGTCGAGCCGGACCTCCTCGATGGACACCGGCAGCCGGACGCCGCCGTCCTCGGGTGTGAGCAACCGGGTGGCCAGCAGGGTCTGGAAGCAGGCGTCGAGCAGCACCGGGTGCAGCTGGTGGTCGGCCGCCTCGGGGCCGAGCCGGTCGGTCGGGCTGATCCGGGCCAGTGCCTCGCCAGGGCTCGTCCACACCTCCTGGACGGCCTGGAAGGCGGGCCCGTAGTCGTAGCCGCGGGCGGCCAGGAGCCGGTAGCAGTCGGGGCCGTCGAAGCGCTGTCCGCGGGAGCGGATCGCCTCGGCGTCCAGCGCCGGCCCGTGGGCGCGGCGCTGGCCGGTGCGGACCCGGCCGCCGGCGTGCACCACCGGTTCGCCGCCGGCCGGGGTGGAGGCGATGGTGAAGCGGGCGTCCTCCGGGGCGTAGCCGAGTTGGACGGGGGTGGGCTCGGTGTCGGAGAGGAACAGCGCCCGGTTCAGCTCGATCTCGGCGAGCACCACCTCGGTGCCGCCGGTGAGGGCGCGGACGGCCTGGGCGGCCATCTCCAGGTACCCGGCCGCAGGGAAGACCATCTGGCCCTCGATCCGGTGGTCGGCCAGGTAGGGCAGCCGCTCGGGGTCGAGTGCGGTGGTCCAGGCGGGTTGGGCGCTCGCGGTGCGGCGGCCGAGCAGCGGGTGGTCGACCTCGCCGAGCCGAACCTGCCGGACGGCGCTCGGCTCGACCCAGTACCGGTCGCGCCGCCACGGGTAGCCGGGCAGCGGCACCGGGCGACCGGCCGGGTGCAGGGCGCGCCAGTCCAACTCGACGCCCAGGGTGTGCAGTTCGGCGAGCGACTGGGTGAGGCAGGCGGGCTCGTCGGTGCGCCGGCGGATGGACGGCAGGGCGTGCGCACCGTCGACGCACTCGCGGATCGCGTGGCCGAGCACCGGGTGCGGGCCGAGTTCCAGGAACAGGCCGTGCCCGTCCTGGGCCATCCGTTCGACGGCGGCGCGGAAGCGCACCGGGTTGCGGACGTTGTCCCACCAGTACCCGGCGTCGAGCTCGGGGCCGCGGGCGAGGCCCTCGCGGGCGGTGAGGTAGAGCGGCAGCCGGGCCTCGTTGGGCTTGAGCGCGGCGAGCGCGGCGGTCAGCTCGTCCCTGATCGGGTCCATCCGCACGCTGTGGTACGGGACTTCGACCTCCAGGAAGCGGGTGAACACCTCCTGCCCGCGCAGTTCCTCGGCGAGTTCGCGCAGCGCGTCGGTGTCGCCGGCCAGGGTCACGGTGGAGGGGCTGTTGACGGCCGCCAGCGAGACCCGGGCGCGGTACGGACGGATCCGGCGCTCCGCCTCGGCCTCCGGGAGGCCGACGGCGAGCATGGTGCCGGTGCCGGCCAGCCGCTGCTGGAGGCGGCTGCGGGCCAGCACCACCCGGACGGCGTCGGCCAGGTCGTACACCCCGGCCTCGTAGAACGCGGCGACTTCGCCGGTGCTGTGCCCGACCACCGCGTCGGGGCGCAGGCCGTGGCTGCGCCAGAGCGCGGACAGGCCCAGCTGGACGGCGAAGTTGGCGGGCTGGGCGAGCCAGGTCTCGGCCATCCGGGAGTCGGCCTCGTCGCGGTGCAGTTCGTCGAGCAGGGACCAGCCGGCCTGCTCGCGGATCTCCCGGTCGCAGGACTGGACGGCCGCCCGGTAGACCGGTTCGTTCTCGTACAGGCCCCGGCCCATGCCCCACCACTGCGGGCCCATGCCGGTGAACACCCAGGCGAGGCGGCGCTGTCGGCGCTCCCGGGCGCGGCCCTGGACCACCCGGGGGTGCTCCTCGCCGCGCTCGTGGGCGGCCAGCGCCTCGTCCAGGTCGTCCGGCGTGGAGTAGACCACCGCGAGCCGCTCGGGCAGGTGCTGGCGCCGGTGCGCCAGGGTGTGGCCGAGGTCGGCGAGCGGCACCCCGGCGGCGAGCTCCCGGCGGACTCCGGCGGCGAGTTCGGGCAGCCCGGCGGCGTCCTTGGCGCTCAGTGGCAGCACCGTGCAGGTCGGCTGCGGCGCCGGGGCGGCGGGCCCGGGGCGCGGCGGCTCCTCCAGCAGGACGTGCGCGTTGGTGCCGCCGAAGCCGAAGGAGTTGACGCCGGCCCGGGCCGGTCCGTCGTGCTCGGGCCAGTCGATCGGGGCGGTCGGGATGTCGAAGGGCAGTGCGGCCAGGTCGATGCCGGGGTTGGGCTTCTCCAGGTTGAGGTGCGGCGGGATCCGCCGGTGTTCGAGGGCGAGGGCGGTCTTGATCAGCCCGGCGACGCCGGCGGCGGCCTCGGTGTGTCCGATGTTCGTCTTCACCGAGCCGACGTAGCAGCGGTCGCCCGGGCGGCGGCCGATGCCCAGCACCCGGCCGAGCGCGGCCGCCTCGATCGGGTCGCCGACCGGGGTGGAGGTGCCGTGCGCCTCGACGTACTGGAGGCTGCCGGGCACCACCCCGGCCTCGGCGCAGACCCGCTCGATCAGGGTGACCTGGGCGTCCGCGCTGGGGACGGTGATGCCGTTGGTGCGCCCGTCCTGGTTGACGCCGCTGCCGAGGATGACGGCGTGCACCGGGTCGCCGTCGCGCAGCGCGTCCGACAGCCGCTTGAGGACGACCACGCCGACGCCCTCGGCCCGGACGTAGCCGTCGGCGGAGGCGTCGAAGGCGCGGGAGCGGCCGTCGGCGGACAGGAAGCCGCCCTTGGTCTCGGCGATCGTGTACTGCGGCGCCATGTGCAGCAACGCGCCGCCCGCCAGGGCGAGTTCGGTCTCGCCGCGGAGCAGGCTCTGGCAGGCGAGGTGCACCGCGACCAGGGAGGAACTGCAGGCGGTGTCGATCGAGACGCTGGGGCCGCGGAAGTCGAAGCAGTGCGAGATCCGGTTGGACACCATCGTCATCATGGTGCCGGTGGCGGTGTGCGCGGCGAGCGTGCGGAAGTCGAGGTCGGCGAACTGGAGGATCTTGTAGTCGAGGGTGAAGGCCCCCATGTAGACGCCGACGTCACGGCCGGCCAGCTCGCCGGGGCGCAGGCCGCCGTCCTCCAGGGCCTCCCAGCTGACCTCCAGGAGCTTGCGCTGCTGCGGGTCCATGTGCTCGGCCTCGCGCGGGCTGATGCCGAAGAAGTCCGGGTCGAAGGTGTCGAAGCCGTCGATGTAGCCGCCCCGGCCGCCGATCAGGCGGCCCGGTTTGGACCGGTCCCGGCTGCCGAGCGTGCCGGTGTCGTAGCGGTCGGCGGGTGTCGCGGTGAGGCAGTCCCGACCCTCGACGAGGTTGCGCCAGTAGGTCCGGTGGTCGTTGGCGTGTCCCGGCAGGCGGCAGCCGATGCCGGTGATCGCGATCCGGTCGCAGGGCACGGCGAAGGGCGAGGTGGTCATGATCCAATCCGAGGGTGATGGCGTGGCGGCGCGGACACGGGCGGAGGAGGAGCGGCCTCGCGGGCGGGGTCAGACGGACGGCTCGGTGGTCTTCACCTGGCGCCAGGGGTGCAGCAGGGTGGCGCCCAGTTCGCCGGTGGCCGGGAAGGCGGCCGGGTCGGCGAGGCCGACGGCGGTGGGCACCCGGCCGGGGCGCCAGGTGAAGCTGCCGAACACGTGGTCCCACAGCGAGAGGTCGGAGGCGTAGTGCCCGGCCTCGGCGAGGTCGGTGCTGTGGTGCAGTCGGTGGAGCTCGGGGCCGGCCAGCAGGTGGCCGAGGAGCCCGAGGCGGACGTCGATGTTCGCGTGGACGAAATACCCCTGCGCAAGAATGAATATTCCGACCACGAACACGGATTCCACCGAGAAGCCGATCAGCGACAGCAGGAGTTGCACCACGGACTGCGCGACGAACACGTCGAGAATATGGTTCACACCGTTGTTCGCGACATTCACCTTGTCCGGCACGTGGTGGACGCCGTGCAGGCGCCAGAGCCACCGGTTGTGGTGGGACCAGCGGTGGACGAGGTAGTCGCCGAGCGATCCGATCAGCAGCGCGAGCGGGATCTCCACGGCGAACGGGAGCACCGGATGGGCCGCCCCGAGCACCTGCACCAGCGCCGTCACCAGCCCCTGGGCGAGTGCGCCGCCGACCATGCTCAGCACGAAGTACACGGTGTACCAGCGCAGTTCACGCCCACTCGGATGCCAGTCGGTCCGGTACGGGATCACCCGCTCCAGTACGGCCAGGTACCCGAGGACGCCGACCAGCACGAGCGGGGAGACCCGGTCGGGCTCCCAGTGGAAGTGCAGTGTGGCGACGGCCGTGCACAGCACCCCCAGGAGCAGAAGCGGATGAGCGAGCCGGCGTGCAATGGCGGACAGCACGCGCCCCCTTGGTTATTCGCGAACTAATGACTGGAAACGTCAGAGACTCTAGCGGGAGAGGTCAGCTACGGCAGTCATTCGACGTGTTAACGCCATAAATAACCCGATCGGAGGAAGATCCGCGCACGAAGTTGACACCAGACCGGCGTGAAAGGGGCGCGTTTGTTCGCAGGCGCTGGAGAAACCGGAGCGCAGCGGGGTCGGGCCCACGCCGGGCGAGGTCGCACGCCCCCTGACACAGGGGGCGGTCCGGACCCGGATCCGGCCCCCCCGGTCCAGCGAGGGCGGCGCGGGTGGCACCGGGCGAGCGCGAGCCGGGCGCGAGGGCGCGGGCCGTGCGGGTGGCGCCGCCCGTCAGGATCCCGCCAGCTCCGCCAGCCGCCACGCCGCCTCCGGCCGGTACGCCGCGAGGCGGTCGCGCAGGCCGCGCAGCTCGTACCCGACCAGGGCCGGCAGGGCCGCCGCCGGGGCGGTCTCCAGGGCGGGCCCGAGCAGCTGGACGGCCGTCTGTGGGTCGTGCGCGCAGGCGTGGCAGTCCGCCACCCGGACGGTGAAGAGGAGACGGCTGGAGGGGAGCTGGGCCGGGCCGAGCAGGCCGAGCGCGGTCTCGGCGGCGGTCAGCGCGCGCCGGGCCAGCCGGGGATCGTCGACGACCGCGGCGAGGTCGCGCAGCGCGGCGGCCGCGCCGGACTCCACCCGCAGCCGCATCGAGGCGATGGTGAGCCAGGGCGCGTCGTCCTCGTCCCGGGCGTCGATGTGGTCCAGGTGCAGCCGGGCGCGGCCGAGGTGCCGGATGGTGGCCCGGACGTCGCCGGTGAGGGCGTGCGCGCGGGCCTGGCCGATCTGGCCCATCGCGCCGGACCAGTGCCGGCCGGGGGCGGCGCGGCCGATCTCCCGGGCGTAGCCGAGGGCGGCGGCCGGGTCGCCGTCCATCCGGGCGAGGGTGCTCATGTCGCTGAGCGCGGCGACCTGGGTGGCCTGGTCCCCGGCGAGCTCCGCCCAGGCGAGCGCGCGGTCGAAGCAGGCCATCGCGGTGGCGTTGCGGCCGTCCTGCATGCGCAGCGCACCCGCGGCGTGCGCGTGCTCGGCGGCCAGCCGGGCGAGCGGGCGGCGCTGCGCGGCGGAGGCGGCGGCGAGCCGGGCGAGCACGGCCTGCAGGGTGCGTTCGACGGCGGCGGCCAGGCCCGGCAGGCCGCCGGCCTCACCGGTGCGCAGGTGGGCGGCCAGCAGTCCGGTGAGGGCGTGCACCGTGGCGGCGCCCAGGGGCGGCCCGGCGGCCGGGTCGGCGGCGCAGAACTCGGCGTGCAGGGCGGCGAGTTCGACCGGGCCGGGGACATCGCAGCCGTCAGCGCCGTGCAGCGGGCAGAGCAGGCCGTAGTCGGGCAGCCGGGGCGGCGGCTGGGCGGGGGCGCTCCAGCGGGCGGGGCCGACGGGCCCGTTCGCGGCCGCGGTGGGCAGCGGGGGCCGTAGCAGGACGGGGGCGAGGGGCGCCAGGGAGGGCAGTTCGGCGGTCTCGGCCCGCTGGCAGGCGGCCCGCAACTCACCGCCCGCGCCGAGGAGTTCGTCGATCCGGTCGGCGATCCGAGGGGTGACCCGGCGGGCGCCGTGCTCGATCTTGCTCACCGCGGTGTGGTCGTAGCCGATTCCGGCGCCGAGTTGGGCCTGGGTGAGGCCGGCCCGGCGCCGCCAGTGGCGCAGCCGGGCGCCGAAGTCCCGCCAGGCGCCGAGGTCCTGGGCGGGCGGGGCGACGGGTGGGGACGGAGGTGCGGACGCCGGTTCCACGGCCACGCGGTTCCGGTGCACGGCTGCCTCCTCCGGTCGCTTCCCCCGGGCCCCTCGCCAACCTTCCGACCATCAGGACGGTACTCGATGACACCCGGTCCGTACATGAGGTGGTCTCAACCACTCGGGCAAAAGCCCAGCTTGACGGAATTTGCCAACCCTATGCATCGCGTGCACCAGCCATTGACCAGAGCATGACGCCGTGTGAGGGTTCCGGCACCCGAGCGCGGACGGCCCGCACGGCCGTCCCCCAGACACGGCCCTGCGGTGGGCCACCAGCCCTGCCGTCCGCGGTCGAGGACCCCCACATGCGAGGAGCCTCGATGCAACGCAGAGTTTCCACAGGACGGTTGCTGACCACGGCGACCACCCTGACCGTGCTGGCCGGCATGATCGCCGCCACGGCCGGGCCGGCCACCGCCGCGCCCACCCCCTCTCCCGCACCACCCAGCGCCCTTGCGGCAGCCGTCAACGCCGCCGACGCGGCCGCGGCCGCCGGCCTGGACGCACTGGCCAAGGGCCCCGGCGAGACCTACGAGCGCCGGGCCGTCACCCCCTGGCTCGGCGGCCTCTACTCCGTCGCGTACGACCGCAGCTACCGCGGCCTGCCGGTGGTCGGTGGCGACGCCGTGGTGCTCGCCGACGGCCAGGGCAAGGTCCGCGGCCTCCAGTCGGCCGCCACCGGGCCGGTCGGCGGCTCGATAACCCCGCAGGTCAGCGCGGCGAACGCGGAGAAGACCGCGCGCACCAAGCTGGCCACGGTGGACTCGGTGGCCGAGCGCCGCCTGGTCGTCCGGGTCAAGGACGGTGCGAGCCGGCTCGCCTGGGAGACCGTCCTCAAGGGCCGTACCGAGAGCGCGCCGAGCACGTTGCACGTCTTCGTGGACGCCGCCAGCGGCGAGGTGATCGACAGCTACGACGATGTCCGCGCCGGCACCATCAACAGCAAGTGGAACGGCCCCGGCCCGCTGACCATCAGCACCACCAACTCCGGCGGCTCGTACTCACTGCGCGACCCGAACCGGCCCGGCCTGACCTGCTCCGACTACAGCACCGGCCAGGTGTTCAGCAAGTCCTCCGACTCCTGGGGCACCGGCAACCCCTCCAGCAAGGAGACCGGCTGCGGCGACGCCATGTGGGCGGCCCAGAAGGAATGGGACATGCTCCGCGACTGGCTCGGTCGCAACGGCCACAACGGCAACGGCGGCAGCTGGCCGGTCAAGGTCGGCCTCAACGACGTCAACGCCTACTGGGACGGCAGCTCCGTCTCCATCGGCCACAACCAGAACAACGAGTGGATCGCCGCCCAGGACGTCGTCGGCCACGAGTTCGGCCACGGCATCGACCAGTACACCCCCGGCGGCGCCAACAACGAGAACGGCCTGGGCGAGGGCACCGGCGACATCTTCGGCGCGCTCACCAAGGAGTACGTCAACCAGCCCGCGCCCTACGACTACCCCGACTACCAGGTCGGCCGGCAGGTCAACCTGGTCGGCCAGGGGCCGATCCGCAACCTGTACCAGCCCTCACTGGTCAACAACGACCCGAACTGCTACTCCTCCTCCATCCCCAGCACCGAGGTGCACGCGGCGGCCGGCCCGCTGAACCACTGGTTCTACCTCCTGTCGATGGGCTCCAACCCGGGCGGCGGCAAGCCGTCCAGCCCCACCTGCAACAGCTCCTCGGTCACCGGCATCGGCGTCAAGCAGGCCGGCCAGGTCTTCTACGGCGGCATGCTGCTCAAGACCAGCGGCATGACCTACAAGCGGTACCGCACCACCACCCTGACCGCCGCCAAGAACCTCGACCCGACCTGCAACTACTTCAACCGGACCAAGGCCGCCTGGGACGCGATCAGCGTGCCCGCGCAGAGCGGCGACCCGACCTGCACCCCGTCCGGCAACAACGACTTCTCGCTCGCGCTCGGCCCGGCCTCCGGCTCGGTCCAGCCCGGCGCCTCGACCACGGCTACGGTCTCCACCGCCGTCACCTCGGGCACCGCGCAGACCGTCAACCTGACCGCCTCGGGCGCCCCGACCGGGGTCACCGCGACGCTCAGCCCCTCCTCCGTGCAGACGGGTTCGTCCGCGACGCTGACCCTGTCGGCCTCCTCGGGCGCCCCGGCCGGGACGTACGTGATCACCGTCACCGGCACCGCCGGCGCGGCCAGCCACACCGCCCAGTACACCCTGACCGTCGGCGGCGGGGGCACCCCCGGCGGGCCCGCGCCCGACATCGACGTCGCCAAGGTCCAGGCCCACCTGACCCAGCTGAACACCATCGCCAGCCAGAACGGCGGCAACCGCCGGGCCGGCAGCGCCGGGCACAGCCAGTCCGTGGCGTACATCAAGGGCAAGCTGCAGGCCGCCGGCTACACCGTGACCGAGCAGACCTGCACCTCCTGCACCTACCAGTCCAACAACCTGATCGCCGACTGGCCCGGCGGCCCCGCCGACCAGGTCACCATGTTCGGCGCCCACCTGGACAGCGTCTCGGCCGGCCCCGGCATCAACGACAACGGCTCCGGCTCGGCCACCCTGCTGGAGAACGCCCTCGTCCTCGCCCAGCAGAACCCCACCCTGACCCGGCACGTCCGGTTCGCCTGGTGGACCGGTGAGGAGCAGGGCCTCCAGGGCTCGCAGTCCTACGTCGGCCAGCTCAGCTCCACCCAGCGCTCCGCGATCAAGTCCTACTACAACTTCGACATGGTCGGCTCGCCCAACGCCGGCTACTTCATCAACAACATCACCTCCTCCGCCGCCGCGCCGATGAAGGCCTACTGGGACTCCCTCAACCTCCAGCCGGAGGAGAACGTCGAGGGCCAGGGCCGCTCGGACGACTACTCCTTCCAGCAGGCCGGCATCCCCACCTCCGGCTACGCGGCCGGCGCCGACGCCGTCAAGACCTCCGGCCAGGCGACCAAGTGGGGCGGCAGCGCGGGCCGTTCGTACGACTCCTGCTACCACCAGTCCTGCGACACCACCAGCAACATCGACCCGACCGCGCTGAACCGCAGCGCCGACGGCGTGGCCTACACCATCTGGAAGACCTCCGTCGGCGGCACCACCCCCGCCAACGACTTCTCCCTCGCGGTGAACCCGGCCACCGCCACCGTCAACCCCGGCGACTCGGCCACCGCGACGGTCTCCACCGCCACCACCTCCGGCTCCGCCCAGACGGTCAACCTGACCGCCTCCGGCGCCCCGGCGGGCGTGACGGTCTCCTTCAGCCCGTCCTCGGTGCAGTCCGGCGCCTCGGCCTCGCTGACCATCGCGACCGCCGCGAACACGGCGGCCGGCACCTACAGCATCACGCTCACCGGCACCGGCACCGCCACCCACAGCACCAGCTTCTCGCTGGTCGTGGGCAACGGCCCGACCAACCCCGGCGGCACCTGGACGCCCGGCACCACCTACCAGGCGGGCGACGTCGTGACCTACAACGGGGTCAGCTACCGCTGCCTCCAGGGCCACACCGCCCAGGTCGGCTGGGAGCCGCCGATCGTCCCCGCCCTGTGGCAGGCCGTGTGACCCGTAGGGCACCCGCCTGACACCCCGCAAGCCGCTGCGCCGCGGTCCGTCGAGGGGGACGGATCGCGGCGCAGCCACGTGCTCGGCCACTGGACGCGACCGCGCCGCCACCCGACTGACGTACAGTCAACGCCGGGCGGACCGTTCGCCCACGACGGCCGACCCGAGGAGACTCCTGGTGACCACGGACACCCGCCCCGTACCGGAGCTGGCCGCCGAGGCCGTCGAGCAGTGGCGCAGCGAGGAGGCCGACCTCGTCGACCTGCTCGCCCGGGCGCAGCGCGGCGTCGGCGGCATCGCCGCCTTCCGACTCGGCCCCACACCCACCGTGCTGGTCACCGACCCGGCCGCCGTGCAGCACGTGCTCGGCCGCCACCCCGACCGCTACGTCAAGCGCTCGCACCGCGCGCGGATGCTGGTCGGTGACGGCGTGCTCTCCGCCACCGGAGACGCCTGGAAGCGCCAACGGCGGCTGCTGCAGTCCCAGTTCACCGGCACCGGGATGCGCCGCTACGAGCAGCGGATCGCCGCTGCCGCCCGCCGGACGGCCGACCGCTGGGAGGGGTACGCGCGCACCGGCGAGACCTTCGACCTCGGCGAGGAGATGCGCGGATTCGCCCTCGACACCGCCTGGCGGGCCCTCACCGGGCTACCGATGGACGACCGCACGGACCATGAACTCCGCTCCGTGGAACGGGTGGTGGCGGCCATGCCGACCCTGCCCACGGACGCCGGGGACGCCCGGGACGCCGTCGCCGCCGACCTCGCCCGGATCGACGCCGTCGCGCTGGCCGCCATCGACGCGGCGCGCTCGGCGACCGACGCCGAGGAGCCCGGCGTGCTGCGGGTCCTGCTCGACGCCGCCACCCAATACCCCGAGTACACCGACCGGTTGATCCGCGACGAACTCGTCACCCTGCTCGTCGCCGGGCACGAGACCACCGCCACCACCCTCACCTGGCTCTTCCTCCTCCTCGACCGCCACCCCGAGGCGCGCGGCGCGGACCCGCAGGCCCTGGTCAGCGAGACCCTGCGGCTGTACCCCGCCGCCTGGCTGCTCCCCCGGCACGCCGTCGAGGACGACGTGATCGACGGCCACCGCATCGCCGCCGGCACCGACGTCCTGGTCTGCCCCTACCTCACCCACCGCGACCCGGCCCTGTGGCCCGACCCCGAGCGCTTCGACCCCACCCGCTTCACCGCCGCCGGCACCCGCCCCGGCCAGCTCGGCGCCTACCTCCCGTTCGGCCTCGGCGCCCGCGCCTGCCTCGGCACCCAGTTCGCCCTCCGCGAGACCACCGCGCTGCTCGAACTCCTGCTGCCCGCCCACACCGTGCGGTTCCGCTCCGTCCCGACCGGATCCGCCTACAGCATCACCGTGCGACCCGACGGGCCGACGCCGGCGGTGCTGCGCTGACCGATCCCGGTCGCGGTCCCGGTCGCCGGCGGGAGGAAGTCGTCGGCCAGTTCCTCGCCAGCGAGGGCGGCGTCGACGCGGGCGTCGATGTGCGCGTGGGTGACCGGGCAGTCCAGCGGGCGGTCGCGGTGGCAGTCGAGCATGTGGGTCAGGACGGCCGCGGCGCGCTCCAGACGGCGGGCGCGGGCCGTCATCTCGTCCCGCTGCGCCGCCAGCAGCGCCTTGCGTTCCGCCGCCTGCTCGCTCGCCATCACGGCGGCCGTCCCGGCGAGCGGGATCATGCCGTCCACGTGCCAGAGCTGGACCAGGGCGAGGCGTTCCAGGGCCGCCCGGTCGCGGTAGCGCACCCGGCCCCGCCCTCACCGCCGCCCTCCACACCGCCACCGGCTCCTGGACGCCCCCGCTGCTCGCCCTGATCGGCCTGCTCCTGACCGGCTCCGTCCTCAGCCTGCGCGCGGGCCACGACGCCCGCCCGTGACCGGCGTGGCTCCGCACCGGTGACCGCGCCACCCCTCGATACTCCGGTAAGCCCCGTACGAGAGGACACCGATGGAATTCCTGGTCGACATGGTTACCACCGTCCCGGACGGAACCACCGAGGACGCGGTCGCCGACATCCGGGCCCGCGAGGCCCAGCGGTCGCGCGAACTCGCCGCCCAGGGCACCCTGTTGCGGCTCTGGCGCCCGCCGCTCGCCCCCGGCGAATGGCGCACCTGGGGCCTGTTCAGCGCCCCCGACGAGACGCGGCTCGAACAGGCGCTCGCCTCCATGCCCCTGCGGGTGTGGCGGCGGGACACCGTCACCCCGCTCTCCCCGCACCCCAACGACCCCGGCACGGGAGGCGCCCGATGAGCGACGAAGCCGTGCTGCGCGGCGTCCTCAACCGCTGGAAGGCCGCCGTCGACGCCCACGAACCAGAGCAGGCAGCCGACTGCTTCACCGAGGACGCGATCTTCCAGGGCCTCCACCCGTACACCGTCGGGCGGGCCGGCATCAGTGCCTACTACGCCTCCCAGCCCCCCGGCATGACGGCCGACTACCGCATCCTGGAGTCCCGGCGGCTCACCCCGACCCTCCTCCTCGGCTACCACAGCGTCGACTTCGCCTTCCCCGACCGCCCCACCCTCACCGTCAACCTCGGCGTCCTGCTGCGCCGGGCGGCCGACGGCTGGTCCATCGCCCACTACCAGGTCTCGCTGCTGCCCTGAACTGCGCCGACACATCCCATCGCCGCGATCCGTCGCACACCACGTCGTGAACCCGGCCCGCCGAGCACCCAGCTCGGCGGGTTGACGGGGGAGGTGGCCCCGGGGGACATCGGACGTTGCCCTGGCGTACCTTCCGCCGGAGGTACGGGGTCGAACAGACTGGGAGGGAATGTCGCCGATCCCTCGAAGGGGCCTTTCCTGTGCGTGCCCATGACCCCGGCAGAGCGCCTGCCGCCGACCGACGACCGGGCCGTAGCAGTCGGCCGATGACTCCCGCCCGGCGCCCGTCCGGCGCCGGGGTCGTGACTCCTGCGGCGCTCACCGCCATGCAACGGGCCGTGGGCAACGCCGCGGTGGGCCGGATGCTGGAGCAGGAACAGGAACAGGAGCAGCACGAGCACGCCGCGGCCGACGTACAGCGCTCCGCCGTCCACGAGGTACTGCGGAGCCCCGGCACGCCCTTGGCCGACGGGCTCCGGAGCGAGATGGAGTCCCGGCTCGGCGCGGACTTCTCCGACGTCCGTCTCCACACCGGCGCGACCGCCCGGGAGTCGGCGGCCGGGATCGGCGCCCGAGCGTACACCTCGGGCAGCCACATCGTGCTCGGCTCCGGAGGGGGCGACAAGCACACGCTCGCGCACGAGTTGACCCACGTCATCCAGCAGCGCAGCGGCCCCGTCGCGGGCACCGACAACGGGAGCGGGCTACGGGTCAGCGACCCCTCGGACCGCTTCGAGCGCGAGGCCGAGGCGAACGCCTCCCGGGTGCTGTCCCGGCCGCTCGCCCGGGAGTCCGCAGCGGAGCACGCGGCCCACGCGCACGGCACGCAGGCCGGCGAGCCCTCGGTGCAGCGGCGCCCCACGGCGAAGCCCGCCGAGGAGGAGGGCGACCACACCCACGTCGACGCCGACTATCCGGGCTTGCGGCTCATCCTGGACCAGAAGCTGACCGACGAGCACTACGAGAAGATCTACCAGCTCGCGGGCACCGAGGAACGCGTGATCTTCGACGAGGACGGCAGCTACGGGTACATCAAGGTCGACGACGACCTGGAGACCTACTACAAGCTCGTCAACATGGAGATCGGCCCCGAGCAGGCCCAGGCGGACCTGAGCGGCCACGTCAACCGGCAGCGGGACTCCAGCTTCCACGTCCGGGCCGGCGCCGGGACCTTCCAGGGCGCGCAGATCGACCAGTTGCAGGACTTCGCCGCGCAGGGCGTGCGTACCGGCCAACTGGTCGAAGTGAGCGTCGCGTTGCTGCAGCAGGCCAGCGGTCGTGCGCAGACGGTGGCGGGCGGGCTCGACGAGAAGCGGCTCAGTGCCGCCGTCACCGGCATGAAGAACAGCGCCGCACTCGAACCGATCAAGATCCGGGTCGACGGGGGCGGCATCAGCATCCAGGACGGGAACCACCGCCTGGGCGCGGCCGTTCAGCTGGGCGCCGCGTACGCGCCCTGCAAGATCGTCTGACCGCCCGTTCCGCTGCCGACCTCGCTGGTGATCCCGGCGAGGTCGGCAGCGGTGGCGTCTCAGTGGCGGTGGTGGTTGTCGGGTTGGGCCGGATCGCCCGGGTGTTCCAATCCCTCGACGAGGGTGAGGCGTCGGGCGCGTTCACGGTCGAGCCAGCGGACGAAGGTGGCGCGGCGGGCGGCCTCGGCGAGGTCCGCGGTGGGGTCGTGCGCCGGGGTGACGGTGTGGGTGGAGCGGAGCGCGGCCCTCCACGGGCCGGCGGTGACCCAGGTGCCGGGCGGAGCCTCGCGGAGGGCTTCGGCGAGGGCGGTCGGGAGGGTGTCGGGGTCGGCGTCGAGTTCGCCGTCGGGAAGGGCGAGGTGCCAGACGGCCGACGGCGGGCGGGCGGTCAGGGTGCGGTAGTGGGCGATGTCGGCGGCCGAGGGTTCGACGTCGGCGGTGACGGAGGCGTAGACGGCGCGCACGGCGGGGCTGCCTTCGTAGGCGGCGGCGGTGATGGAACCGAGTTCGACGGCGGCCTGCTGGTCCAGGCGGGCCGGGCCGGTGGACCGCACGGGCAGGTCGCGCTCGGCGGCGACCGCCTCGCACAGGGCCTCGGTCAGCAGCACCTGGGCGACCCAGCGGGTGAGCTGGCGGTCCTCCGAACTGCCGGGCTGGGGCAGGGCGGTGGAGCGCGGGCCGGTGCGGAGGGCGGCGAGGCGGCGGTCGAGGGCGGTGCGCGGGAGGGGCTTTCCGTCGAGCAGACCGAGGGTCACGCCTCCACCTCCAGGGCGACGGTCGGGGCGTACTGGCAGCGGCCGAACCACATGACCTTGGCCAGCGCCCAGTACGCGCCGGGGTCGGTGGATTCGGGGGCGGCGATCTCGAAGGCCACGGTCGAGGACGATCCGGCCGGGACGGTGAAGCCGCGGACCGGGTCGGCGATGGCCTCCCAGGTGCCCCAGGGGGAGACGAGTTGCAGTTCGCCGCGGATCTCGCCGCGGGTGCGGTTGGTGAGCGTCAGGCCGAGGGTGGTGCGGCCGCCGGGGGTGACGCGCAGGGTCTCGGCGGAGACGGCGACGTCCAGGCCGGTGTCGCGGCCGGTGGTGGCCTTGGTGCCCTGGGCGATCGTCCAGTCCTCGGGGGCGTCGCCGGGGACGGGCAGCAGGTTGGGGAGGTCGCCGACGGCGATGGTCACGACGTCCTCGATCTCCTGGCCGTCGTGCACGATCCGGACGGCGGCGAAGTGCAGGCCGGGCAGCACCCCGGCGGGCGGGGTGAGGGTGACCGGGAAGCGCAGGTGGCCGCCGGGCTCCAGCCGGTAGGGGCGGCTGCCGAGGCTGGTCTGCCAGCCCTCGGGCGGCAGGACGACGGCCGTGCCCTCGACCGCCGCGTCCCGCAGCTGCGAGGACAGGGCGACGGAGAGTTCGACCGCCTCCCCGCCCGTCCGCAGCAGGCCGGGCGAGGCCCCGACGGAGACCGGCAGGTAGCCGAGCGGCGCCGGGCCCCGGTTGTGCAGCCAGTAGCGGGCGTGGACGGGCTGCGCGGGTTCGGCGACCGGGCCGAGGACCGGGCCACCGGGTTCGGCGGCGACGCCGGGGGCGGCGAGCAGGGTGGCGATCTGCGAGCCGGCGAGGTCGAGGCGTTCGACGGCCTCGCCGAGGGGGCGTTCCAGCAGGTCTGCGGGCCGCAGCCGGCTCAGCCCGAGTGCGCCGCCGAGTTCCGCCGTACGCCCGAGGCCGGTCGACTCGACCAGCCGGACGGCGAGTTCGCGCCCGACTGCCACTGCCGAGCCGTGCGCGATGGGGTTGCCGGCGGGCTTGAGCGCGCCGAGCAGGACCTCGCGCTGCGGTTCGACCCGCAGCCAGGAGAGGGTGGCCGGCAGCGGGCCGTCCTGCGCCGGCGCGATCCGCGCGTAGAGCGGGTGGTTGAACTCCTGGCCCTGGGCGGGCAGGGTCTGACTCCGCCAGTCGCCCGGGCCGCCGACCAGTGCGTAGCTGAACTCGTGTGTCCAGTGCTGGAGTTGGAAGGAGGCGCCGTCGGGCAGGGTGCGCCGGGGCGGGTCGATCCAGACGCCGGAGGGCCAGCCGGTGCAGGAGCGCATCAGGGACAGGTGCAGGGCTCCGGTGGTGTCGACCGCGAAGCCGGGCAGGCCGAAGCTGAGCAAGGCGATGGTGTGGTCGGCGAGTTGGTCCACGACGTCGGACGGGCAGACGGCGGTGATCCGGGCGTCGGCGAGGTCGGCGACCAGCGCGGCGGCGTCCGCGACGACCAGGGCGGGCAGCGCCCGCAGGTCCCGCAGGTCGGCGCCGGGCTGCCAGACCTCGGCGAGCGGGGTGAGTGCGGGCACCCACACCGCGCCGTGCGTCTTGAGGACGCTCGCGTACTCCTCGCCGGCCCGCTCGATCAACTCCCGGGCGGCGTCGTTCTCTTCCGGCCCGCCGAGGACGATCCGGAAGTCGGGCAGGTTGGAGTCGACGTCCAGCCAGCCGTACCGGGCCCAGTCGGCGCCGGAGGTGGTGGCGGTGACGCCGACCCGGGCGAGGGCGACCACCAGCGGGCGGGCGTCGGCGGCGTCGTCCAGGCTCGGCACGACCACCTCGGCGACGCCCAACGCTCGCTCCCCCAGCGGCGATCCGACCGGATCGGACAGCACCGCGCGCGCGGTGGCGCCGAGGCCGAACCAGGTGTTGGCCGGGTTGTCCAAGGTCCACGGCGCCTCGGCGGAGTCGACGTCGGGCAGGGCGAAGCCGCGCCCGACGACGGCGCCGGCGACCTCGCTGACCGGCAGCGCACCGGGCAGGTCGACGGGGAAGCGCAGCCGCAGCAGCCGGTCGGCGCCGGAGTAGTCGACGACCCGAGTGCGGCAGTCGACCCGGTCGAGGCCGCGCCACAGGGTGACGGTCTGCTCGTAGCGGATCCCGTCGACGGTGCCGCCGATCACCAGCCGCTCGCCGAGCGGGCCGGTCTCGCGGCGCACGTCGGCCGGGGCCGTGCCGGAGCCGCGCACCGGTCCGCTGGGCACCAGGTGCCAGGGGCCCTCGCCGAAGTCGGGGTGCTGCGGGTACTCCTCGTAGACCCGCAGTTCGTTGCCGATCCGGCCGCCCTGGATCAACTCCCGGTCATGCAGCAGGTCGTGGACGGAGGACAGGCCGCCGCCGCGGATCGGGTCGGCGGTCACCCGGTAGCGGTCGTTGGTGATCGCCACCCCCTCGGCCGCCGTCCAGGGCTCCTCCGCGGAGCCCTCCACCAGCCGCCAGGTGCGCCAGCCGAGCGCGGGGACGTCGGCGGCGAGGAAGCGCAGCGTCCCCCGGTCGACGGTGCTCGGCACGGGCTCGCCCCGGTCGTCGAGCACCCGTACCGCCCCGGTCTGCGGGGGAAGTTGGACGACGACCAGATCGGTGCGGTCGAAGGAGAGCGTGTTGGTGACGACCACGGCCGAGCCCGCGGCCACGGCCGAATCGACGCCGGCGGTGGAACCGACGCCGGCGGTGGAGATCCGCGCGGTCAGCGCGTCCAGCGCCTCGTCCCGGACGGCGGCCGCGAGGTCGTGCGCCTCGCGCCAGCCGCCGAGCAGGTCGAGGTAGACCTGGTCGGACTCGGAGCCGGTGATGGCGTCGTGGTGGGCGCCGTAGGCGAGTTGGCGCCAGACCTTGTCGAGGGCGGCGGTGGGGTACTGCCCGAGGCCGTGGACGGCGGCGAGGGTGGCGAGCTTCTCGGCGTCGGCGGCGGCGACCTCACCGGCCCGTTGGGCCTGCTTGGTGTCGATGTACGAGACGTCCTTGCCGGTGTAGACCGGGTTCATGTCGCGGGTCTGCGGGCTGGGCCGGCGGCCGGTGGCGGCGAGCTCGGCCCGGACGGCGTCGAGGAAGTCGCGCGGGGTGGCGCAGACGAAGCGCGGCCAGAGGTACTTGGCGGCCCAGGAGCGGTGGATCTCGGTGACCCACTTGTTGGGCGGGGTGTAGTCGGTGCCGACCGGCAGCAGCAGGTTCCTGGTCGCGCCGACGGGCTTGAGCTTGCGGTACAGCTCGTAGACGGCCTGTTCGGCGGTGGCGAGGTCCGGGGAGGAGTCCATCCACCAGCCGGCCGAGTAGTGGTGCGGCATGTAGTGGGTGAGCACGCCCTCGCCCGAGGGGGCGATCCACTCGAACTCGCTCGGGAACTGCATCACCCGGGCGTCGTCCTTGCCCTCGCGGAAGTTCTTCTGGATCGGGCCCCACTGGTGGAACGGGCCGCGGGCCCAGGCGCTGCCGGTGAGGCCGGCCGCGGCGAGGTGGCCGGGGAACTGCGGGTCGTGCCCGAACACGTCGAGCTGCCAGGCTGTTTGTGGGTCGCCGCCGAGGATGTCGCGCTGGTAGCCGATGCCGTAGACGAGGTTGCGGATGGTGGTCTCGGCGCCGGTCAGGTTGGTGTTGGGCTCGTTGTAGGTGCCGCCGACGAGTTCGACCTGGCCGCGCTCCAGCAGCGTGCGCAGGGTCTCGCGGCGCTCGGGGTGCTGGTCGAAGTACGGCTTGAGGTAGTCGACTTCGGCGAGGACGAACTTGTACACCTGGTCCCGCAGCGCGAGGTCCATGTGCGCGTCGACGAGCGCGAAGCCGTTGCGCTCCCAGAGCGGCCGGGTGGTGGCGTCGGCGGAGAGCAGTTCCCAGGGGGAGGTGTAGGCGGCCTGGGTGTTCCACCAGACCGGGTCGTAGTGGAAGTGCGAGACCAGGAACATCGTCCAGCCGGGTTCGGCGACCTCCACCAGGGCGTCCACGGAGGCGCCCTCCGCCTCGACGGTGACGGGGAGTTCGGTGCCCGGCTCGGGGGCGCCGGTGAGCTCCAACGGGACTTCGACCAGCCCTGTGCCGGTCGCCTCGCCGCGCACGCCCGGACCGCTGACGGTGATCCGGGCGGCCGGGCCGTCGAGGGTGACCCGCAGTAGTTGGCGCGGGGCTTCCTCGGGACCGGTGAAGAGGTCGGTGTTCTCGACGGCGGTGATGGTGACCGGCACGGGGAGGGTCCTTTCGGTGTCGGTGCGGGGGCCCAGGGCTTGTCGGAGTCGCCCGGCTACTGGCCCCAGGCCTCGAATTCGTAGATGCGGGCGGCCGGGTCGGTGTTCTGGGTGGGCTTGGTGACGACCAGCCGAACGTAGCGGGCGGTGGTGGTCACCGGGTGGGTGGTGGTGCCCGCGGTGTTGCCGGTGACGTTGGCGACCGTCGTCCAGGGGTCGGCGGTGTTCGAGCGAGTCTGGATCGAGAAGTCGCGGGTGTTGTAGGACGCGCTCTCGCCGCCCGCGCCCGCGTGCTTGACCACGAACTTGGACAGCTTCTTGGCCGAACCGAGGTCCACCTCAAGCCACTTGGAGCTGTTCAGGCTGCACCACTTGTCGCCGGTGCCGCCGTTGACGCTGCCGTTGACGGCCTTCGCCGGGCCCTCGTTGGCGTTGCACTGGCCGGAGGCGGTGGCCGGGCGGTTCAGCGCCAGGTCGGTGCCGGTCGCGGGCGGCGTACCCGTCCAGCCGACGGTGGTGGAGGCGGCGGTGGAGCGGCCGTAGGTGGTGGAGACGGCCTCGACGTCGAGGGTGGTGGCGTCCTCGGTGCCGACCCGGTCGAGCCGCCCGACGTAGTACGCGTCGTTGGGGGTCGCGCCGAGGAAGGTCCGGCTGCCGTCGGCGTTGCGCCGGTACACCTCGTAGTGGTGGACGCCGCCGCCGGGCGCGGCCGTCCAGGAGAGCCGCAGCGACTGGCTGGACCCCGCCGTCACGTCGCTCGCGCCGAGGACGGTGAGGCCGCCGGGCGCCGCCGGGGTGCCCACCTCGCCGTCGTGGACGGAGATCTGGCCGATCCGCACGTCGTAGGCGGGGTCGGAGCCATCTGCCTGGAGGGCGAGCTGGGCGATGGTGCGGCCCGCGTACGGGGCGAGGTCGAGGGTGTGCCGCTCCCAGCCGGTGCCGGAGTTGGCGCCGACGTCGATCGTGGTGAAGCTGTTCGGCGCGTCGGTGAAGGAGACTGCGGCCTTGAGCTTGGTGGGCCCGGCGGCCGGGGTCTTGACCACCAGGTCCAGCTTGGTGTCGGCGGCGACCGGCAGTTTGGTCTCGTACAGCCGCACGGTGTTGGTGGCGTCCAGGGTGCCGGTGAGGCGCAGCGAGGAGCCGCCCTGGTAGGCGTCGGCGAAGTCGACGGACGGGGTGAGCCTGCTGCCGCTGGAGTCGACCATCCACCGGTAGGTCGGCGGGACGTCCTGGAGGGACAGGTTGTTCCAGCCGCCGGTGGCGACCCGGGTGCCGGCGGAGTTGTAGAAGTCCCCTTGCCCGGTGTTGAAGTTGGTGACGAAGGGCTTGGCGGTGATCGGCGAGGACTCGGCGACGTAGCCGGCCAGGCCGGGCCAGGTGTCGGAGGGGTTGACCTTGGACGGGTCGTTGTTGGCGCCGACCCAGTAGCGGGCGTCCTTGGCGTAGAAGTCGGCCCGGTCGGTGGCGGACTTCCAGGTCCACTCGGGCCGGTAGAGGCCGATCGAGGTGGTGTGCGGTTGGCCGGCCGGGAAGAGGGAGTTCCAGTCGACACTGGTGTTGTAGCCGTTGGCCTCGGTGTCGATGCCGGAGTAGAGGTCGTACTCGCTGCGGCCGAGTTGCCGGGCCAGCGCGCGGGAGGAGTTCAGGCCGGACTGGCTCCAGTTGAAGTTCAGGAACATCGAATCCGAGGTGCGCTTCGAACCATCTTGCAGGAACGGCGAGTTGGCGGAGGTGAGGGCGTTCTGCCAGTTGACCGAGCCGGAGGTGGTCATGGCGTCGTACCACATGAACTCGGTGCCGCTCTTCGCCTTGCTGTACTGCATGAGGTTGCGCAGTTCGCCGGCGAGGGCCGAATCCCCGCCGCCGGTCTCCTGGTTGATGAACCAGCCGTCGAAGCCGTAGTACTGGGCGGCCTGGGCGAGCTTGTCGGCGACGGGGTAGCTGTTGCCGGACTTCTGGACGAAGTCGCGGACCCACTGGAGCTGGCCGCCGTAGGCGGCGGGCGGGAAGAAGACGGTGCCGTACACCTTGACGCCGTTGCGGTGGGCGGCGTCGATGACGGTCGGGTTGGGGGCGAGGATCAGGCCCTCGCCGGCCGAGCCGCCCCAGAAGACCAGCTTGTCGACGTACTGCCAGTAGCCGAAGGCGTAGTAGTTGGGGTCGGCGGACCCTTGGGAGGGGTTGTTGGAGGTGGGCCCGAAGGAGACCAGGGAGGCGATCTTCCCTTCGCCGGTGCGGGCGTTGGGGTTGGCCTTGAGGGCGGGGTCGCTGGTGCGCGGCTGGAGCGGGACGCGGGAGCGGTTGAAGCGGGCGTCCGGGTCGGTGGCCGGGTCCCAGTTGAGGATGGTGGAGGGGTACCAGTACGAGGCGTAGGGCTGGGCGCCGGAGGCGCCGGGGGTGCCGGCGGCCGGGGCGGTGGGCGTCCGCGGCTCGGCGTGGGCGGCGGGGGCGGCGCCCAGCGCGGCGGCCGCGAGGGCGGCGCTGAGCAGCAGGGGTATCCGTCGTGACATGCGGTGGCTCCGATCGAGCGGAGGTGGGTGGGGGCGGCCCGTCGGCGCGGACGGGCCGGGTGCATGTGGGCGTGGCGGTGCGCAAAGTGGGGGCGACGTCGTCGCCGCTGCGGCCGGCCGCAACGGCGGGCCTGCGGAAGGGGGGTGGGCCTGGGGGCGCGCCGGGCGGGGGCCGCTCGGCGCAGCGAACCTAAACCGGTTCAGGACCGCTGTCAACGACTCGCGCAGCAACCACCCCGTCGAGCGATCCGGCCCCCGGCGGCGAGGTGGACTCGCGCACGGTCAGCCGGGGTGTGGGCATCTGCAGGTCGCGCCCGGACCCGGCCTCGTCGAGGGCCGCCAGCAGGCTGCGGGCGACCTGCTCACCGAGCGCGAAGGTGTCCCGGCTGAGCGCGGTCAGCGGCGGGTGGACGATCCGGGCCAGCACCGAGTCGTCGAAGGAGACGATGGACAGTTCGCCGGGCACCGCGACGCCCATCTCCCCGGCCACGCCGAGCCCGGCGACGGCCATCACGTCGCTGTCGTAGACGATCGCGGTGGGCCGCCGGGGCCGGGAGAGCAGGGTGCGGGTGGCGGCGGCGCCCTCGGCGTCGCTGAAGTCGGTGGGCACCGACACGGCCTCCTCCAGCCCGAGCCGGCGGGAGGCGTCGCGCAGCGCGCGGATCCGCCGCTGGGTGTGCTGGAAGTGCGGCAGCCCGGCCAGGTGGGCGATCCGGCGGTGCCCGATGGCGGCCAGGTAGTCGACGATGGAGAGCATCGCCTCCCGGTCGTCGGCCCAGATCCGCAGCGGCCCGCCGCCCTTGCCGGGCCCGCCCAGGACCACGGCGGGCAGGCCGAGTTCGTCCAGCACCGGCAGCCGCGGGTCGCGGACCTGGAGGTCGACGACGATGAAGCCGTCGACCCGGTGCTCGGAGGCCCAACGGCGGTAGACCCCGATCTCGGCGGCGGTGTCCTCGACCACCATCAGGTGCAGCGCGACGGAGCTCGCCGAGAGCACCGCCTGGAGGCCGGACAGCAGTTGGCTGAAGAACGGCTCGACGCCGATGGTGCGGGCCGGGCGGGCGATCACCAGCCCGACGGCGTCGGCCCTGGCTCCGCCGAGGGCCCGCGCGGCGCTGTGCGGGCGCCAGTTCATCTCCTCGGCGACCCGCAGGATCCGGGCCCTGGTCGCCTCGCTCACCCCGGGGCGGCCGTTGAGCGCGAAGGACACCGCGCCCTTGGAGACACCGGCCTGGCGCGCGATGTCGGCGATCGTCGGTCTGGCCACAGAACCCGACTCCTCTCTTGACATCCAAGTTTAGGCGGGAGCATAGTCCCTGACATAGCTAGACCGGTTTAGTAAGTCAGGTTCTGGAACTCGGCACCACCCCCGTGACCCAAAACCACCCCCCGAGCTCGACACGATCCCCCACCCACCCCCAGGACCGGGAGACCCTCATGCGAAGAATCTGGGCGGCACTGACCACGACGGCGTTCACCGCGGCCGCGCTCACCGGCTGCGGACTCGGCTCCAGCGACAGCAAGAACAGCGACAGCGTGGCGAGTGCGGCCGCCACCGGCGAGGTCAAGGGCAAGGTCTCGATCCAGACCTGGGCGCTCAAGCCGAAGTTCACCGACTACATGCAGGGCGTGCTGGACGGCTTCAAGAAGAAGTACCCCGGCGTCGAGGTCGAGTGGCTCGACCAGCCCGGCGAGGGCTACTCCGACAAGGTGCTGAGCCAGGCCGCGGCCGGCGGCCTGCCCGACGTGGTCAACCTCCCGCCGGACTTCGCCTTCCCGCTGGCCAAGAAGGACCTCCTGCTGGACGTCGCCAAGGCCGACCCCAAGCTCGCCGACGAGTACGTCGCGGGCGGCGTCGAGGCCTACAGCTACACCGGCATGAACGGCACCTTCGGCTACCCGTGGTACCTCAACACCGATGTGAACTACTGGAATGCGGAACTCCTCAGCAAGAACGGCCTGGACCCGAAGAAGCTCCCCACCAGCCTGGACGAGCTGATCGCCCAGTCCCGGGTGATGAAGGAGAAGTCCGGCGGCCAGACCTACCTGATGAGCCGCAAGCCGGGCCTCGGCGACCTCTACAACGCCGGCGTGAAGCTCATGTCCGACGACGGCAAGTCCTTCACCTTCAACACCCCCGAGGCCGCCGCGCTGCTCGACAAGTACCGCGACGCGTTCAAGGAGGGCCTGCTGCCCAAGGACGTGCTGACCAACACCTACGTCGGCAACTCCAAGCTCTTCAACGCGGGCACCGCGGCCTGGACCACCGGCGGCGGCAACTTCATCACCAGCCTCGCCACCGACAACCCGACGATCGCCCCGAAGATGGTCTCCTCGGCCACGATGGGCGTCCCGCCGCTGTACGTGCAGGGCCTGGCCATCCCGAAGAACACCAAGAACCCGGCCGCCGCCGTCGCCCTCGCCCGCTGGGTCACCAGCCCGGAGAACCAGGCCGCGTTCTCCCGCCTGACCAGCGTCTTCCCGTCCACCAAGGCCTCCGCGAACGACCCGTTCTTCAGCAAGAGCGACGGCACCAACGCCGGCGACGCCAAGGTGATCGCCTTCGACTCGCTCGCCAAGGCCAAGCTGACCCAGCCCGTCCAGTACGACGACGCGATGAGCACCATCGTCAACCAGCAGATCGCGCTGGCCATCAGCGGCGACGCCGGCTCCAAGCAGGCGCTGGACTCCGCCGTCGCGCAGTGCAACAAGCTGCTCCAGGGCTGACGGCCACCGCCACCCCGACCGTACCGGCCATGCGGCGGGCCCCCGCCCGCCGCACCCGGGAATGACCCGCACCACCCCCAGGAAGGCAACGGCATGACCCACCGGCGTTGGTTCACCCCCTGGCTGCTCGCCGGGCCCGCGATACTCTGGCTGGCCGTCTTCAACCTCTGGCCGGCCGTCAACACGGTGATCCTGTCCTTCACCAACGCCAAACCCCTGGGCGGCGGGCAGTTCACCGGCCTGGAGAACTACGGGCGCCTGCTCGACGACGAACAGCTCGCCGACGCCCTGCTCAACAGCATCGTCTTCATGCTGGTCTGCCTCCCCCTGCTGACCGTCCTGCCGCTGCTGCTCGCCCTGCTCGTCCAGCGCAAGATCCCCGGCATCACCTTCTTCCGCACCGCCTTCTACACCCCGGTCATCGCCTCCGCCGTCGTGGTGGCGCTGATCTGGGGCTGGGTGCTGGACGACCGCGGCCTGGTCAACGGCCTGCTCCAGCAGAGCGGGCTGACCGACTCCCCGGTCTCCTTCCTCACCGACCGCTGGCTGCTGCTGTTCAGCGCGATCGCCCTGACCGTCTGGAAGGGCTTCGGCTACTACATGGTCATCTACCTGTCCGCCCTCGCCAACGTCCCGCGCGAACTGCACGAGGCCGCGGCCGTCGACGGCGCCAGCCCGATCCGCCGGTTCTGGCACGTCACCCTGCCCGGGGTACGGCCGACCATGATGCTGATCTCCGTCCTCATCTCGGTCAGCGCGCTGCGCGTCTTCTCCGAGCTGTACGTGCTCTCCCACGGCCAGGGCGGCCCGGGCGGGCGGGACATGTCGGTGGTGATGCTGATCCAGATGTACAGCCGCGGCTTCAACGGCCACCTCGGCTACGCCTCCGCGCTCAGCCTGATGCTGTTCGTCATCACCCTCGGCCCGATGCTGCTGCTGATGCGCCTGAACCGGAAGGCGGCCTGAAGCCCATGACCTCCCCCCGTTCGAAGGCCGCCCGCCGTGCTCAAGATTCCCGGGGCTCCCGGGGTTTCAACACCCCCTCCCCCGCCCAGACCGCCGCCCGCTACCTGCTCCTGCTGCTCGTCCTGCTGCTGGTGCTCGGGCCGTTCCTGTGGCAGCTCTCCACCTCCCTCAAGGGCCCCAACGAGGACGTCTACACCAGCACCCCGAGCTTCATCCCCGAACAGCTGACCTTCGGCAACTACGGCAAGGTCGCCGACACCATCCCGGTCTGGACCTACGCCCTCAACTCGCTGATCGTCGCCGCCGTCTGCATCACCGGCAACGTGGTCGGCTGCACCCTGGCCGGCTACGCGCTCGCCCGGCTGCGCTTCCGCGGCGCCAAGCTCGTCCTCGGCCTCTTCCTCGCCACCCTGGTGCTCCCCGGCGAGGTCACCATCGTCTCCCAGTACGTGCTGGTGCGCGGCCTCGGCCTGGCCGACAGCCTGGCCGGCGTCGCCCTGCCCGGCGCGATCGCCATGCTCAACGTGCTGCTGATGCGCACCGCCTTCGCCGCCGTCCCGATCGAACTCGACCAGGCCGCCCTGGTCGACGGCGCCACCGTGTGGCAGCGGCTCTGGCACATCGGCCTGCCCAACGTGCGCGGCATGCTCAGCGTGATCGTCATCTTCACCTTCATCGGCGCCTGGGACGACTTCCTCTGGCCGCTGATCGTGCTCAACGACCCGCAGAAGTACACCCTCACCGTCGGACTCCAGTACCTCAACGGCACCTTCTCCGCCAACCCGCGACTGATCGCGGCCGGCACCATGATCGCCTTCCTGCCGATCGTCGTGGTGTTCGGCGTCTGCCAGCGCTTCTTCTTCAAGGGCGTCGAGGAGGGAGCCGTCAAGGGTTAGGCCCTGTCCGACCGAAGACGTGTCCGACGATCCCTGACCCCACCGCCCGTTCGCCCCGCACCCGTTGAGGAATCACCCGCCCATGAGCACCCCCGCACCGCAGCGCCCCCGCTTCGGCGTCAACTACACGCCCACCGCCGGCTGGTTCCACCACTGGCTCGACTTCGACCTCGACGCCGTCCGCGCCGACCTCGACTCCATCGCCTCGCTCGGCCTGGACCACGTCCGGGTCTTCCCGCTCTGGCCGCTGTTCCAGCCCAACCGCACCCTGATCCGCCCGCGCGCCGTCGAGCAGCTGGCGGCCCTGGTGGACGCGGCCGGCGAACGCGGCCTGGACGTCGCGGTGGACGGCCTCCAGGGCCACCTGTCGAGCTTCGACTTCCTGCCCTCCTGGACCCAGACCTGGCACCGGCGGAACATCTTCACCGACCCCGAGGTCCTCGACGGCCAGGCCGCCTACCTTCGCACCCTCGCCGAGGCGCTGCACGAGCGGCCCAACTTCCTCGGCATGACGCTCGGCAACGAGATCAACCAGTTCTCCGGCGAACCGCACCCCGACCCCGACCGGATCACCCCCGCGCAGGCCGACGCCTGGCTGCGCCGGATGCTCGACGCCTGCGAGCAGGGCGCGCCCGGCCGGCTGCACCTGCACGCCTCCTACGACGCCGCCTGGTACCAGGACGAGCACCCGTTCACCCCCTGGCACTCGGCCCGGATCGGCGCCGCCACCGCCGTGCACTCCTGGGTGTTCAACGGCACCGCCCAGCGCTACGGCGCCCACTCCACCGCCACCGCGCAGCACGCCGCCTACCTGGTCGAGCTCTCCAAGGCCTGGGCCGACGACCCGGCCCGCCCGGTCTGGCTCCAGGAGGTCGGCGCCCCCGCCCCGCACATCACCGCCGAGGACGCCGCCCGGTTCACCGGCGCCACCGTCGAGGCCGTGCTGGACTGCCCGGACGTGTGGGGCGTCACCTGGTGGTGCTCGCACGACGTGGACCGCTCGCTGGCCGACTTCCCCGAGCTGGAGTACAGCCTCGGCCTGCTCACCACCGACCGCACGGTCAAACCGGCCGGCGCCCGGCTGGCCGAGGCCGCCGCCGAGGCCCGCCGCTCCTGGCAGCCGCCCAAGCCGCGCACCACCGCCGTGGTGGTGGCCACCGGGGACGAGGTGACCGCGCCCAAGCGCTCGGTCTGCGGGCCCGGCGGCGCCGTCTACGAGGCGT
Source organism: Kitasatospora sp. NPDC086801 (assembly GCF_044745805.1). Taxonomy (NCBI): domain Bacteria; kingdom Bacillati; phylum Actinomycetota; class Actinomycetes; order Kitasatosporales; family Streptomycetaceae; genus Kitasatospora; species Kitasatospora sp. NPDC086801. The sequence goes on from NZ_JBIVAX010000013.1 coordinate 161,033, forward strand.
TCATGCGCCTCGCCGAGGCGGGCGCCCGCCCGACCACCGTCCTCGCCGAGCACGCCGAGGACCGGGCCCACCTGGCCGCGCGCGGGATCACCGAGGTGGTCCACCCGGACGACGTACGTTCTCTCTGACCCCTGTTGTTCCGCCCTCAGTCACGCAACGGAGCCCGCTGACATGCACGATGACCGCACGCTGGTCGAGTCCCGCCTCAAGCGCGTCCTGGACGAGCGCATCCGCCCGGCCGTCTACCCCGAGTCCGTCCCGCTGGAGATCGGTGTCTGGACGGCGCCCGGCGAGCCCGTCCCGGTCGCCGAGGGCCTGGCCGCGCCGCGCACCCCGATCGCGGTCGGCGACGCCTGGGGCGCACCGTGGGGCACCAGCTGGATCACCGTCACCGGCACCGTGCCGCAGGCCTGGGCCGGGCGGACGGTCGAGGCCCTGATCGACCTCGGCTTCGACGCCAACATGCCCGGCTTCCAGTGCGAGGGCCTGGTCTACCGCCCGGACGGCACCCCGGTGAAGGGCCTCAACCCGCAGAACCAGTGGGTGCGCATCGCCGCCCCCGCGGTCGGCGGCGAGCAGGTGCTGCTGCACGTCGAGGCGGCCTCCAACCCGGTCATCCTGGACTACCACCCCTTCCTGCCCACCGAGTTGGGCGACAAGGAGACCGCCGGCGACCAGCCGCAGTACAAGCTGACCCGGATGGACCTCGCCGTCTTCGACGAGACGGTGTGGCAGCTGGTGATCGACCTGGAGGTGCTCGGCGAACTGATGGCCGAGCTGCCGGTGGACGGCGCCCGCCGCTGGGACGTCCTGCGCGCGGTCGAGCGGGCGCTCGACGCGGTCGACCTCCAGGACGTCAACGGTACGGCGGCCGCCGCCCGTTCGGAGCTCGCCGGGGTGCTGGCCGCGCCCGCCGTGCCGTCCGCGCACCGGATCAGCGCGATCGGCCACGCGCACATCGACTCGGCCTGGCTCTGGCCGCTGCGCGAGACCGTCCGCAAGGTGGCGCGCACCACCGCCAACATGACCGCGCTGCTGGAGGACGAGCCCGACTTCCTCTACACCATGTCCCAGGCGCAGCAGTTCGCCTGGATCAAGGAGCACCGCCCCGAGGTGTACGCCCGGGTGCAGAAGGCCGTGGCGGAGGGCCGCTTCGTCCCGGCCGGCGGCATGTGGGTCGAGTCCGACACCAACATGCCCAGCTCGGAGGCGATGGCCCGGCAGTTCGTCCACGGCAAGCGGTTCTTCCTCGACGAGTTCGGGGTGGAGAACCACGAGGCGTGGCTGCCCGACACCTTCGGCTTCACCGGCGGACTGCCGCAGATCATCCGCAACGCGGGCTCCAAGTGGCTGCTGACGCAGAAGATCTCGTGGAGCCAGATCAACAAGTTCCCGCACCACACCTTCCTCTGGGAGGGCATCGACGGGACCAGGATCTTCACCCACTTCCCGCCCGTGGACACCTACAACTGCTCCATGAAGGGCAGCGAGATCGCCCACGCGGCACGGAACTTCAAGGACAAGGGAGTGGCCCGGCACTCGCTCGCCCCGACCGGCTGGGGTGACGGCGGCGGCGGCACCACGCGCGAGATGGTCGCCAAGGCGGGCCGGATGAAGGACCTGGAGGGCTCGGCCACCGTCCGTTGGGAGAAGCCCGCCGAGTTCTTCGCCAAGGCCGAGGCCGAGTACCCGAACCCGCCGGTCTGGGTCGGCGAGCTCTACCTGGAGCTGCACCGGGCCACCCTGACCAGCCAGGCGAAGACCAAGCAGGGCAACCGGCGCAGTGAGAACCTGCTGCGCGAGGCCGAACTCTGGTGCGCCACCGCGTCGTTGCGCACCGGCGCGGCCTACCCGTACGAGCAGCTGGACCGGATCTGGAAGACCGTCCTGCTGCACCAGTTCCACGACATCCTGCCCGGCTCCTCCATCGCCTGGGTGCACCGCGAGGCCGAGGCGACGTACGCGGCGCTGGCCGCGGAGCTGGATTCGCTGATCGACGGCGCCCAGCAGGCCCTCGCCGGGGACGCCTCCGGCGGGCGCGAGCTGGTGTTCAACTCGGCGCCGCACCCGCGCTCGGCCGTCCCGGCCGGCGGGGCCGCCCCGGCCGTGCTCGGCTCGGGCGCCTGCGAGGTCATCGAGCGGCCCGAGGGCGGCTTCCTGCTGCGCAACGGGCTGCTGGACGTGGTCGTGGACGCCGACGGCCTGGTGGCGTCGGTGGTCGAGGTGGCGAACGGCCGGGAGACCGTCGCCCCCGGCGCCCGGGCCAACCTGCTCCAGCTGCACCCGGACTTCCCCAACATGTGGGACGCCTGGGACGTCGACCAGTTCTACCGCAACACCGTCACCGACCTGACCGCCGTGGACGCGCTGACGGCACTCTCCGCTCCCGACCAGGCCGCCGTCCGGGTGGCGCGCTCCTTCGGCTCGTCCACCGTCGTCCAGACGCTCACCCTGCGGGCGGGCGAGCAGCGGCTCGACATCGACACCGAGGTCGACTGGCACGAGACCGAGAAGTTCCTCAAGGCCGCGTTCCCGCTGGACGTGCACACCGAGCGGTACGCCGCCGAGACCCAGTTCGGCCACCTCTACCGGCCCACCCACACCAACACCAGCTGGGACGCCGCCAAGTTCGAGGCCTGCAACCACCGCTTCGTCCACCTCGACGAGCCCGGCTGGGGCGTCGCCCTCGTCACCGCCTCCACCTACGGCCACGACGTCACCCGTGCCGTGCGCGACACCGACGGCGGCACCACCACCACGGTCCGCTTCTCGCTGCTGCGCGCGCCCCGCTTCCCCGACCCGAAGACCGACCAGGGCCTGCACCGCTTCCGGCACGCCCTCGTCCCGGGCGCGGCGATCGGCGACGCCGTCCGCGAGGGCTACCGGATCGGCCTGCCCGAGCGGCACGTCACCGGCAGCGCCGAGCAGGTCGCGCCGCTGGTGCAGCTGGACAACGACGCGCTGGTGGTCAGTGCGGTCAAGCTCGCCGACGACCGCAGTGGCGACCTGATCGTCCGCGTCTACGAGGCCGGCGGCGGCCGCGCCCGAGGGCGGCTCACCACCTCCTACCCGCTGGCCGGCGCCGTCCCCTGCGACCTGCTGGAGCGGCCCTGGGACGGCACCCGCGGCGAGGTGGCCGTGGAGGACGGCGGGGTGCGGCTGGCGCTGCGGCCGTTCGAGCTGGTCACGCTGCGCCTGAGCGCGGCCGGCTGAACACGGCCGACTCAGCACGGCCGACTCAGCACGGCCGTCTGAGCATGGCCGGCTGAGCACGGTCTGCTGAGCACAGCCGACTGAGCACAGCCGCCTGCCCCGGCGGGGCCGCGGGTACCCACCCGCGGCCCCGCACACCACCTGCCGCCGAGCCGCAGGCCGCACTACGCTGTTCGGCGCCCCCGGCCCGCCCGCCGGGGCGCCACCCCTGCCCGAACCCGCCTGGAGCCGCCGCGATGACCCTCACCCCGCCGTCCGCCGCCACCCCGCTGTTCGCCGCCCTGGACATCGGCGGCACGAAGATCGCCGGGGCACTGGTCGACGGCCACGGGCGACTGCGGCACCGGCTCCAGCTGCCCACCCCGGCCCGGGAGCCGGGCGCGGCCGTGCTCGCCGTCGTGCACCAGGTGCTGGACCGGCTCGCCGACACCGCCGACTGGGCCGCCGTGACGGCCGTCGGGATCGGCAGCGCCGGCCCGGTCGACCTCGCCGCCGGCACCGTCAGCCCGGTCAACATCCCCGGCTGGCGCAGCTTCCCGCTGGTCGCCGGGGTGGCCGCGCACCCGGCGGTGGCCGCCCGGCGACTGCCCGTCCGGCTGGCCGGGGACGGCGTCGCGATGGCCGCCGCCGAACACTGGCAGGGTGCGGCCCGGGGCGCGGCCAACGCGCTGTGCCTGGTGGTGTCGACCGGGGTCGGCGCCGGGCTGGTGCTCGACGGCGCCGTCCGCCCCGGCCCCAGCGGCAACGCCGGCCACCTCGGCCACATCACCGTCGACCTGGACGGCGAGCCCTGCCCGTGCGGCTCGCGCGGCTGCCTGGAGGGCCTCGCCAGCGGCACCGCGATCGCCCGCCGGGCCCTCGCCGAGGGCTGGCGCCCGGCCGGCGAGGACCGCTCGGCCCGGGCCGTCGCCGCCGCCGCCGAGGCGGGCGACCCGCTCGCGCTCGCCTCCTTCGACCGCGCCGCCCAGGCCCTGGCCGCCGGGATCGCCGCCACCGCGACCCTGGCCGACCTCGACCGGGTGGTGGTCGGCGGCGGCGTCGCCACCGCCGGCGACGTGCTGTTCGCGCCGCTCGTCCGCCACCTCGACCACTACGCCACGCTGTCCTACATCCGCGGCCTCGACGTCCGCCGCGCCGAACTCGGCACCGACGCCGGGCTGATCGGCGCGGCCGCGCTCTGCCGCTGACCCGAACCCCCGGAGGCCGCGCCATGCCGCTCCCGCCCTTCGCCCTGCTCCACAACCCGGTCCGCCCGTACGCGTGGGGCTCACCCACCGCCATCCCCGCACTGACCGGCACCACGCCGACCGGCGCCCCCCAGGCCGAACTGTGGATGGGCGCACACCCGTCGGCGCCCTCCGACCTGTCGGCCCCGGACGGCACCGGCGGGCGGCAGCCACTGGACGAACTCATCCACCGGTACCCGAACGCCATGCTCGGGCCGGACACCGTGGGGCGGTTCGGCCCGACGCTGCCGTTCCTGTTCAAGGTGCTGGCCGCCGACCGGGCGCTCTCCCTCCAGGTCCACCCGACCCGGGCCCAGGCGGCGGCCGGGTACGCGGCCGAGGAGGCCCGCGGCGTCCCGCTCGACGCGCCCGAGCGGGTCTTCAAGGACCCTGGGCACAAGCCGGAACTCATCTGCGCCCTGGGGGACTTCGAGGCACTGTGCGGCTTCCGCCCGGCCGCCGACACGGTCCGGCTGCTGGACGCGCTCGCCGTCCCGCTGCTCTCCCCCTGGGCGGACGCCCTGCGGGCCCGCCCCGCCGTCGAGGTGCTGCCCGCGCTGCTGCGCCGGGTGCTGGCCGAGGACCGGCCCACCCGTTCCCAACTCGGGGACATCACCCGGGCGTTGCACCGGCTCGCGACCGCCGGCGGGCCGTTCGCCGCGGCCTGCGCCGGCTACGCCCGCGCCGCCGCGGAGTACCCCGGCGACCCGGGCCTGATCGCCGCGCTGCTGCTCAACCACGTCCGGCTCACGGCGGGCCAGGCCCTGTACCTGGACGCCGGGGTGCCGCACGCCTACCTCCGGGGCGTCGGCGTGGAGTTGATGGCCAACTCGGACAACGTGCTGCGCTGCGGGCTCACCCCCAAGCACGTCGACGTCGACGGCCTGCTGGCGGTCACGTCCTTCCGCACCGGCGAACCGCACGCCCTCGCGGCGCTCCCCTGCGACCGCTTCGAGGACGAATTCCCCTCCCCTGCCGAGGAGTTCCGGCTCTCCCGACTACGCCCCGGCCGGGCCGCCGTCCGCGCCCAGCTGCCCACCCCGCAGATCCTGCTGTGCGTCGAGGGCCGCGCCCGACTGCACGCCCCCGGCTTCGCGGACCTCGACCTCCCCCGGGGCGCGTCCGCCTACCTGCGGCCGGGCGCCGGACCGGTCGAGCTGACCGGCCGGGGTACGGAGCTGTTCCGGGCCACCACCGGCGCGCCGGCCCAGGCCGGCACCGGGTGGCCGAACAACAGGTCGTAGCCGTCCGGGAGCTGCTCGACCACGCGGTCGACCAGTTCCCCCGGGGCCAGGTCCGCGAGGGTGCCGAGCACCGCCCCGATGTCCCACGGCGCGGTCGCCTCGGTCGCGCCGTCGATCCAGCCGACCACGCCGCGCACGAAGCGTTCGGCGGTCAGCGGTCCGGCGGCGGGCCCGGCGTCGCGCAGCAGTGCGGCGTACGCCTCGGGCAGCGCATCGGCGAGCTCGGCCCGTTCGGTCCCGACCAGGTGCTCACCGAGCAGCGCGAGCACGACCCGGATGGCGTGCTCCGCCTCCGCCTCGCTCGGGTACTCCCCGCAGTCGACGACGCGGGCGCGGAAGTCCTCCGGGGAGATGGTCATCGCGTCCTCCTTGCGGTCGGCGGGGACCGGCTGCGCTTCGCCCGGCGGCCGGAGGCCGGGAGCCGCCGGCCCTCTCGCGGACGATCCCTGGCCCGGTGGCCCGGAGGCCCGGTGGCGGCGGACGGCTGGTGGCGGACGACTGGTGGCGGCGAGGTCCGGTCGGCTGTGCCGTCACGGCCCGTGACCGCCTGGGGTTCGCCGGTACCCGTGCTGCTCAGCGTACTGCGGCACGGCGGCAGGGAGACCGGCCGGACGGATCGACGCCGTTGTCGATCACGCCGCCGGCCCGCGCCCTGCCCGGCGCGGGGCCACCAGGGGACCGGGTGTCAGGCCACCGACGCCCGACACCGTCTGCGGGTGCGGTGCGGCAGAGCGGCGCCCGAGCGGGCCGCCACGCGCTGCGGCGGAGGCGCCGTGACCGGCGCGGCGGGCACAGCGGGCACGGTGGACACAGCCGGCGCGGCCGGCGGGACCGCGACGGCCTGCACGGCATCCGGCATAAACGCCTCGAGAAAACGCCGCTCGTTCGAACTGAGTTTGCGCGAGCGGCCGGATTCACGATCCCGCGCGACCACCACGGTCCTGGCCCGCATAAAGGTGAGCGGGTCACGGCAGACATTCACCACGACATGCGCAGAACTCCGCCCGATCCGTTCAACCGTCAACTGCACCGACAAAGGCTCGGGCCGGTGGTACAACTGCTCCAGGAAATCAATCTCGTGCCGCGCGATAATGAATCCGGACGGGAACAGGGCGTCCCGGACGGCGGTCTCGTGGTGGCAGAACATGTCGTAAATCCCCTCCTGGACGTAGCCGACCAGCCGGGCGTTGTTGATGTGCCCGTTCTCGTCGACGTCGCTCCACCGGGTGGGGCAGGACAGCACGTGCACGCCCGGGTGCAGCGCGCTCACTGCTGCGTCAGCCCGGCGCCGGTCGCGGCGGGGAGCAGTGCCCGGCGCAACCTCGCGTAGTAACCGGCCTGTTCCGCCGCCATCCGGGCCGCCGTCCAACCCTCCTCGGCCGCTTCCGCGGCGACCTGGACGACCAGGCTGTCGAGCACCGCGTCGACCGACCGGCAGAGTTCGGCGACCGCCGCGAGGCGCTCGGTGACATCGGCGCCGCCGGCCGCGCCCCGGGCCGGGAAAGCGGCCAGCGATTCCGCCGCGAGCTGCAGGTCGTCGACGGTGTCCGGCATTTTCTCCGGCATGTTGTCCGGCATGTTTTCCGGCATGAAATTCGACACGTTTTTCTCCAGGACTCATTCCGGCCATTACGGCCCGGTAGCTAGTGTTCGAATACACCGAATCGGTGTCGGCCCCCCGACGCCTTCGACGCTATCCCAGCCGACACGGTCGACGGATGGTTTACGGACGGCGACGGGAAACTCACTCCTATTGGAGTAGTTTGCCGGGGTACACAATATGCCCCATCATCCGAATGCCGTCGGCAGAACGGGTGGCATCGCCGACCCGAACCCCGAAACCGGCACCTGCACGTCGCGGATCTGCTACCAGCCTCCCCACCACCTCGCCTTGTAGAGATGCGTCCCGCGCAGCGTCCGCGTCCCGTCCGGCCGGTGCAGGGTGATCACCGAGGTGCACCAGTCGCAGGGGCCGGTGTGGTCCGGAGCCACCGTGAGCAGCCGGCCGGTGCCGGGCTCGTCGCCGACGCTCTTGACGTCCCGGGCGGCTGCGGGGTCGCCCAGCCGCACGGCGGTGAAGCGGTCGTCCGCCGGGTCGTACCGCCACAGGCCGGTCAGCGTGCTCACCCAGAACCTCCCGGGCGCGGCCAGCACCGGCGCGAGGTCGTGCCCGCCGTGGTCGGGCAGCGGCGTCGAGCGGACGGCCGTCAGGGTGGGCGCCGCCGGGGTGCCGCCCACCCGCAGCGCGGTCAGCACGTCGTCGCCGAGCACCCAGAGCAGGCCCGTCCGGCCGTCCCAGTGCACGCCGTGCGCGCCCGGGAGCGGGTAGCCGGCGTGGGCGGTGGCGCGCGGCCCCTGCGAGGCCGCGTACAGCCGCACCCACCCGCCGCCGCTCGCCGTGACCGCCACGTTGCCGTCCGGCAGCAGCTCGATGCTGTGCGGATTGGCCGCCCCGCCCAGGTCCGCCGCCCAGCGGGTCGCGCCGGTGGCGGTGTCCACGACGGCGGCCAGCCCGCCGGAGGCGGTGGTCAGCAGGTAGCGCCGGCCCTGCCGGACCCGGCTCTTCGCCTCGTCCGGGTTCGTCCAGCTCCGCGCGGGCATCAGGTCCGCGAGCCCGGCCGCCCGGTCGGCGCTCCAGCCCCAGACGACCGGCAGCCGCCCCGGGCCCCGGTAGGCCATCAGCTCCTCGGCGCTCTGCAGCACCAGGACGTTACGGGACTCCTGGTCCACCACCACGACCGCCCACCCAGGCGACCTGGCCTGCGCGCCGGTCGCCGGCACGCAGAACAGCAGGACGCACAGAGCGCACAGGGCCACCAGCGTTCTCCTCAGCACGCCCCCACCGTGCTTGTTCCCGGGCCGCTTTGCACGGCGGAGCGTCCGAACGGCCGTGGCGAGCACGGTGGCGGATCCGGGGTGGCGAATCCGCCACCGTGCTCGCCACCGTCCGGATCCGCGCGGGCGCCCTCCCTCACGCCCGGACCCGCGCGGCCGCGTTCACTACCTCCCGGAGACGACGTCCGCGACACGGGCGATCGGCGAGGTGGTGGCCCGTCCGCCCGCTTCCTGGCGGTCCGCCGCGTGGTAGGCCGCGTACATCGCGTGCACCCCGAGCCAGCGCAGCGGCTCGGGCTCCCAGCGGCGCACGGTGTGGCCCACCCAGGGCAGCCCGGTCAGCCCGGTGTCCCGCCCGAGGACCAGGTCGCGCAAGGTCCGGCCCGCCAGGTTCGTCGTGGTCACCCCGCTGCCGACGTACCCGCCCGCCCAGCCGAGGCCACTCGCACGGTCCAGCTCCACCGTGGCGCACCAGTCCCGGGGGACGCCGAGCACGCCGGCCCAGGCGTGGTCGATCCGGGCGCTCGCGGCCGCCGGGAAGAAGCGGTTCAGGATCTGCCGGAGCTGGCGCACGGTCTCCACCTGGGTGCCGCCGTCCGCATCCGTCCGCGAGCCGAACCGGTACGGCACGCCCCGGCCGCCCAGCGCGATCCGGTCGTCCGCGGTGCGCTGCGCGTACATGTAGGCGTGCGCGAAGTCGCCCAGCACCTCGCGGCCCTGCCAGCCCGCGTCCGCCCAGAAGGCGGGCGGCAGCGGCTCGGTGGCGATCATCGCCGAGTTCATCGGCAGCCAGGTCCGCCGCTCGCCGCGCAGGCCGGCCGTGAACCCCTCGGTGGCACGCAGCACGTACTCGGCGGTCACCGTCCCCTGCGGCGTCACCGCGCGCGGCCGGGCGTACGCGCTGCCCGGCAGGATCGCCGTCACCGCCGTCCCCTCGTGCACCGCCACCCCGAGGCCCCGCACCACCCGCGCCAACCCGCTTACCAGCTCGGCCGGTTGGATCCGCGCACCGTACGGCGTCCAGGTGCCGCCGAGGGTGCCCGCGACGGCGACCCGGTCGGCGGCCTCCTTGGCGCCCAACAGCTCGACGCGGCCCTCGCCGTACGCCCGCTCGGCGGCGGCGAAAGCCTTGAGCCTCTCCAACTGGGCTCTGTTCCTGGCGACTTCGAGCACCCCGCCACGCACGATGTGCGCGTCGATCCGCTCGGCGGCGGCGACGTCCACGACCTCCCCGACCGCCTCGTCCATCGCCCGCTGCATCGCCGCCGCCGCACCCGGGCCGTAGCGCTTCGCGAACGCGCCCCGGCCCGCGAAACCGTTGTACAGCCACCCGCCGTTGCGGCCCGAGGCGCCGTAGCCGCAGAACCGGCGCTCCAGCACCGCGATCCGCAGCGACGGCTCCGCCTTCTTCAGGTAGTACGCCGTCCAGAGCCCGGTGTACCCGCCGCCGACGATGCACACGTCCACATCCGTACTCCCGGGCAACGCCGGCCCCGGCTCCGGCAGCCCGCTCGCCGCGTACCAGAACGACACCTCGCCGTTGACCGCCACCAGAACCTCCCACACCCGTCGCCGACCTGCCCGGACGCTACGCCGCACCGGTCACGCCGGAACACCCCCACACTGCCAAGATCCCCCCGCCCGACCAGCCACCCTGTCAGACCGCCAGCAGCTCCAGCACCCGCGTCCAGCTGTACGCCCCCGGTGTGAACTCCGCGATCCGCACGCCCATGCTCCGCAGCCTGGTCAAGCTCTCCCGGTACGCCGGATGCGCCGCCTGCGCCGCGCTCAGGCAGGGCTGCACCGCCACCGGGATGCCCCACCCGTACGACTCGCAGAGGATGCCGAGCGCCAGGGTGTCCGAGATCCCCGCCGCCCACTTGTTGATCGTGTTGAACGTCGCCGGGGCGACCACCACCGCATCCGGATCCGGCAACGGCCGCGGATCCCCCGGCTTCCGCCAGGCCGAACGGATCGGATACCCCGTCTGCGCCAGCAGCCCCTCCTCGTCGATGAACCCCATCGCCTGCGGAGTCGCCACCACCCCCACCTCCCACCCCCGCTCCTGCGCAGCGGCAACCAACTCCCCCACCCCACCCGCGACTCCGGCCGCACACACCACGACGTAGAGCACCGGCTTCTTCTCCCCGCTCACTGGCGAACTCCCCTCTCTCCCATCGGCACACCACACCCTCCCACCACCAGGTCCGCATGCACGACCTTCCCGAACGGCTCCACCACGACGCCCCACCGCCCCTTCGTCAGCTTGTGCACCAACGCCAGCCCCCGGTGGCACTCCTCGCCCTCCCCCGCAACCATGAGCACCGGCAACGCCCCGGAACCGTCCCGCACCGCCACCCTCACCGTCCGATCGCCGACCCGCCGGATCGTCACCGCCATCCGCGTCAGACACCCGGTCTTGGCCGCATTCGCCACCAACTCACTGACGATCAGCTCGCCATCATCGACCAGCTCCGGCAGCCCCCACTCCCCCAACTTCTCCCGAACCATCCGCCGCGCCTTCCCGGCCGACTCCGGCAGGTAGGGAAGCCGCACCGTCGCCGGCTTCGACATCCGGCCAGAGATCAAAATCCCACTCGTCATCAACAGCACCTCGGCCATCAGAGTCTCGAACAAAGACGCAGCCGGATGCAGGCCCACAGATCGCCGGCCCGAAGCAGCGCGTGACCATTGAACGACAATGCGTTACCGTCAACCAGAGCGGAACCCAGGCACTTTCCAGGCGTTTCCCAGGCGCCCACGGCACACGCCTGGAACGATGACGTGCGTGGAACGGGGACAGATGAGCAGTAAGCGCGACCTGTTCGCCCGAAGGCGCAGGGAGCTGGGCTACGGTCAGGAACGGCTCGCTGCTGATCTTGGGGTTGCCACTTCCACTGTCACCCGCTGGGAGTGCGGCCGCGTCGACCCCCAACCTCAACAGAGGCCACGGCTCGCAGCACTCCTCAAAGTCACCACCTCGGAGCTGGACGAACTTCTAAATCCTCAGCTCAAGGCACCGGTTCATTACTCGAAACCTGCGCCCATCCACGAAAGTGATGACATGAAGCGACGTGACGCCTTGGGGCTGATGGCGGCAACAGGGGCACTGATCACGCTCCCCTGCGACGAGGGCGCCGCCGTGCCGCCGGCCTCCGACCTCCTCCACGGGTACACAGGCCTCGTGAACGCTGATCTGTGGCGGATCTTCTCGGCGTCGCGCAACAAGCAGGAGGTCTACCCTCTGGTTCGCCATCAGCTGGGATTTTCTCGCCGCCGAACTCCGGTCCGTCAGCTCGGAGCCCGCGCGTAAACAGCTCTGCGTGCTGGTTGGCGACCTCTACCAACTCGCCGGAGAGATCCTCTTCGATGCCAATCGATACACCGACGCCTCGCATTGCTACACCCTCGCGGCGGCAGCCGGTAGGGAGGCGTCGCACTTTGACCTCTGGGCGTGCGCTCTGACCCGACACGCCTTCATCGAACTCTCCGAGCGGCAGTTCATGTCCGCCGAGCCCATTCTCGCGGCAGCTTCGCGAATCGCCCGCCGAGGAAACGACCAGCTCTCCACCCGTCACTGGGTCGCGGCAGTCCAGGCCCAGGCATACGCCGGCCTCGGACAGCGCCACGCCTGCGACCGATCACTCGCCGAGGCCGAGCAGGTACACGGCCTTACAGGCACGATCCAGAACGGCGGTTGGCTGCGCTTCGACGGCACCCGTCTCGCCGAGGAGCGCGGAACCTGCTACCTCGCCCTCGGCCGACCGGACCTTGCCGAACAGTCACTTCGGAGCGCACTGGAAGTCAGCCTCTCTCCTCGCCGTCGCGGCGCCGTTCTCGCCGAACTCGCCGCCCTCAGCGCCGACAGCGGTGACGTCGAGCAGGTAGTCCAGCTCGGCACCGCCTCCATGGCTCTTGCGGGCGAGACAGGATCCGGCTACATCGCGAAAAAGCTCGACGGGCTGAAGCCGCATTTTGCACCTCTGATGAAGGACAACCGGATCGCGGAGTTGCACGACCACATTTCGGCACTCCAGCGCACCGCCTGATGAAAGGAACATCTCATGACCGAGGACGGCCGGATCTTCCGTGAGGCGTGGATCGCCGGAGTGAAGAAGCACTTCCCGGGGGAGCCCAAACCCGGCTACATCGCCCCCTGGGAGGAGACCCCCGACTGGGAACGAGCGTCCGCAGCAGCCGTGTTCGGACAGGTCCGGGACTTCGTGGCCGTGAGCGGCGGCACGACCGCGAAGCTCTCCCGCGAGCAGAAGGGGCGTTTCGTCTCCCTCTGCTGGATCGCCCAGATCCACAAGCACATCGAGAACCCCAAGCCCGGCTACGTCGCCGACTGGGACGACCTGCCCAAGTGGCAGCAGGAGACCGACGCCGACATCTTCGAGGCGATCGAGCGGCTGGTCTAACGGAACCCGGGTGCCCGCCCCTGCGGCGTCGCAGGGGCGGGCACGGTCGCGCCTTGCGTGTCAGCCGATGGTGGAGCCGGTGACGGGCGCGGACAGCTCGACGGTCTTGCCGTTCAGGCCGGCCTTGACGAACTGCCAGGTGAGGCCGTTGATGACGCCCTGGCCGAGCGGGGCCAGCTGGGCGAAGGCGGGCTGGCCGAGGTCGATGTGGGTGGGGTCGCAGGAGGGGCACTTGTCCTTGACCGGGACGGTGAGGGTCTTGCCCTGGTAGCTGACCTTGACCGAGATGCCCTGACACAGCGGGTCGTTGTTGGGGTTGGCGCTGGTCCACCAGCTGTAGGAGACGGCGACGAGCATCTCGGCGGAGGCGTTGATCTGGGTGCCGCAGGCGCCGTAGCCGGCGTCGGTGTAGTAGGTGGCCTTGCCGGTCATGGGCGTGTTGATCGGTATCGCGGCGCTGGCGGTGCCGGCGGTGAGGGCGATGAGGGCGGCTGCCGCGAGCGGGGCGCCCGCGAGGATCCTGAGGTTCTTGCTGATGGCGCGCATGGTTCCCTCCGGTTCTCTAGCCATGGGCATGACAGGTGAAAGTCACCGAAGCCGCACGGGAGTTCGTCAACCGCATGCCCATTCAGGTAAAGGGAACGTATGCGCTCGACCGAGGCTCGGTCCAGACCCCTGCCATGCCGGCATGAACACAAGGCTGGAATCGTTCCCCGTGCGGCCGAAGGAGCGAAGATACGTGACCGCGCCGCGACGCACGGTGTTGACAGGCCATCACGCCCACCCCCGGAGGCCTCGTCACATGCGCACCGCACTCGCCGCCCTGCTCCTCGGCGCCGCCCTGATCCCGGCGGCGGCCGCGCCCTCGGCCGCCGCGACCGACGCGACACCCCGCGAGGTGAACCAGGGCTACAGCATCCCGGTCGGCGGCGTCACCGACCTCGGCGCACTGCCGGTGCTCGGCAGCCTCGGGCTGGACTTCGCCCGGCTGCTGGGGCAGTAGGCCTCGGACCCGTCAGACCCGGACGCTGAACAGGGCGCCGGAGAGCGGGTGCTGGTCGGACCGGGCGGACGTGATGTAGAGCGTCCGCCCGTCCGGCCCGCCGAAGGCGCAGCTGGTCGCACACGGTACCGGCAGCTCGACCGACGCCAGCACCCGGCCTTCCGGCGAGAGGCAGTGCACCGCCCAGCCGTCCCAGAAGGCCACCCACAGGTTGCCGTCGGCGTCGAGCGTCATGCCGTCCGGGTGGCCCGGCAGGTGGGAGACGTCGAGCGCGCGGATCCGCTCGCCGACGGGGCCGTGCTCGGGGTAGGGGTAGAGGGCGATGCGGCGCGTGGTGGTGTCGATGTGCCAGAGCCGGTCGGGCTCCGGCCAGGCGAGGCCGTTGGGGATGTCGAGCCCGCCGAGGATCGCCCGGACCCCGCCGTCGTGCTCCAGCCGGTACAGCGAGCCGGGTTCGCGCGGCTCCCCTCGCCCCATCGTGCCGGCGACCGGCCGGCCGTACGGGTCGGTCTTGCCGTCGTTCATCCGGCGGTCCGGGCGATCGGCCTCGACGGCGGCGACCAGCGTGGTGCGGCCGGTGGCCGGGTCGAGCCGTTCGAAGCCGCGCTCGGTGGCGAGCATCAGACCGCCGTCGCCGTACGGCATCAAGGTGCCGGGGGTGACGTCGAGTTCGAGCGAACCGATCGCGCCCGAGGACGGGTCCAGGGTGAGCACCCGCCGGTCGCGGATGCCGATCCAGCGCAGCAGCTGCGCCCTCCGGTCCCACAGCGGGCCCTCGCCCAGCTCCAGGTACGGTGAGTCGGCGACCGGTTCGGCACGCACAGCAGGGCCCTCCTCGAACAGGCGTCAGCGCAGCGGGGCTTCGGGCGGCATCGCGGTCATTCCACCGTCCACGGCGAGGCCGGCGCCGTGGACGAACGAGGATTCCCCACCCGTCAGGAAGCCGACCACCCGCGCGGCCTCGGCCCGCACTGCCGAACCGCCCCAGTGGGGTTGACCGTAGCATCGCGGCGCTCAGCCGCGGATCCGTCCGCACGTGCCGGTCGCGCTCCACCGGGACGACCCCGGACGCGACCGCGTTGCACCGCACGCCGCGTTGCACCGCACGCCGCGCGGCCCCCGCTCGACGGCCGCCGCCGTCGAGCGACAACCCGGGGTGCTGGTGGCCCTGGTGGCGCTGGTGGTCCCGGCGGATCTTCCCCGGAAGGCCCGCCGGGACCACCCCCACCCGGGTTAGGCTCGATCCGCGCGGCGGCCGTCCGCGCACCGACCGAGGGGGAGCGTGTGATCGGGGACCTGCTGCCGGACGCCGTCATGACCGAGGTGGCCTACGACGACCCGCCGGATGCCCGGCTGGAGCCGGCCGAGGAGGAGGCCGTCGTCCAGGCCGTCGCCAAGCGCCGCCGGGAGTTCACCACCGTCCGCCACTGCGCCCGCACCGCCCTCACCCGCCTCGGCGTCCCCTACCGCCCGCTGGTCCCCGGCCTGCGCGGCGCCCCGAGCTGGCCCGACGGCATCGTCGGCAGCCTCACCCACTGCGAGGGCTTCCGCGCGGCGGCCGTCGCCCGCTCCGGCGACCTCGCCTCGGTCGGCATCGACGCCGAGCCCGCCCTGCCGCTGCCGGACGACGTCCTGGACGTCATCGCGTTGCCCGAGGAGGGGAAGCGGATCGCCGGACTGCTCGCCGAGCACCCCGGCACCCCGTGGGACCGCATCCTGTTCAGCGCCAAGGAGTCCGTGTACAAGGCGTGGTTCCCGCTCACCGGGCTGTTCCTGGACTTCAGCGAGGCCGACCTGGTCCTCTCCCCCGACGGCTCCTTCACCGCCCGCCTGCTGGTCCCCGGCCCGACCGTCGACGGCCGCCGCGTCGACGGCTTCGAGGGCCGCTGGGCCGTCGGCGACGGCCTGCTCGCCACCGCCATCGCGGTCGCCCGGTAGTCCGGCGCACCGGCGGCCGCACTCGGCATATCCTCGACCCCGTGACCGTGACCTATGTGATAGCTGGCACCCGGATCCACACGCTGGAGGACTTCTGGGACGTCGTCGGGGAGACCATCGGCAGCGACGGCTACTTCGGCCGGAACCTCGACGCCTTCGCCGACTGCCTGCGCGGCGGTTACGGCACCCCCGAGGACGGCGACTACCTGATCGAGTGGCGCGACCACGCGGTCTCCCGACGCAACCTCGGCTACCCGGAGACGGTCCGCCAGCTGGAGCTGCGGCTGGCCCACTGCCACCCCGCCAACCGCGAGCACGTCCGCGCCGACCTCGCCGCCGCCCGGGCCGGCAAGGGGCCGACGGTGTTCGACTGGCTGGTCCGGATCATCGAGGAGGAGCACCCGGGAGGCCTCCGACTGGCCTAACACCGCAGCACGGGCCCCCCACGTCACTGCGGCACGAGCTCTCCACGTCACGGCGGCACGAGCCCCCTACGTCACCGCGGCGCGAGCCCAGCACGTCAACCGCGGCGCGCCACGCCCGCACCTCACCGCAGCACGTCCGACAGCCGGACGAAACGCCGCCCCGCCGCCAGCAGCACCGGCACCGCCGCCGCCACCCCGGGGGCGGTGCCGCCGCCCGGGTGGTTCATGTGGCAGATCACGATCGACCCAGGCCGGGCCGCCGTGATCTCCTCCCGCACCTCGGAGGCGCTGAGCGTCGCCCCGCCGTCGCCGTTCACGGTGAAGCCCGCGACGCGTTCCCCCAGGTCGGTGACCACCCGGACGGCGACGTCGTCGTAGTGCGCGGTGCCGGAGCGGAAGAACCGCACCGGGTGGCCGAGCAGCCTGGCGAGCTGCTGCGCGTTGCCCGCCACCTCGTCGTACACCGCGCCGACGCCGCCGGTGCCGGCGATGCCGTAGGCGGAGCGGCCGCTGACCGAGAGCGGGCGGTGGACGGTGCCGTGGTTGCCGATCTCGAAGAGCGGGTCGGCGGCGAGCTGCTTGAACACGTCCGGGTTGGCGTCGATCCAGCGGGAGTTCAGGAAGAGCGTGGCCGGGACGGAACGTTTCCGCAGGAAGTCGATCAGGTCGGCGTCGTACCCGCTCCCGCCGGGGCCGCCGCAGGCGTCGAAGGTGAGCGCCGTCGCGCTCTCGCCGCCTGGCAGCTCGGTGATCACCCCGGCGATGTCCATCCCCCACGTCGTCGGCTCGGTGCCGCCGTACCGGTCGACCAGCTCGGCCCGGGTCGGTTCCCGGCCCGCGGGCGCCGGGGCCGGGGTGGTCGGGGCCGGGGTGGTCGCGGGAGGTTCCGACGGCGTCGCTGCCGGTATCCCCGGGGCCTCGGACGCCGGGTCGGAGCGCGCGGGGTCGGAGGCCGCAGGGTCGGAGGCCGCAGGGGCCGCCGCCCCGCCGCCCGCCGATGGCCGGCACCCCGCCAGCGCGCTCCCTGCCATCGCCGCCAGCAGCGCCCGCCGCCTCAGTGCCACACCCGTCTCCTCCGCGACGACCGGATCCTCTCGTTATGAATATGAACGGACTAATCGTCACCGCCCGCAACTCGCCGACCCGACCCCCACCGGCCCCCTTCACCGACCCGCCCCCCGCCCGTGGGCCCCGGCTCACCCCTGATTCACCGCCACGGGTAGGGAACGGACGGACCCGCCCGCCCCGACCCGGAGGACCCGATGCCGCCCGCCCACGACGCCCCGCGCCCAGCCCGCCGCGACCTCCTCCGCACCGGTCTCACCACCGGAGCCGCCGCCGCCCTCGGCCTCGCGGCGACCACCCCCGCCGCCGCCTCACCCGGTGCCCCCGGTGCCCCGGGCACCCCCGGCTCCGAACGCACCCTCACCCTCACCGGCCACCTCCCCACCGGCGCCCCCGACTTCGTCTACCTCCCCGTCGAAGTCCCCGACGGCGTCCGCGAGATCGCCGTCGGCTACGGCTACGACAGGCCCCCCGTCCCGGCCGGCACCCCCGGCAACTCCTGCGACATCGGCATCTTCGACGAACGCGGCACCGACCTCGGCGGCCCCGGCTTCCGCGGCTGGTCCGGCGGCTTCCGCACCGAGTTCAGCCTCGCCCGCGACGCCGCGACCCCCGGCTACCTCCCCGGCCCAATCAACCCGGGCACCTGGCACGTCGTCCTCGGCCCCTACCAGATCGCGCCGCAGGGGCTGGACTACCACGTCCAGGTCACCCTCCGGTTCGGCGCCCCCGGGCCGGTGTTCACCCCGCACTACCCGTCCGAGCGGGCCCGGGGCCGCGGCCGCGCCTGGTACCGGGGCGACTGCCACCTGCACACCGTGCACTCCGACGGGCGGCGCCTCCCCGAGGAGGTGGCGGCCGGCGCCCGCGCCGCCGGCCTGGACTTCATCGTCTCCACCGACCACAACACCAGCTCCTCGCACGCGGTCTGGGGCCCGCTGGCCGGCCCCGACCTGCTGATCCTCCCGGGCGAGGAGATCACCACCCGCAACGGCCACTGGCTGGCCCTCGGCCTCGAAGCGGGCCAGTTCGTCGACTGGCGCTACCGCTCCCGCGACGAGGAGCACCCGCGCTTCGTCCGCCAGGTCCACCGCTCCGGCGGCCTGGTGGTGCCCGCGCACCCGTACTGCCCGTACGTCGCCTGCCAGTGGAAGTTCGGCTACGAGCAGGCGGACGCCGTCGAGGTGTGGAACGGGCCCTGGACGTACGACGACGAGTCGGCGGTGGACACCTGGGACGGCCGGCTCGCCGTCGCCCTGCGTGAGGGCCGCTCCTGGCTGCCCGCCCTGGGCAACAGCGACGCGCACAGCGCCCCGCAGGTCATCGGCTCCCCGCACAACGTGGTCCTGGCCGAGGACCTCACCCGGGACGCGATCCTCGACGGGCTGCGCGACGGGCGCAGCTGGCTCGCCGAATCCGCCGCCGTCCAGCTGGAGTTCACCGTCACCGGGCACGGCCGCCGGGCCGGCATCGGCGAGGAACTGGCCGTCCCCGCGGACGCCCCGCTGGACGTCCGGCTCACCGTCTCCGGCGTCCCCGGCGGGACGGTCCGCCTCCTCACCGACGAGGGCCAACTGCACCAGGAGTCACTGCCCGCCGACGGCTCCGGCACGGTGGTGTGGCGCACGACGGCCTCGCTCGCCGCCTACGTCCGGGCCGAGGTCCGCCACCCGAAGCCGGACGGGACGCCCGGCCAGGGCAACGCGATGGGCCCGGACCTCCCGTGGGGCCCGATGGCGGCCCTCACCAACCCGATCGTGCTGCGCGCGGAAGACCGCTGACACCGGTCCGGAGCAGGAGGGGGACGACTCGGGGCACCGGCGTGGACTAGGTTGATCCCCGGAAGCACCAGTCGTAGGGACGAGGCGGTCGGCTGTCCGTATCCGGGCCGACCGGCCCTTCCGCACTCCGACCGCCTCGCCCCGGCTACCCGTCCGTCCCCGGCCCGCGAAGGGATCAGCAGCTGTGAACCGTACGACCGTAGGTGGGCCGGAGCTCGGGGGCGGCCGGGGCGCCGGCGGCGTCCTCGTCCTCGTCGACCCGGCCGGGGCCGGCCAGAGCCCGGTCGCGAGCCGGCTCGCGGAGGAGCTGCACCCGAGCGTCCACCTGCGTGCGCACGACTTCCTGCGGGTCATCCGGCGCGGCCAGCTCCCGCCGCACCTGCCCGAGGCCGAACGGCAGAACACCACCGCCCTCGCCGCCGCCGCCCAGGCCGCCTTCGCCTACGCCACCGGCGGCTACCAGGTCATCGTCGAGTGCCCGGCCGCACCGCCGACCCTCGACACCTTCCGCCGCGAGAGCCGCACCACCGGCGCCGCCCTCCACCTCGTCGTCCTCCAGCCCACCCCGGACGCCGCCCCCGGCCCCCACACCCTGGACACCAGCGCCCTCACCCCCGCCACCGCCGCCGAGTCCGTCCTCACCGCCCTCACTCGTCGCACCCACCTGCTCGGCTGGTGACACCGCGGGGCGCCAGAGCCCCCACCCGACCCGGCGCACCGGGCTAAGCCCCCACCACCCCGTCGATCGCCTCCCGCAGGAAGTCGGCGTGCCCGTTGTGCCGGGCGTACTCGTGGATCAGGTGCAGCATCACCAGCCGCAGCGACACCTCGGCGTCCCACCGGGCCTGGTACCCGGTGACGTCGAGGGTCTCGGCGGCGCGCTCGATGCGGCGGGAGTGTTCGACCTCGGCCCGCCAGGCGGCGAAGGCCTCGGCCCGGGTGCCGCTGGTGGCGTCGTACGCGGCCTGGTAGTCGCCGTCCTCCGACCAGACCAGCGGGACGTCCTCGCCGTCGATCACCCTGCGGAACCAGGTGCGCTCCACCTCCGCCATGTGCCGGACCAGCCCTAGCAGGGTCAGCGTGGACGGCGGGCTGGCGCGCCGGCGCAACTGCTCGTCGGTCAGGCCCTCGCACTTCAGGGCGAGGGTCGCCCGGTGGAAGTCCAGGAAGCCGCGCAGCATCTCGCGCTCGCCGCCGATGAGCGGCGGTGCGGGGCGTTCGTCGGGGATGTTCACGGTGTCGTTCTCCTCAAGGCCCTCGGGAATCCTCGCGGACTGTAGCGAACCGGCCGTCCACGCCCGGGAGCCGCCCCCGGTAGTGCGGCGGCGTTCTGAGCCCCCCTGAGAACCTCCGCGCCCCTTTCCCGCCCCGGACCCGGGTCCATCACGTACCGTGTTCGGATCACCACAGGTTTGGGTACGTACCTCGGCGCACCCGACGGGCGCCGGGCACCGAAGTGCCAGCCACAGCACCGCCGAATCGTCACGCAGCACGTTCAGCGCCCCCAGTCCGGGGTCGTCACGCCACCGCCAAGACCGGGTACACCACACACCGGGAGACCGACCATCATGAGCCACGACCACATCCCCGCCCGCGTACGCCAGACCTACGGTGCTGGCGATCTGTCCCAGGCCGCGAGCTTCGCCGGTGGATTCATCAACTTCGGCTACTGGCAGGGCATGGACCTCACCGCCCCGACGACCGAGGACCGGGTGTACAGCCAGGAACAGCTCTACCGCCGGGTCCTGCGGGAGTTCCCGGAACCACGTGAGCGGCTGCGGCTGGCCGAGGTCGGCTGCGGGCGCGGGCTCGGCGCGGCGCTCGCCCTGCGCGAGTTCCGGTTCGCGGGCGTCACCGGCGTCGACATCCACCCCGACCAGATCGAGCGCGCCCGCGCCGTCAACGCCAAGGCCCTCGCCACCTACCCCGATCGGCTGGCCTACACCTTCGGCTCGGCCGACCAACTCCCCTTCGCCGACGGCTCCCTGGACGGCGTCTACTCCGTCGAGGCCGCCCAGCACTTCCGCGAACTCAGCGGCTTCGCCCACGAGGCCGCCCGCGTCCTACGCCCGGGCGGCCGACTCGTCGTGACCACCTTCTTCGCCACCGCCGGACCAGACATCACCGAACGCCTGAACATCCTCCTCGCCAGCTTCGCCGACGGCCTCGACGTCCCCCACCCCCTCGCCGCCTTCACCGGCGACCTCACCGCGGCCGGCTTCACCACCATCACCACCGAGTCCATCGGCGCCGCCGTCTGGCCCGGCCTCGACCGCTACCTCACCGACGCCGTCCCACCCGGGCACTGGACCCGCAACTTCCTCCCCGCCTGGCGCGACGGCCTCCTCGACTACCACCTCGTCACCGCCACCCGGCCCGGACAGGCGCGATCGGCCCACCAGCAGGGCTGACGAGCCGCCATGCGCGGTCGAGGTCGACCGTCCCTCGGTACGGGCCCATCCCGTCGCGCCCCTCCCGGGATCCCGACGGTCATGGTGGGCCGGATCGTGCAGTGCCTCGGCCCGTCCGCGGCCCGCCCTCGGCCCCGACCGGCCCAGACCGGCCCCGACCGCGGCGCACCGGATCAGCCGGCCGCCGCGCCCACCCGCTGCGACGGCTCGGCCGCCGGGCCGGCCAGGGCCGACAACCGGCGCAGGCTGGCCCGGCGCTGGAGCGCTCCGAGGCCGACGGTCGCCGCGCCGAGGGCCAGCCAGCCGACCGGGCCGGCCGTCATCACCACGCCGGTGAGCAGCAGCGGGCCCACCGACTTCTGCACGGACTGGGACATCCCGGCCACCCCCAGGTACGAGGCCCGGGCGCCCGGGGGCGCCAGGACGACCGCCAGCTCCCAGGAGCTCACCGAGCGCATCAGCTCCGCCAGCGTGACCAGCATCGCCGCGGCCAGCAGCGCGAGCGAGGCCGTCCACGGTCCGCCGCCGGTGGCGAGCGCGGTCAGCAGGCAGCAGCCGAGCAGCGTCACGCCGTACCAGCCCACCGCCGCGGCCGCCCCGCGCGGGCCTTCCGCCCGTGCCGAGACGCGCAGTTGCAGGAGCACCACGAGCACCGTGTTGAGGACCAGGAAGACCGGGACGACGGCGTGCGGCGCGCCGGTGTGGTGGACGAGCCAGAGCGGCAGGCCGACGTTGAGGATCGAGTCGTCCAGGTTCAGCGGCATGTCCAGCGCCACGAACAGCAGGTAGCCCCGGTCGCGCCAGGGGCTCGGCGCGGCCGACGGGGCGGCAGCGGGCTCCGCCCCGGAGGCCGCCCCGGAGGCCGCCGCGACCAGGCCGCGCCCGGCCGGCTCCCGGGTGCGCCAGACCAGGACGGCGGCGAGGACGAAGGAGAGCCCGTTGGCCACGATCAGCGCGCGGTAGGCGGACGTGGTGCCCACCGCCAGGCCGATCGCCGCGACGCCCGCGCCGAGCGCGTACCCGGCGTTGGCCACGCTGCGGAACAGTGCCTGGTACGTGCCGCGCCGCTCGCCCGCGACCCGGGTGGCGAACAGCATCTCCAGGGTCTTGGCCGCCCGTTCGGCCAGGCAGGTCAGGGCGACGACGGGGAGCAGCGTGGCGAAGTCGTCGACGACCAGCAGCAGGCCCATCGTCCCGAGCCGCAGCAGGTGGCATCCGATCAGCAGCCACCGCACCGGCAGCCGTTCGGCCGCCCGCCCGGCCAGCGGGGACCCGGCGATCCCCGCCGCCGCGCCCACGCCCAGCAGCACGCCGAGCTGCCGGGCGTCCATCCCGCACACGTAGGTGAAGTACAGCACCGAGGCCGCCGCCCACACCCCGCTCCCGGTCCGGTCGACGCACTGCGCCAGCAGCATGATCCGCGCGTCCCGTCCGCCCGGCGGCTTCCGCAGCTGCGCCATCAGTCCGTTCCCCCGCATGGCAGGCCCCCGTTGCATGATCGACATCAATCTCGACATCAAGATACTTCACGTCGAGATAGATGCGGAAGCCCCGACACCGAGCGGCAGGGTCGCAGCCACGCCGACCACCAGCCCGCCCCGCCCGCCACCCCGCCGGACCTCGCACCTCGGACCTCGACGGCGGGCGGGTGGTGCGCCACACTCTCCCCAGCAGCATCCGCGCTCCCAACGCACCGGCACGACGTCACGATCCACCGCCACATCGGAGAGCCACACGGTGACCACTCGTCAACTGCTGGAGATCGCCTTCTCGTCCGGCCGGGCCGGGTCCGGTCCTGCCACCTGGGGCCAACAGGCCATCTGGGACGCCGTGAGCCGGCTGGCCCCGGCCGACGCGCCGCGGTACAACATCGCCGCGGCGGCGCCGCTCGACCCCGGGCTGCCGCTGCCCGTACTGCTCGACGGCCTGGAGCAACTGCTGCACCTGCACGACTCGCTGCACACCCGACTGGTGCCGGGCGATGGCGGTCGACTCCGCCAAGTAGTCGACGCCGAGGGTCGGTTGGAGGTACAGGTGCGGCGCTGTACGGAAGGGTCCGATCCGGTCGAGACGGGCGCGCGGCTGCACCAGGAGCTGACGGCCCTGCCGTTCGACACCGCCGCGCAGTGGCCGATCCGGGTCGGCGTGGTGGAGGCGGGCGGGTCGGCCCGGTACGTGAGCCTGGTGCTCTCCCACACCGCGGTCGACGGCACGGGGATGAACCGCCTGGTGGCGGACCTGACCGCACTCTGCCAGGGCACCTCGCCGGACGAGCTGGCGATGATCCGCGAGCCCGCCCAACAGCCCTTGGAGGAGGCGGAGTTCCAGGCGTCGGAGCGCGGGCGGCGGCGGGACGAGGGCGCCCGCAAGCAGTTCCTGCGCAAGCTCCGGCTGGCCCCGGCCCGGCTGTTCCCCCGGCCCGGCGAACCGGCCACGCCGTCCGCCGGGTTCCCGAACGCCGTCCTGCGCTCGCCCGCCCTGCCCCGCGCGGTGGAGCGCGTGGCGGCCGCCCACCGGGTGACCTCCTCCTCGGTGCTGCTGGCGGCGACGGCGGCGATGACGGCCCGGCTGTCGGGTTCGGCCGAGGCGGTGCTGAACGTCGTGGTCAGCAATCGCTTCCTGCCCGAGCTGACCAACGCGGTGAGCGTGGTCGTGGGCGACGGACTGTTCCACCTCCCGGACGCCACCGCCGAGTTCAGCGACATCGTCCGGCGCACGAACGCCGCCGCGATCGGCGCCTACCGCCACGCCTACTACGACAAGCTCCGGTTGGAAGCCGAGATCGGGCAACTCACCGCCGAGGGCGTCCCGCTCGCCGACCGGTCCTGCGTCTTCAACGACACCCGCGAACTGGTCCCCGCCTCCCCCGGCACCGGGACGGGCGACGACCGGACCACCCTGACCTGGCCGGTGGAGTTCGAGCCCCGCCCCGGCCTCACCTACGCCCTGGACGCACTGCAGTCCCCGGACGCGCTGAGCCTGACCATGACGGCCGACCCGGCCGTACTCCCGCGCCCGGCGATGGAGCGCTTCCTGTACGGGATCGAGGAGTTGATCCTCACCGAGGCCCGCACCGCCGGAGCAGGCTAGGCCCTGTCCCGAGCGACCGCCTGACACCGGAAGGCACCGCGTGCCGCGCGGTGCCTTCCCCGGGCCCGTTGGCTCGCCGCTACGCTGGGCCCATGCGGATCCTCCTCCTCGGCGGCACCTCCTTCGTCGGCCGCGCGATCGCCGACGGCGCCCTGCGCGGCGGCGCCGAGGTCGCCCTGTTCACCCGCGGCCGGACCAACCCCGGCCTCTTCCCCGCCGCCGCCCACCTGATCGGCGACCGCGACACCGGCGACTACACCGCCCTGCGCGGCGGCCGCTGGGACGCGGTGGTGGATGTCAGCGGCTACCGCCCCCGCCAGGTCGGCCAGGCCATGGACGCGCTCGGCGACCGGGTCGGCCGCTACCTGTTCATCTCCAGTCACGCGGTGTACGAGCACGCCGGTCTCGCCCCCGGCTCGGACGAGTCCGCCCCGCGCCGCGCACCGCTGCGCGACGCCGAGGAGCTCACCGAGGAGACGTACGGCCGACTCAAGGTCGCCTGCGAGGACGACGTCACCGCCCGCTACGGAGACCGGGCGACGATCGTGCGCCCCGGAAAGGTGGCCGGCCCCCACGACGAGCAGCGCGGGCTCACCTACTGGGCCCGCCGGGCCGCCCGGGGCGGGCGGATCGCACTGCCGGGGCGGCCGGAGCAGCCCGTCCAGGTGGTCGACGTGCGCGACCTGGCCAGGCTGGTGGTCCGGCTGCTCCAGGACGGCCGGGCGGGCGCCTTCCACGCCGTCGGCCCGGCCGAACCGACCACGCTGGGCGGGCTGATCGCCGCCTGCGCCGAGGTCGCGGGCACCGAGGTGGAGGTCGTCCCGGTGCCGCCGGAGAGCGCGCCGCCGCCGTTCTTCCCGCTGGTCCGGGCCGCGGCGCGCGGGGCCCGGCCCCCCCCCCCCCCCCCCCCGGCCCGAGCGGGCGGGGTGGCGGGGGCCCCCCGCGCGGTCCCCCCCGCCGACCGGGGCGCCCGGGGGCCCCCGCGCGGGGCCCCCCCCCCCGCCCCCCCCCCCCCCCCCCCCCCCCCCCCCCCCCCCCCCCCCCCCCCCCCCGGGGGGGGGGGCCCCCCGCCCGGGTGGTTCATGTGGCAGATCACGATCGACCCAGGCCGGGCCGCCGTGATCTCCTCCCGCACCTCGGAGGCGCT